>JAAEMV010000302.1 GCA_024225195.1 Planctomycetaceae bacterium | reverse complement strand
TCCGCGAGTGCTTCCCAATCAATGTTGTCGGTGTCTTTCAGTTTGATTTCCGCCAAAAGCGTTCCATCAGTCTGGAGTAGGAATGCGCGATTCGAATTTCCCGAATCGTTGATGGTCCAGATCGCATCAGGAATTTGTCGAGAATATGCTAGGCCGCTACTCTCGGTGACATCCTTGTTACGGTTGGTACCCAAGGTGGCAAACTTTGCTTTGTCGGAGTTCAAAGAAGAATCTTGCCACGGGAATGAGACCAGTGCGTAGGTGCAAATAGCAAGCAGTAAAATGCACGTGCGAAGAATCATGGGTAGAGTTTGAATGGTTGAACGGCAAGTGATTTAGGCATTATGGAGCAGGCGGCAGAAACGGCAAGCATGCGTTAAAATTTCATTCACGGTTGCGAGATTATTTACCCCTGACGCAATTATTTGTTGGTGTTTCGGTTTCCCAAATTGTATTGGTTGTCCAAGGAGAGTGTGTGTTGAAAAGTAGGTCACTGATTGAAGATGCCAGAGAAATATGGAATGCCGGGGTTCAAGCGGTAGACGCTGCTCGATTGGTGCGGGATTTTGTTGATATTAACGAACATTCCGTCCTGCTGGGGGGGCAGACTATTGAATTGGCAACCTGTCGCAGGCTTATTGTCGTCGGATTCGGTAAAGCAAGCGGGGCCATGGCGGTCGGGCTTGAACAGAGACTTGGTGCTGAGACGCTTCGGAAATTGAATGCAGTGGGGCGGATCAACGTTCCCGATGACCGTGTGGTTGATTCCAATTTTTTTACAATCGGAGGGTGTCGTCCCGGAGCGGTAAATTTGCCGACTGATCGTGTGCTCGATGCGACCGATGAAATTTTAGAATTGGTGCGAACCGCTGGTCCAGATGATGTCGTGGTCTGTCTTATCTCCGGTGGTGGTTCAGCGCTTCTTGAAAAACCCGTTGACTCTATTGGGCTCTCTGAGCTGCGAGCAACGACAGATTTTTTGAGCGCATCCGGAGCATCGATTTATCAATTGAACGCAGTTCGTCGAGTGTTGAGCCAAGTGAAAGGTGGCGGACTAGCTCGGCAGTGCAACGCTCCAATGGTATCACTTGTCATTTCAGATGTGATCGGTGATGACTTGTCAGTGATTGCGTCCGGGCCTACCTGTTTGTCGGAGGATGGTTCTTCGGCTAGGGAAGTCTTGCTTCAGTTTGATCCGCTTCAAGACGTCTTGCCCGAGAAGGTTTGGGACGTTGTGGATTGCAGTGCGTTGCAAGTGATGAAGGGTGGTTGCGGTGCAACGGTTTCTAATTTTGTTATTGGAAATATCGAAACCGCAATGCTGGCTTCAAGAACACGAGCAAGCGAATTGGGATATCAAGTCGAACTTGCTTCTCCATTAGGAGACGAAGGGGAAGCAGGTATCGTGGGGAGAAGCGTCGCAATCGAAATCGCGCAGGCAAGCTTGGGGAGTGGTGAAAAATGTCTGATATCCGGTGGTGAAACCACGGTTTCCCTTTCTAGGAATCCCGGTAGAGGTGGACGCAATCAGCACCTTGTGCTTTCAGCAATTAACTCGCTACTAAGTTTTCAATTGGATTCGTCAAGTGATTATTGTCTGTTATCCGGCGGCACCGATGGTGAAGATGGCAACGTTCCAGTGGCAGGCGGTTGGGTCGATGCAGATTGGATCAATCAGCATGACGAAGCTCAAAAACAAGAATTAGCAAGTCAGGCAGAGATTGCTTTGAAGGCCTGTCGAAGTTTTGATTTTCTTGATGGGCAGTCACTTATTTTTGAGGCCGCAGCAACAAATACTAACGTTTGTGATTTAAGAATATTACTTAGTCGATGAAGAGGGAAATTTAACTATCCTTTTTGAAAACCGCATCCTCGATTGGTGCCGATAATCTTTGGTCTACCCGGGGGCTGAGTTGTTTCATTTCGTTCAAAAATTCAATAATCTGGGAGTTCTGGTGGCTTAGGGGGTGAGTTTTAAAATGAATATTTGCGGAGATTTCCTTTATCGCGTCTTAAGGTGGTGAATTCTCCCGCTGAGTTGTTTTGGGAAATGGCGTGATCTTTACCATTATCGGATGCGTTGTTAACCTATTGCCGCGCAAAGCGTGAAATGTTGTTTATCTGCGACCCATGGAAACAAGTGAATTGGGACTGCCGCAGCATTTTGAAAACGTTTTCGCGTGACTCTGTGAAGCTTCAAGCGGCAATAACTGCGTGGATTTTTCGGACTGACCTTTGGTCATAGAGCTTCACAATTTAAACAGATCGAATTAACACCTTCCAAGATATTCAAGCAAAGAATAAGGCTGAAGAAACATGGCAAAGAAATACGTTTATTTTTACGGTGGCGGCAAGCAGATGACCGATGGCGATCGTTCAATGCGAGAACTACTCGGTGGTAAGGGTGCCAACCTTGCAGAAATGTCCAACGCGGGCGTTCCTGTGCCTCCCGGTTTTACTGTTTCAACAGAAGCTTGTGGTATTTACGAAAAGCGGGGCGCTTACCCGAAAGAGATGATGCAGCAGGTCAAGAAAGAATTGACCAAGCTTGAGAAACTCGAAGGTAAAAAACTCGGAGCGGCTAAGGATCCACTTTTGGTTTCCGTTCGTTCAGGTGCTGCTCAATCTATGCCGGGTATGATGGACACGGTTTTGAACCTGGGTATGAATGATAAGTCGGTTAAGGGCTTCATCGACGTGACTGGCAACGCGCGAGCAGGTTGGGATTGCTATCGTCGATTCATCGATATGTTCGGCGACGTTGTAATGGGCCCATCGTCTTCGCTTGAGCATCATCATTTCGAGGAAGCTCTCACTGCGATTAAGAAAAAGTACAAAGCCAAGCAGGACACAGACCTAACGGCGGAGCAGCTTGAAGAGCTTGTTGGTGACTACAAGAAGATCTACAAAAAGCACGTCAAAGAAGATTTTCCACAGGATCCTATGAAGCAGCTTGAGTATTCAATCAATGCTGTTTTTGATTCGTGGCAAACTGAGCGAGCGGTGAAGTACCGTATCCTTAACAAAATCACGGGTTTGATCGGCACCGCGGTCAATGTTCAGACAATGGTCTTTGGCAACATGGGTGATGATTGTGCGACTGGTGTTGCCTTTACCCGTGACGGTTCAACCGGCGAAGCCAAGCCAATGGGCGAGTATTTGGTTAACGCTCAGGGTGAAGATGTTGTTGCCGGTATTCGAACTCCGCAAAACTTGGATGAATTGGCGAATGAGTCGGATAAGGGATTGGTTAAGGCTGGAGCTCAGCTTCTTAAAACCATGAAAATGCTTGAAAAGCATTACAAATATCCGCAGGACGTTGAATTCACAATTCAGCAGGGCAAACTTTACATGTTGCAGACTCGTAATGCGAAGCGAGTTGGTATCGCAGGTGTCCGTTGGGCAGTCGAAATGGCAACTGGGCAAGACGTTGTAACTGGCGAAAAGCAACCTAAGTTGTTGAATCCGAAAACGGCTTTATTGACTGTCACTGGAAGCGATTTGGAGCAGCTTCTGTTTCCAATCTTTGACGCCAAGGAAGAAGCAAAAAAGACTCCCTTCGTAACCGGTTTGCCTGCCGGCCCGGGTGCGGCTTATGGTGAGATTGTTTTTGATTCTCACAAAGCCGAAGAGATTAAGAAGAAGCATCCTGAAAAGAATCTGATTCTCGTTCGACATGAAACTTCCCCGGAAGACGTCGGTGGAATGGGCGCTGCTGCAGGAATTCTCACAAGTACTGGCGGAATGACATCGCACGCCGCGGTTGTCGCTCGCGGTTGGGGAAAGTGCTGCATTTGTGGAGCAGGTGACCTTAAGATTGACTACAAAAAAGGTACTGTCTCAGTTGGAGGAAAGACTTTCAAAGCTGGCGACAAGATCTCACTCAACGGTTCCACTGGTAAGGTCTACGAAGGTGAAATCGCAAACGAATCTTCACCGGTTGTAGCGGGATTGGTCGAGGGAAATAAGAAGGCTCAAAAGCACTGGATTTTCAAGATGTATCAGACCGTTTCTGAATGGTCTGACAAGTATCGTAAGATCAATGTCCGAACCAATGCAGATTCCCCAGCTGATTCGGCAGCAGCAATTGCCTTTGGTGCTGAAGGAATCGGTCTGTGCCGAACGGAGCACATGTTCTTCGAAGGGGATCGAATTACGGACGTTCGTCGATTTATCCTCGCGGAAACTGATAAAGATCGAAATGCTGCGATTAAGAAACTGCTTCCGCACCAGCGGAAAGACTTCGAAGGAATTTTCAAGGCGATGAACGGTAAGCCAGTAACTGTTCGATTGCTTGATCCTCCTTTGCACGAGTTCTTGCCTCACACAGAGGCTGACATGAAAAAGATGGCAAAAGAAATTGGAGTGCCACTCGCCAAGATCAAAGAACGAGTCGCTGCATTGCATGAGTTCAATCCAATGCTTGGCCATCGCGGATGCCGTTTAAGTATCACGTTCCCAATTCTTTGCGAAATGCAAACTCAGGCGATCATCGAAGCTGCTTGCAAGATGACAAAGAAGGGCGTAAAAGTGCTTCCTGAGATCATGATTCCGTTGATCGGAACCAAAGCTGAACTTGATTATCTCGAGAAGATTGTTCGCCGCGTTGCAGATGCGATCATCGCTAAGCAAGGTTGTGATGTTAAGTACTTGGTTGGAACAATGATTGAGATTCCACGAGCTGCTTTGACGGCAGATCGGGTTGCTGAATCTGCTGAATTCTTCAGCTTTGGTACGAACGACCTGACTCAGATGACCTTCGGCTACAGTCGTGATGACATTGGAACTTTCCTTCCTGATTATCTCGAAAAGAAAATGTTGGATGTCGATCCGTTTGCTCAGATCGATGAAAGTGGAGTTGGACAGTTGGTAGAAATGGCGGTTCAAAAGGGCCGTCAGACTCGACCGTCGCTTAAGTGTGGAATTTGTGGTGAGCATGGTGGTGAGCCAAGTTCGGTTAAGTTCTGCGTTCGGGCTGGTCTGAACTATGTCAGCTGCTCTCCTTACCGAGTTCCAATTGCTCGGCTTGCCGCAGCACAAGCTGCAATTGAAGGTTAGACTCCTTCGGCAGTGAATTATGAATGTTAAATGACGGGGGTCTTACCGGGCTCCCGTCATTTTTTTTGCCTTCGTCACTTTAGCCGTTGACAGCAATCGCTTCTTGCCAGTTAATGACAGGAAAGAAACAGATGTCCCCTAAATTCGAGCTGCCCAGTGCGGGCAGCGGTTCGGCTTTCATATTAAGTCGAATGCACAAAATTGGGATTACGGCCAAAGTTTTCTGGCTTGGGACTTAAACAAAAAATAAATATTAGGAGCATCCTATGACGCCCGAGATACTCGCAATCGAGAAGGTTGCTGAACAGTTAAAGAATGATGGGAAGAATGAAGAGGCGATTGCTAAGAATGTTGAAATTCTAGCCTTGGACGAAAACTTCGTTCGAGCACATTTGGCGCTTTCGGTTCTCTATCACAAAATCGAGGCACACGATAAGTCTGTGGCTCATGCTGAGAAGGCTTACCAGCTGGAGCCCGATGATTTCAATGCGGCCGCGTTGAGTGTGACCTATCAGCGGGCGTTTGAAGGAACTAGAGACCCGATTTACATCCAAAAGGCTGAAAGCGTTAATACTAACATGCGATAGTTGTTAACTCGGTTGGGCAAACGTCATTCGAGCCATTGCCGATGGGTTGGTTGGTTATTGATCTTTCATTGAATCAATGAGTGTCAAAAGTAATGGCACGAATCTTCGGTTGGCTCGGGCGCGATGGCTTAAAACCGATTTGACTGACGGTCCCAGTTCCCCAAAGGTCGCATGGTATTCAGGGATTTCAAACAGCGGGTCGTATCCGAACCCGCCGTTACCCCTGCCCTTGGTAAGGATTCGACCGTGGCACTGGTCTTCGCAGCGAATCTGAATAGTTCCCTGAGGGTCAGAGAGAGCCATGTGGCATGTATAGAAAGCAGTTCTTTTTTTGCTTGGTACGCCGGTAAGTTTTTCTAACAGCATTTCGTTGTTGGATGTGTCGGTAGCTTTTTCGCCTGAAAATCTTGCGGAGTAAATCCCTGGTGCTCCATCGAGAGCGTCGACACTAATGCCGCTGTCCTCTGCCAAAACCCACCGATTCAGATGACGAGCCTGGACGGATGCTTTTAGCTCGGCGTTTTCAGCAAAAGTGGTACCTGTTTCCTCGACTTCGAGCGCAGCGGGATAGTCTGCCAGCGAAGTCAGTTGAATTTGAGGATAGGGAGCAAGTAATCGCTGGAGTTCCGCTTTTTTCTTCGCGTTTCCAGTTCCCAGAACCATTTGAAAATCAGACATTTTTAGATCCATGATGATAGCCCGAATCGCCGTTGGGTTCTCGGATTCGGCCACGTGTTGCAATCAAATTTATTATTCCGTTGTTTTAGCTGAAACGGATTGAGGGTCAACGGTGCAGCCTCATTTACTGGAGTGAGCGAATTCACTTGGCGAGGCCATCTACGGTACGTGCGACTATGAAGGTTATGGCAGGTTGTGTCAAAGTTATTCACAATCTTGTAGGAATGCATGATCTCAATTGAACCGCTGCGACGCGATGGTATCATTGTAGCGGTCGATTGAGATGGAACGAGCACGCTTTCATTTGTTTGAAAGCCGATTGCTCGGGAACGAGTCAATCTATGGTAGGTGATCCGAGATGGAGTTTTCTCTGATTGTCACCAACGACTCAATTTCAATCCTAAATTCCAAGACGAGACATACCACTAGAAAGTCATCACGTGAGTTCAATCCTCGAAAAAATTGTCCATCATAAATTGGGTGAGATCGAGGCTGCCAAGCAACGCATACCCTTGGCTGACCTGGAGGCTCGTCTTAACGAAGTGCCGCTTCCACTTGATTTCTGTTCGGCATTAACGAACGGAGCGCAGCAAGATCGTGTTAGCTTAATTGCGGAAGTTAAAAAGGCGAGTCCTTCCAAGGGAGTGATTCGTGACGATTTTGATCCGGTAGAGATTGCGAAAACCTACGCACGAAGTGGTGCGGCTTGTATAAGCGTTCTAACTGACGAACATTTTTTTCAAGGCTCGCTTGATTATTTGGTTCGTATTCGGGAGGCGGTTTCCGTTCCGCTGCTTAGGAAAGATTTTGTTCTCGATGAATATCAAGTTCTCGAAGCGAGGGTGGCGGGGGCAGATGGGGTCTTGTTGATTGCCGAATGCTTGACTCCTGATCGTTTGGTAGAGCTTCATCGAATGATTGAATCACTGGGAATGACGGCACTTGTCGAACTCTATGATGAACAGAATATTCCCGCCGTACTTGCTTGCCAACCAAAGCTCGTCGGTGTCAATAATCGTGATTTAAATACGTTTGAAATTGATTTGATGCATTCAATTCGGGTGAAGGAGTCATTGCCCCAGGGCATCGCAATGGTTAGTGAAAGCGGGATTTTTACCGGGCAAGACGTGCAGTTGATGCGAGCGAACTCAGTCGATGCAATTTTGGTTGGCGAGTCATTGATGCGATCCGAGGACATTGCAATGGCTGTGAAATCACTAATGGGCGATCAATTGGCCCTCTAAGTATTGTTGTTTCTTGCGGTTTTTATGGAATTCCCCGTGTTATTTCATGTTTGGTTTGCTGAAATTACCAAATTATGCCAAGAGAGTTCTGTGGCGGACGAACAGCCTTAGTTCAGACGTTTGATGTGCCGATCCTGATGATTTGAACGCGTTTATGCGTCCGCAAAGAATTTCCGGTATCTTGAGCCTAAGCGGTCGATCAAAAAAGTGAGCACTACCTGTTCAACAGAGCTTGAATGAGGTGTCAGTTGGGTTAACGAATTGAGGAAGACATGCCTGATATCATAAATAATGTAAAGACGATCAATAGCGCTGTCAGAACAGCAATGATGCTGGGGGCATGCAGCGTCATCGGCTACGGTGGATACTTTGGTTACAACAACTACGTTAAACCAAGTCACGATGCACAGAGGGCAGTCGCTGAGTTAAAGGAACTGGAAGCGAAATATCAGCAACAGTCGTTTAAGTTAACGGAGGCCGAGGATCGCGTGCATCGGCTGGAGACCTCAATGAAGTTGCTCAAGGTGGATCGCCGACTTGCCAATGTGACAGTTTTGGAGAAGGGGTTCGATGAGTTCGGTGAACCATTTATGGAAGTGAGTTTTGAGGAAGTGGATGCGAATGATCGCCCGGTTGCAGCAGCGCGACAGTACATGATTAAAGGAGAGAAGTTGTACATCGATGGTTGGATTGCAACGTTCGAAGACCAATACGTCGAAAGTGCTGATGAACTTCGTGCGGCATCCCTGTTTGTTTTTAAAAGTATTTACGGCGACGCTGAGACTCCCAAAGATGCTCAAAGTTTAGATGTTGAAACTCGTGATCACTCACCGCCGGGGATCTACAACGATTCTACTCAACGAGATTTTGAGCAGCAGATTTGGACTGATTTCTGGAAGGTCTGTAACGATCCTCAGTTGCAGGATGAGTTGGGGATTCGCACGAGTCAGGGACAGACGAGTTATGTCAAACCGATTGAGGGGAAGACTTACCGTGTTAATATTCGAGCGAGTGGCGGGATGAGCTTGAAGCCAATCGTCGAACCGTAGAGGTCAGATTCGAAGCGGATCTTGAAATTGGGCGTAACCGTTACTTGCTCTTGAGCTTGCGAGCAATCTTCCGCCCTGTGACACTCATCGGCATTTCCTCGATTTCACGAAGTGTCGCCCAGCGAGTTGGTGTTTGTGTTTTTTTGAGTCGGCCAGTCACTCCGTCTCCTTTCCAGCACTGCAGGGTAATACGATATCGGGTGACCGCATGCTTCATTTGAAAGACGGGTCCACTTAGTTCGGCTGCGAGTCCGGTTTCTTCTTTGAGTTGTTTTAGCAACTGCTGGGCGTGCGATTTTGCTTCAGTATCCGGGCTTAACGTGTAGCGGGGGAAATCCCACAGGCTCTCCCAACGCTCTCCAGGACCGCATTGCCGGACCAGAATCCGATCTGCCTTATTGACGACGATGGCAGCTTCCAAAAGATCCTCGTACTTGACCTTTTTGGATGCGACGGGGATTTGCTCCTGAAGTCCTTTGACAGCAGTCATGCAGAGGTTGTTAACAGGGCAAACAAGACACTTGGGGCGTTTCGGATTGCAAATTTGGCTGCCGAGTTCCATCAATGCCTGATTGAAGTCGCCGCATCGTTTTCGCGGTAGCAGGGATTCCGAGAATTCCCACAACGCTTTCTGGTTGTTTGTCGTTCGCGGATCAGATTGCATGGTCATTAGACGGGCAAACAAGCGGATCGTGTTGCCTTCTAGGATTGGCAATTTTTGATCAAGGGCAATCGAGAGGATCGCCCCAGCGGTGTAGCGCCCGATACCCGGAAGCGCCAACACGCTTTCAAAGTCTGTCGGGAATTCGCCGTCATGTTTTTCGACAATCACTTGGGCTGCCGCATGCATTTGCCGAGCGCGTCGGTAGTAGCCAAGTCCTTCCCAAAGTTTTAAGACCTCCGCCTGATTGGCGTGAGCAAGGTTGAAACGTTGGGAAAGCGTTTGGTAAATCGATTAAAGTAATCAACGACGGTTGCGACTTGAGTCTGTTGCAGCATGATCTCGCTGATCCAGATTCGATACGGTGTTTTGTGTTGTCGCCACGGAAGGTCACGTTGGTGGTCGTCAAACCAGTTTAGTAGTTTGCGCCGAAAGTTAGATTTCCATTTAGCGTCGTACATACAAATCGTGTTCGTCCAGGCGATAGGTAGCCATCGAGAATGGCACAGATTCGGTTTTTAGTTGGCAACGATATTTACCAACTTATCTGGAACGGCAATGACTTTCCGGACGGTCAAACCTTCGAGAAGTGTCACGATTTTTGGATCTTGAAGCGCGATCGCCTCGAGTTCCTGTTTTGACTTCCCGCGTTCAATACTAATTTTGGTTTTGATCTTTCCCATGATCTGAATTGGAACTTCAACCAAAGCATCGACCGTGAGCGATTCGTCAAACTGTGGCCATGATTCATAGGCGAGGCTCGAATCATTTCCAAGGAGTTGCCAAAGTTCTTCTGCGAGGTGCGGAGCGAACGGGGAAAGAAGTAAAATAAACGGTTCCATCAATGACTTGGGCCGCTCAGATTGTTTCGTAAAGAAATTTACAAACTCCATCATTCTCGAAATTGCAGTATTGAAGCCGAGTGTTTCGATGTCTTTGGAAACTGCTTTGATTGTTTTGTGGAGCATGCGGGTTTGTTCATCCGTGGGTGCATGATCTCCAACGGATGAACTCAGTGATAATTCTTCCGCCTTTTCGTCGACTAGCATTCGCCACACTCGATCGAGGAAGTTGCGCACGCCATTTACGCCGGCCATGCTCCACGGTTTCGATTGGTGTAGCGGTCCCATGAACATCTCGTAAAGCCGAAGTGAGTCCGCGCCGTATTCTGCGATAATGACATCGGGGTTAACGACGTTCCCACGACTTTTGGACATCTTGTAGGCGCGGCTGTCGACCCGGATTTGAGGGTCAGATTTCAAGACAAAATTGTCTCCCTCTTTTTCTTTTTCAGCCTGCTCTGGATCGAGCTTGACGACGTGTAGTTCTTCCCCGGTCGATTTAAGAACTGTCTTTCGTTCGTCATTTTCGCAGGTGAGTTCGGCGCTTACCCACTGCTCATTGGTGTCCCGAAAGGCCGTAAATTCGACATCTCCGAGAATCATTCCCTGATTGACTAGTTTCTTAAAGGGTTCAGGCGTATGAAGGTGCCCACGATCAAACAGGACCTTGTGCCAAAATCTTGCGTATAACAAATGGAGAACCGCGTGCTCCGCTCCACCAATGTAAAGATCGACCGGCATCCATTGTTTTTCGAGTTCTGGGTCAATGAACGCTGATTCGTTGTGCGGGTCAATAAATCGCAGGTAGTACCAACACGAACCTGCCCATTGCGGCATGGTATTGGTTTCACGTTTATATTTTTTCCCATCGATGACGGGGAAAAGCCATTCGTCATCGGCTTTTTCGAGAGGTGGTTCGGGGCGGCCATGCGGTTTGAAATCTTCGACAAACGGTAGATCGACCGGAAGACTTTCCAAGGGAACCGGTCGCATAATGCCCGTGCGGTTTCCGGCCTCATCCAGTTCGTGCAGGATTGGAAACGGCTCTCCCCAGAATCGCTGACGGCTGAACAGCCAATCCCGCAGTTTGTAATTAACTGCGGAACGTCCAACCGACGTGTTGTCGAGTGTTTCAATGATCTTGATTTTGAATTCTTCGGTCGTGAGGCCATCAAAGGATTCTGAGTTGACCGCTGTCCCAACGCCCGCAAAACAAATTTCTCCTGCCATCAATTTGTCTTGATCAATCTCGGCTTTGGCAGGGGGTTGCACGACGGCAGTAATCGGTAGGTCGTAGGTTTTGGCGAACTCAAAGTCGCGAGCATCGTGTGCGGGTACCGCCATGATGGCACCCGTCCCGTAGCTTGCCAACACGTAGTCCGCGACCCAAATCGGAACGGGCTGTCCATTGATTGGGTTAATTGCATAGCTGCCGGTGAAGACACCTGACTTTTTTGTGCGATCATCCTGTCGGTCACGGTCGCTTTTCATCGCCGCATCGTCGCAATATTTCTTGACGATTGGTCCTTGGTCCGCGGTTGTCAATTCTTCGACGGCACCGTGTTCTGGTGCGATGACCATGTAGGTTGCGCCGTACAACGTATCGGGGCGAGTCGTGTAAACTCGCAAGGCATCTTCCGGAAGGTTTCGGGGAAATCCTGCTTCAGTTCGGGCACTTTTCCAGTTTTCGAATTGATCTTGATCGCCAATGAAAAAGTCAACTTCCGCGCCGGTGCTGCGGCCGATCCAATCACATTGAAGTTTCTTTATACCTTCCGGCCAATCGACTTCATCGAGATCACTTTCCAGGCGGTCCGCGTAGGCAGTGATTCGAAGCATCCACTGTCGTAGGGGCATGCGTTGGACAGGATGGTTGCCAACATCGGAAAGCCCGTCGACGACTTCTTCATTCGCGAGTACGGTTCCCAATGCCGGGCACCAATTGACCGGTGCGTGAGATTCAAACGCAAGTCTGAATTCGTCTTGATACTTCCGAATCGCATCCTCGCCAGCTTCACTGATTTCAGCCGGAATGGGAAGTTCGCTGATGGGGCGCCCTTTTTGCTGGTCAGCATCGAACCAGGTGTCAAAAAGTACTAAGAAAATCCATTGCGTCCATTTGAAATAATCGACGTCCGTTGTGGATATTTGACGATCCCAGTCGTAGCTAAAGCCGAGGTCCTTTAACTGACGTACGAATGTATTTATGTTTTTTTCGGTAAACTCGCGAGGTGAAGCATTGTGCTTGATGGCGTGTTCTTCGGCGGGCAATCCAAAAGCGTCGAAACCCATTGGATGTAAAACTGTTTTACCAACCATCCGAGCGTGGCGGGAGACAATGTCGGTGGCCGTGTATCCTTCGGGGTGACCAACATGCAGTCCTTCTCCACTGGGATAAGGGAACATGTCTAGCGCGTACAATTTCTCCCCCTTGACCTCTGTGGGTGTCTTGAAGGTTTTGTTTTCATCCCAAAATCTTTGCCAACGGGGTTCGATCTCGGCTGGATTGTACTTCGGCACGATGTTTCCTTTGACGCGTCGCGTTTTGGCGATTTCTATGGGAAGGTCGCCGTGGATAAGTTTGTCAGATGCAAGGCAGATATGTTAACAAAACGAGAGCGTCTCCGCATGGCCTCCTGAGAAATCAAATTCTATGTTGAGGAGCCTGAATCAGGTGCCTTTTTGCGGGAAGAAGCCAGCCAGTCGTCTCCTTCGCGAAAGGCGGATTATCCGATTCGGTTGGTAGGCGATGTGTAGCGATTCTGATAACATGACGGCTCGTTTTTGGACCCCTCTGGTCAATTAATTACAAACTTTTTTAGAGTGAAAACGTGACTCGCCGCCAATCAAAAATTCGTCTTAATGAAGAAGAACGCGAAATGATGCGTAACGCGTGTCGTTTCAATGCTGAACTGTTGGATGTGGTTCGCCCGTTCGTTAAGCCAGGGGTGAAAACTGAAGAGTTAGATCGAATTGTTCACGAGTACACGCTCTCCCATGGCCATGTGCCAGCCTGTTTGCATTACCCCGGTGGAGATGCAGGTCCTTACCCAAAGAGTTCCTGCATTAGCGTTAATGAAGTGATCTGTCACGGAATCCCAAGTGACTATGAGCTTAAGCCCGGCGATATCGCGAATGTGGATTTAACGACCATCGTTGATGGTTGGCATGGCGATCAATCTGAGACTTTTTTGATTGGCGAAGATCATCAGATTAGTGATGTAGCGAGACGTGTCACGCAATGTGCATTCGATTGTCTTTACTTGGGGATTGAGGCGACAAGTCCCGGGTGCCGTATCTCGGTAATCGGGCAAGCCATTGTTGATCACGTCAAGCAGCATTACGGATTTGGTGTGGTAGATAAATATGTAGGTCACGGCATCGGTGCGCAGTTTCATCAAGCCCCTAACATCCCTCACGTACCCAGTCCTGTCGCGCATCGTGATCGCTTGCAACCCGGTATGTGTTTTACTATCGAACCAATGATAAATGCTGGAACCGCTCATTCGGTTTGTGATCGGCGCGACGGTTGGACAGTCCGGACTCAAGATGGACGACTGTCGGCTCAGTTCGAACACACGATTTTAATGACCGAGAATGGCCCGGAGATTTTGACAACGACTGAGAACGGCCCTAAGCAAGGGTTTAAGTTTTAGTCTGGTGTGATCCGAGGCTTGTTTGACGCTAGCAATACGGAGCCAACTGGGAATATCTATTGCTGGCGGGACGGTTTACGTGGGTACCTAAAATTGGGGTAATTCCGTCCCTTCTTGCCCATCATTTTTCTTGGGGACCGCTATCCTCTCGGTTTTGCTATCACTTTATCGACTTGAGGTGAAATCTGTATTTCGCTAAGTAAATGTCGTAAAAATTTGCAAATTTTCAAATCGGTGTTCGAGTGCCCTCGCCCACCTGTGGAATCAAGGACGATTCTTTTATGGTTAGCCAGTTCTTATTGCCTATTGGACTTCGTACGGTTTGCGTGGTTTCAGTTTTACTCGCAACAGTCAGTCAAGATTGTTGGGGGCAGGCCTCCGATGCGCTTAAGTTTCCATATCAGGCATTTGTTTTGAAAGATGAGACGCTTATTTTAAGCGGCCCCGGTGAGTCACATTATCCCACCGAGCAATTGGATCAGGGAGCCACCGTGGAAGTGTACCGGGAAGACCCGGGCGGATGGTTTGCGATCCGACCAGTTGATGGAAGTTTTAGCTTAGTTCCGGAATCAGCTCTGAAGATTCTTGACGGCAATGTGGGACGGGTACTTGAATCGGGAACACAAGCCTGGGTAGGTACCAAACTCGGCCCCGTCGAAAAGCCTCTGTGGCAGGTGAAGTTAAAAGAGAAAGAACTTGTAGAAGTACTTGGCCTAGTTAGCTGGCCCAGTCCCGATGGGCATTCAACGACTTGGTACCAGATCGCACCTCCTGCCGGAGAGTTCCGCTGGGTGAAGCG
>JAAEMV010000301.1 GCA_024225195.1 Planctomycetaceae bacterium | reverse complement strand
CCTGACCTTTATCATCGACAACACTTACCTTGATCGAGCCGCCACTACCCACGTCCCCCGTGATCACCGAGCCGGAACGATAGATCTGCAAGCAGAAAAAAGCACGCGCAAGTTCGGCTTCGCATGCATCCCATTGTCATCACGCGTGGTCTGATGCTCCTAGAAGCGTGGACTCGTCAGAAAAGTCGCAACAAACAATATAGTAAACATTGCCAGTGAAGCATAAACTGCCCATCCATCAACCTTGCCATCTGATTCGCCCAGTCCAAATTTCGTGCCAAGTCGATGCCAGATCAACAATCCAAATGGAACGGTGACCACTCCGAAAAGCCAAAGGAGCCAGGCTGGCGATCCATGATTCATCATATCACCCGCATCGCCGATGTTTTCAAACGACCCAATGCCAATGTACGCCCCATTCGCAATTAGGCAAAAGCCAGCGAAGAATCGCACAAGATAGTAACCGGGTATTTTGAATTTTCGAAAGAGGCACCAGGTAAAAAGTCGCAGCAAAACACCGAAGATTGGCCCTGCCCATGTGGTAATCAACGGACTGGGGTTTGGTG
>JAAEMV010000300.1 GCA_024225195.1 Planctomycetaceae bacterium | reverse complement strand
GAGTTAGGCCGCCCGGAAAACCGACCGGAGAAGCAAGGTGATCATGCGTTAGCCCGAAATGAAATGAAGAGAATCTTTGCGCTAATCGATGAAGAGGCCACCCAAACAAGTTCTCAGCCGGAAAGATGATAGATCGTAGCAATTTGGATCCACCAAGTTATATTCTTAGTTTGAGGATTCTACCGTCCCAAACCGGGACGATGACACTACTTCGGTAACATTCTCGGTAACATTCTCGGTATTGGAAAAAAATTCAGATCGAATCCGCTTACAATTACCTACGAACTCCATTTCTACGGTAGGCTAAACGACCCCGCGTACCGTTAAGGCCTCGTTTAGAGTTTTAAAACATCGCGTTCGATTTGGCAAAGAGAGGATTATGAAAGACTGTCGTTTTTACATCTTTTTATGGTTGATTCTTGTCGGTTCGCAACTCTCACTCACTCGCGCTGCGACTGACGAGCCAACAAATAGCCAAGGTTACAACGTTCTGTTTATTGCCATCGATGATCTGAATGACTGGGTCGGTTGCCTTGGTGGAAACCCGCAGGCGATCACCCCCAACTTCGATCGCTTTGCGAAACATCACGCGATGATAATGAACAAGGCCTATTGTCCTTCGACTGTCTGTGGCCCAACGCGATCCGCGTTGCTGACCGGAAAACACGCGACTAATACCGGTGTATACGGAAATAGGCAAAATCTGAAAGACGCACCCAAAGCGAACGAACTCGAAACCTTGCCAGAATATTTTGGTAACCGTGGCTACTACACTCTCAGCCGCGGAAAGATTTTCCATAAACATGGCGACCCGAATTCCCCTGGTGGTGTGGATGAAGGACAATGGGCATTCCAAGAGTTTGTGAAGGCGAGGGGTTCTAACGGCGCGACGTTGTGGGAAGAGAAACCTGCCTTGGCAGGCCTCAAGTCCGGCGGTTCTCCATTCAGCTGGGCGGCCGTGAAAGGCCCCACCGAAAAGACAAAAGATTATTCGACTTGCGTGTGGGCGGCGAACCAATTCGAACGCGACTTCGATGGAAAACCATTTTTCATGGCGGTCGGTATCTCGAAACCCCACCTCCCATGGAACGTACCACAGGAATTTTTTGATCTGTATTCATTAAACGAAATTGAGGCCGCGCCTTTCCAACGCAACGATCTCGACGACATTGTCCGGAAAGATGGCAAGCCGATCTTTAAGCCCACAAGCCGTTTTCTTCTAGCCGATGGAAACGACATGCACCGGCAGGCGAACCGCGCCTATCTGGCCTGCGTCAGTTACGCCGACCATTGTCTTGGTGTTCTGTTCGACTCACTCGAAAAGAGCCAATACGCAGATAACACCATTGTGATGATTTGGGGCGATCATGGGTGGCACTTGAGTGAAAAGCTGCATTACGGAAAAACAGGGTTGTGGGAGGAATCTGCACGCGTACCCTTCCTCGTAAATGTTCCCGGCGTCACGCCACCAAATACGCAATGCGATGGTGTTATCAATCTTATCGACATGTACCCAACGCTGCTTGACCTCTGCGGTCTGCCGCCCAACTCGAACAACGACGGACGCAGCTTCGCACAACTGCTTGAAAATCCCTCTATGGAATGGAACTTCCCAACGCTAACAACCTATCAATTCAAAAACCATTCCGTCACCGACGGGCGTTACCGTTACACATGGTACGGCGGACGCGCTGATGGTGCAGAAGAGCTGTACGATCACGACACCGACCCTTTGGAGCACCTTAACCTAGCAAGCAATCCGAAATACAAAGAGGTCATCGCAAGATTACAACAGCATGTTCCGACTCATCACGAACCAAACAGCCCATCAAATCCACACAACGCATTGAAAAACTCGAAAAATCAGAAACGCCCCAAGCCTAAGTAGGACGAATCTCCCTATCATTCGAAATATCACCGCCGGCGGGGTCACTTGTAAATCCATATTGCATTCCTAAAACAGCCTTAGCATTGTCATGACGAAGCTCAGCCCTCCAGATCCACCAAGTGATCCGACTCAAGTCCAGCCAGAATGGCTCGATTGGCATCTTACCGAAAACGGATTGATTTCTGGTGTAAAAGTAACAAGCGTTCATTGTGAGCCAATGGGCGGATCCGTTGGTTTTCTATCTCGCATGGCGAGACTTGTCCCGCAGTATTCAGGCTCCGTGCCGGAGAATCTTCACAGCTTGATTTTGAAAATGGGAACGACTCGGCCACATTTTCAGGAAGTAGCGGATCGACTTCATGTCTTTGATCGTGAAGTAGGTTTTTACAAGCACATAGCCCCAACCGTTACGACTCGTCTGGCGAAGCTTTTTGCTAGTGATCCCGCTGGAGGCAGTGGCTGGATGTTGCTGGAGGATCTTTGCTTTCTGGAAAAAGGTGATCAAATTCACGGGCTCTCCAATGCCCAGGTAAGCATGACGTTGCAACACATGGGAGAAATTCATGCCGCGAATTGGAGTCAAAGTTCTCTCAACAATTTCGACTGGCTCCCCGAGGACAGTTTCTGGTTTAAAGAAGAACTATCCAGTGCCTGGGATGAATTTCGCAAACATTACGAACTCCGTCTCGGCAGGGCAGCCATCGCGATGATGGAACAAGTGCTCGAGAGAATCAAAAAACTAGATGACGCCATTGCTATGAGGCCTCGAACACTCGTACACGGCGACCTCCGAGCAGACAATTTGCTTCTCGGAAAACCCGGTTCCAATGACGAAGTATTAATTCTCGATTGGCAAACAGCCACCAGAAGCATGGGAGCGGTTGATGTGGCCCTTCTCATTGGGGGGAGCGATCCTCCTGCGGAACGGTCCGGACACTACAATGAACTGTTTGACGGATGGTATGAAACGTTATTGGCTCAGGGAGTAGCTAACTATCATCACCAAGAAGCGATCAACGACTTGCAGCTTGGAATGTTGAGTGCTCTGAGGATACCGATCAAAGTATTCAGAGACTTCGGTGGACCAAATTTTAGAAACGCTCGCGAGGCCCAGCTTGCTGACGTTCTTACATTCAGGCACGTCAATGCCGCAATCGATTTCGATGCGATTCAAGCGCTTTCTTGATTGAGAATACGCTCGTCAGTGACTCTCCTTTTCCTCTCTGGTACCTAACAAATGGCTGTCTCGCCTCTCTCGCGTATTCAACAGCCGTTCAAACACCCTGAAAGAGGGGAGTTACGTCGATTCACTTTCCCAGTTATCCCGACTGAAAATAATTGCATTAATTATTCTTCATTCAAAAAGAAACTGAGTACACGCTGGTCGAACCGGCGGTACACTTCCTACGTAAATATTCTCACGTGTCAAAAAACGTCTTTAATCTTCGACCCCCTCGATTTAAGCAATGCACTCCCACGATCTTACTTTAGGACTTGCCTTTGGATTAGGGGCACTCCATGCGATTGAACCGGGACATGGCAAAACCGCAATGTTGCTTTATCTGTCGGGTGAACGAAGAAGTTTTTTGCACCCCTTGGTAATGGGACTTTCAAGCGCGTTTACTCACTCACTCTCCCTAATCCTGATTGCATCGATCGTCCACCTGACCCATCACTTAGTTACGGGCGACCATCACCATGCAGACGAGGGCGTAGTGGATGGAATGCGTTGGGTGAGTGCGGCTCTCGTTTTGGTTGTTGGGCTTTGGATGACGTGGTCCGCTTGGAAATCAACTCCATCAAAATGCAGCTGCAGCCACCACAAACATGAAATCAACAAAGATGAAACTGAACAGAACGCAGCTGAACACACTGCAAAATCTGCAAAAACCAGTTATTCGATGAGTGCACTTCTGGGGGCGGCTTTTGGTCTGATGCCCTGCCCCTCCGCCATGGCGGCCTACTTCTCAGGCCTTTCCTCAGGTTCGCCTGTAACCTCCTACATCGTCATCGGCCTGTTTGCGGCTGGAATAGCGACCTCTTTAACGTTGGTTGGAATGCTGGTCCAGGTTTTTGGAAATCGTTTCAGCAACACCGAATCATGGCTAATCCGACTGCCGTGGAACTATATCCGAGCAGGATTAATTACGTCGATAGGCCTGTTTTATCTCGCCAACGTCGCCCTTACTTAACAGGCGTACTAGTTTGGCGGATGGATAGTGCCCTAACGGCCCTCTCTGCTTTGCTGTTGATGTTTACCCACTAGCTGCAAACCAGAAACTATAACGCCTAGCAAGCGTCCGTAGGTTCGGTCAAAATCTGACCGCCACCATCCTTTTTGCGGGCCGTAGTCTCCGACAATAGCAGCCGCTTCTCACTCCCAAAAGCAACCGCCCAATTACAGTTGCGGAAAGCCTGCCCACGTGCGTGAACTGCAGCGCCACCGAATCTACCATGACGTTGGCAAATCTACAGAGTTGCCAATCTAACCATTCATTGAGACTCTCGGATCAACTGCCCGAAAACCCTAGTTTCAAATAGCTTTTTAACAACAACCGCAAAGACAACCGAAACGGCGATTCATGAGGTGGGCTGAGACAAGCAGGAGACCACCAATTGGCGTAAGCCATGGAGCCAGTCCTCCCAAGCCCGAAACCTGATGCTTCACTTCACCATCTACTTCCGAGACAGAGACGATCGCATCGTCATTAGTGCCCTCCAAGGTGGAACATTCTTCACAATGCTCGCAACCAACTTCAGACGAGATCCCCACCAAAGAAACCGTGTCGTTTCCAGAATTAGAAGCGGCTTCTGCACACGAAGGACAACATTCCCCGGCCAAGCCGAAAGCCGCAAAGGTTATTAACGCTAAACCACCAGCGCCAAGCGAGACAGGAAACCAATTCCCATGTTTCCGGAGCCCTGGAATGAACGCGAAAATTGCAATCAGAAAACAGGCCAACGCCATCCATTTATGGAACGATTCATCGGCAAGAAAACTCAGACCTAACGCAGGCAGGTAGGAGATAACGAACGGCATGGCAGCGCAGTGAATTGCACATCCAATCGAGGCAACAATGCCAACAAGATCCCGCCAGGTAGAATTAGGCACATTGGAATCAAGCGATTTGGTGATATCGAGTTCAACTGTATCCATTCTTCTTCTCCGTATACATCTTTCTTTTTTAGGAATTCGCAAAAATCAACATAATTAAAAATGCTTCCATCCAGAAGCGATTTCTGCAAAGGCATTGTGACTGTGAATCGACTCAAAATTTTCTACAGAACACTTGTATGAATTTATCCGCTCATCTGAATTAAGTGATTCGGCAAGATCACGTATGGTATCCTCACAAAATTTCGGATTCTCATAAGCCTGCTCGGTTACGTGTTTTTCGTCATCACGTTTGATGACCGAAAACAACGGAGCAGACGCAGAGCTTTCGGCGATCAGAAATAGCTCTTCAAGAGAAATCGTTGCCCCATCAACGAAACGCACAGAGAGGGTAAGCTCACATCGTTGATTATGAGCACCGTACTTTGAAATCTGTTTTGAACAGGGACAAAGGCTCGTTGCCGGTACTTTGATCGAAACTTCAGTTGCCATGGAACCTCCGGTCGCAACTGAGATCTTGACATCGAAATCGAGCTTGCCTGGACGATTCGAAACCGGCGCTACTTTCTCAATAAACCACGGGAACTCGACTGTCAAAAACGCATCTTCAGCATTCAGACGGTCTCTAATGTCAGCGCACATCTCGCGCAAAGTATCGATGGTCTGAGTCCCTTTAAACTCGGATAGAATCTCAAGGAAGCGAGACATATGCGTACCGCGTTTGTCTCCAGCGAGCGAAACCGCCATCTCCCACAACCCGGTCGTCGACTGTGCGCTTCCCGACGAGTCAAAATTTATAGGGTAGCGCACATCCGTAACGCCAACTCGATGAATCGGCAGCCCCAGAAAACCAGCTTCCGCCTGCACATCCGGTAAATTTTTCAGATCACTCGCCACAAGGAACCTTTAGATTGCTTAGTAAGGGGCACACCAGAAAGTGGTTCGGACTATTTAGACCACAAACTAGAGCGAAATTGTATGCAATTGCAAACTTTGTGCAAGTGCGATCGTGTAAAGAATGCAGTTTTATGCGATACGATCAACTTTTTTGCCCAAAAAAGAACGCATGCATATGCATAGCCATTGCAACTGCATACGAAAATGCTATTCTTCCGATGCTCGGACTTCCGAGCTTCGTTTGAAAGCTAGGTATGCACGTTATCACTGCAATAGTTCCAAATCACGCCAAGGCAGTCTCATTCATTGTGAAACTGAGCCTTTTGGTGTGTTTTTCATTTAGCGGTTTCGCTACCTCGTTCCATTCATGCGCGAACTTGGACTGTGAGTACGGCCAATGTGCGATTGCTGTTTGTTGCAGTAACTCGGCGGCTACGGCCAAGCAAAAAGAGAGCATTAAAGTCCTTTTCAAGGCCAATGATGCCGCCCCCCCTGATTGCGGGATGTGCCATGTTATTTCCCAAATCCAGGTGGCGGCCAGCATAGCCGATTCCGCCTGTATTGAGCCGAGCGAGCCCCCGACTAGCCTATGCGAAGTTTTTTCGCATGCAGCAGATGTTCTCGTTCGAAATTCGGGGCGTGGGCCACCGCATTGCACTCTGTCTGATCTCTACCCCTGTTTCTAGTCGAATCAGTTTGGCGGCATGCCACCGTGTACCGCCCAATTGGCGCGAACGGGTAAAGGGATCTTTGTTCTTGGTCGCTTGTCCCCTGTTGTATTTTTTAACAGCGATTCGGTGACGAGCATTCTTTTCAAATAGAAGATTTAATCAGAGAGTGCGTTGTGAGTTTAAATAGAGAAAGAACTGGATTTACGCTTGTCGAGCTACTAGTGGTCATTGCGATCATTGGTATTTTAATTGGTATGTTGCTCCCCGCCGTCCAACAAGTCCGAGAGGCCGCGAGGCGGACGACGTGCGCAAACAATAGTCGCCAACAAGGTTTGGCAATTATGAACTATGAGAGCGCCTTTCAAACTTTGCCACCCGGCTGGGTTACAGGGAATCCCATGATTGCCAATTCGGAACCTGGCTGGGGTTGGTCTGCGTATATCCTGCCGTTTATGGAGCAGAACAACCTTTACAATCAAATTGATTTTCGGTTGGCCATAGATAACGAGTTCCATGAACACACGATCGAAACGGTAATCCCCTCTTATCAATGCCCCTCCGAAGTGGCTGATGTGGTTGTGAATCTCGCCGATCATGTCGAGCATGATCACGATCATGATGATGATCACCATGATGATCACGACTTAAGATTAAAAGATGATGATCACGACCATGGTGAAGAACTGTGGGTGAGCCGAAGTAATTATTCCGGCGTATTTGGGAGTTCGGAAATCGGAGACAGTCCGCTGCTGGGCAATGGCCTATTTCACGGCAATAGTCGAGTTAAGATGGGTGAAATAACTGACGGCACGAGTAACACACTAATGATTGGCGAACGGATCAATCTTTTAGGATCGGTGTCATGGGTTGGAATGTGCCCCGAGGTCGATGAACCCTTTGCTCGGATTGTCGGTGCAGCCTGCCATGCCCCCAACGACCCCGCCGGTCATTTTGATGATTTCCGCAGCTACCACCCCCAAGGAATCAACGTAACTCTGGGGGATGGTTCAATTCACTTTGTAGCTCAGTCAATTGACGAAGTTGTTTTCCGGCAACTTGCCACGCGTGCTGGTGCTGAAGTGGTATCCATTAAAGATCAGTAAAGCCAGCTAATCGGATTACGGTAGCCAATCACCCTGATTCTCAACCGAGGTCAGGGTTTTTTTGGGTTACTATGGATTGAGCTGATGGAGTCGCCGACCAGACCGGCCGGTTGTCATTTTGGTAAAAGTCATCCATTGGTGCATGGTCACTTAACGTTTATTCGAACAAAACCCACGATGGATTGATCTAACTCACGCCGGATCGTTTACGCTTGTATCACATACTTCCCCAAATACTGAACGCGAGGACGAATTCAAATTTAACGGCTTAGGCCACCACCTGCTAACAAACCCAGATTGAGAGTAACCGACAGGCGAACGGGAAAACGAGCCTACGCTTCAATCCACCAGACATAATCCAATATGATAAATCAATAAAGTGTGGTATACTT
>JAAEMV010000299.1 GCA_024225195.1 Planctomycetaceae bacterium | reverse complement strand
TGTTTCTCACCTCGACGACGGCGACCGAATCCCGCAACGCACGCACCGATGCCGAACAAGGCGAGGGACGAGGGTTCGGGAACGGCCGTAAACGAAAAGTCATCGATCGCTAGGCCTGCATCCGCGCCACCGCCGTTGTTGCCGATCCATCGCACCGCGAGTTCTTCTCCAGCCAACCACGACAGGCCTGAGAGCGTAACGTTGGTGAAAACCGTCTGATTGCCGGAGGCGTTTCCATCCAGAGCTCCGGGTCCAACGTTGGGATTTGGCGCTGAGAAATCGAGTACTGGTACCGTTGTCCATCCGGACTTTGAGGTGCTTGCAGGGACCGTAATCGCTGAGCCCGCCTGCCAAGCGAACTCGAGTATATTTTGGTCGGCGCCGGAACCGCTACCAGATCGCCATTGCTCGCCTGTATAGGAGATCACAACCCGGTCGATGGTTCCGCCAGTGTTGTTCTTGAAGATGGCTGCGGCGTTGAAGTAGTCATTGCCCCCCGAACCAATATAGCCCAAGGCCCTGTCACTGCTACCAGCGCTACCGTAGCTGTAAACCTCCCCGCCGGCACTGCTCCCAGTGTTTGCAAAGTACACGTCGCCAGTTGTGTCCATTTCCTCCGAGTTGACAGTCCAGCCAGAAATCGTGGTGCCGTCCACAAATGTCCCACTACCCGTTGAAACCAAGCCATCAAAGTCTTGGGTATATGTACTATTTACAGCATCGATGTTAATGAGGTCGGCGGCGGCCCAGTTGCATTGAAGCAAAACCAAGCATGTCACAGCCAATTGGATCGCCCGAGTCATCTAACTTCTCCCATGCTTAGGTTTAAAGTCTGGCCCGCTACGGAGCCAGTAACAGTGATTTGCGCTACGTTATGCAGATTGTACACTGCCGTTTAGACGCTGCAATAGGGGGAATGGGTGTTTTGGGTCGAGTGTGGCGTCCTGAAGTAGCTCCCTGGCTCGCCAAACCGCTCTCACGGCAACGCCAAAATACTTTCGTAATTCGTCCAATGGGTTAGGGCTGCGATCTTAATGACCATAAATCCGCTTTCAACGCTGCTTCTCGCGGATTGAACTCAACCAAGTTTAGTCTTTGTAATCCGAACAAGATTTTCAACGATCCAACGAGTTAAGGCTGTGGATAACAAGCTCCTTGGCTATGGGTATTCACCATGAATCCCCTCATTGAAACGAATCAAACGACGACTTTCTCTTCCTGCATTGTTTAAGTTTGGCACTTTGTTTAGGTCGGAGTGTTCTATTATGGCCTACTGTCAATCACGATATCATCGAAAATTATTGCCAGTAACAACGGTTGCTATCGCGAAAAATAAAGAAACCCCACTCACAACGGCCAATGTTGCGTGGGGTTTCAATTCGACGGGTTCGATTAAAGCACCCTAGTCTTCAACTTTTACTTACGCTGTGTGAGTTCACGTAAAGGAAAAGACTGCCGACCCATTACTTCAGCCTTTTTACATCAGGCATAATCCAGGACTTGTCGTAGTACGTCTCCGTAGGGCCATACAATCGCAGATAGGCGAAAAACCCTTTTTCTGGATTGGATTC
>JAAEMV010000298.1 GCA_024225195.1 Planctomycetaceae bacterium | reverse complement strand
GCGACAGACATCGACTGGATTTGGTCTGCTCGCGTTGCAGGCAATGATGTCGCAAGGCGGATACGCCATGCCGTTGGAATCAGCGAAATCGTCAGGAATGGCTGACGATAAGGTGCCGGTTTCACATCATGCGGCTAAGGCAAAGCATGTAATTTTCTGCTACATGTCTGGTGGAGTATCCCATGTGGATTCTTTCGATCCGAAACCTCGACTGCAACAGGAGAATGGCAAGCCGATGCCGATGAAAGTGGAACGCACGCAGTTCAATCAAAATGGCAACGTGATGGCGTCTCCGTTCAAATTCAAACAATGGGGGGAATCTGGTTTGCCAATTAGTTCGATGTTCCCAAAAATTGGAGAACTCGCGGACGAACTGGCAGTCGTTCGATCAATGACAACAGCGGTTAACGAGCACGCGCAAGGTAACTATGCGATGCACACTGGTTTTCCGTTTATTGGGCATCCAAGTGCAGGAGCGTGGTGCAACTACGGATTGGGTACTGAAAACGAAAATTTGCCCGGGTTCGTAGTGTTGCAAAGTGGAGGCGCGGTGGTGCCCCATGGCGGGGTAGGGTTGTTTAGTAATGGATTTTTGCCGGCGCAAAGTCAAGGTTCGATTATTCAAGCCGATCGGAGTCCTGCCGTCGGAAATATTCGACCGAGTCTAAGTTTGCGGGATCAACGGAAGCATCTCGATCTGATTCAGCGGTTGGATGAGTCATATCAAGCAAGTGCAAATCATGCCGGTGTCGAGGCGGCAATCCGAAATTATGAAACTGCCTTTGAGATGCAGACGGCAGTTCCAGAAATATGTGATCTATCCAAGGAAACCGAAGCAACTCGGGAAATGTATGGATTAAACTCCGCGGAGTCTGATAAAGCAGCCTACGGTCGCCAATGTCTTTTAGCGCGGCGGTTGGTTGAATCGGGGGTGAGGTTTATCGAATTGAGTTGTATCACCAAAGGAATTGGTGCCGGCGGGGCAGCCAACCCGTGGGATCAGCATGGCGCGTTGGAAAAAGGGCACGGTGCAATGGCGAACCAAGTGGATCAGCCAATCGCAGCACTGATTGCAGATCTTAAGCAACGAGGGTTGTTGGATGACACCTTAATTATTTGGGCGGGGGAATTTGGACGTACGCCTTTTTCGCAAGGATCCAATGGACGGGATCACAATCCTTTTGGATTTAGTGTTTGGATGGCAGGAGGTGGTGTAAAGGGCGGTACTGCTTATGGTGCGACCGATGAATTCGGTTATCACGCAGTTGAAAATCCCTGCAACGTCTATGATTTATGGGCGACCGTGCTTCATCAGCTTGGAATTGACCACGAGCGATTGACGTATCGATACGCAGGGAGAGATGTTCGTCTCACGGATGTCCATGGCAATGTGTTACATGACATTCTTGCGTGATTCGCGATTATCTAACGGTCTTTGGAAAATGCCGTGTTGGGCGGGAAGTAAATCGGAGCGGCCTCATCGATCCAGTTTACTGATCGTGCCAAAATCTTGGAGCGAACAGAACGAGGATTGGAAACACTTCCAATCGGCCAAGCATCATTAACCAGATGAATAGCGATTTGGAAGGCACGCTGAAATTAGCGTAGTTCTCAGTCGATCCAATTACGCCAAGGCCAGGCCCAATGTTGTTGAGCGTCGAAGCGACGGCACTTGCGGAATCAATCAGTTTGTTCTGTTGGTTCGTCCCCCAAGTTAAATCTGATTCAAACGCGACTACGAACAGAAAGCCAAAGGCGAATAGAGCGATGATTAGCCCGAAATAGACCAGGATCGAGTGACGTAGGGTTTGGTCTTCGGTGGCCTTGCCGCCAAGTTTTAACAGGCGTACTTCTTTGGGCTGAAAAGAACCTTCGACTTCAATTCTCAAAATTTTGAAAAATAAGATGTGGCGAATTACTTTCATGCCTCCACCAGTGCTACCCGCGCATCCACCAACGAACATTAACAACAGCAGTAGCCCTCGACCGAGCTGATTCCATTGATCAAAATCTGCGGTTCCGTAGCCAGTCGTGGTGATGATCGAAACGACTTGAAATAGGCTATTCCGGAAAGCAGTTTCGAATGGCTGGAAATCAGCGTTACCAGCTCGCATTCCAAATACGACAACTAAGACGGTCGCAAAAGCGATGATGGCAAGATAGGTGCGGAATTCAAGATCAAAAAATAGCTGTTTCGTTTTTAACCGGAGAATGGGAAACAGTAATAAGAAATT
>JAAEMV010000297.1 GCA_024225195.1 Planctomycetaceae bacterium | reverse complement strand
CCCTGTTTCTGCACCTTAGTTTTCGTGGCCCAATCGAAGACGCGTGGTCATGACTGAACTTTAGCATTCCGCTGAGGTATATTTGCACATGTGTATTGTTGGTGCGCTACGTTATTTTGATTGGAATTATAAATCTTAGGACGTTGACCGCAGAAGAGAGCCGTAGGCGGCAGCGGGTCAACAAGGTGATGAGTGCAAGCAACACTTACGACGGTTCCAAAGCTGGTTTGATGGGTTGGGTACCTTTTGTTTGTGGTGTTGGACTTATCTCTGTTGCACTGTTTTTGGCAAAATATGATTGATTGTTTTAGAAGGGGTTGGGTACGATACGCGTTCGGTGGCCAATCGACACTGCCTAAAGCGAACACCTGCTACGTGAGCGGATTGTAACTGCGTTGCGGATACGTGAACTGGGAGCCACCGAAACCGCTTTTCGATCTGGAGCGTAACCGCGGCGACGTGGTCATGCGAAACATTATCCGGCAAATACTTGTCCCGCATCACATAGGGAGGCCTGCCTTCGCTTCATCCACTGAACAACTTCTCGTCCGTGGTCTTCGCAACGTCCTGCAATCTGTTGACGTCGGCGATCAAATTGTTGATTCGAAAGACCCTCGTAGGGCTATGTCTTTCTTGGAGTACTTCATTCCAGAAATCCTCCGCGAGGTTCATTCAGAATGGAAACACGAGGGGCTTGATGGGGTGTGTCCAGAAATTGTAACTAAGACGGCGAAATGCGAAATCGAGATCATCGGTTCATGTATCGTCCTATCCGACCAGACAGTAGTTCCGTCGTATAATTTGATCCGTGTGTCAGCAACGGACGATGTAATCGAATCAATGGAATGCAAACTCGGCGAACTGATTGGCGATACCATGAAGCGTGTTCCCTCCGGTTCAAAATCAGGTGTCCGCAAGCCAATTGCATCACACTTAGATTTGATCAAGTGGGCGTACCATGTTGGATTTGGGGCGACAAAACCTTAACGTAATGCTAACGGTATCTAACAATTGGATTTACCAAAGTTGCAGGCAAACCAAGTTTGGAGGTCAATGTCACTGGTGCCAGGGACTCAGGCCTCGCGCTTTCAGCGAGATGACGGTTAGGTATCCGTTTCATTCGATTGTTCGTGATTGAAAGATTCTTGTTATTAATCGCGACATTCCTACGTCCATTGGATAAAGCTGGCCTCGAACAAGACGCAGTTACCGCATCCCAAGCGAGCTTGGGCCTAGCTGTTTCAGGGCCTTGATTTGTGTTGGTGATGCTCGCATCGATTGTCCCCGACATGAATTCGCTGCATTTGCAACAGTAATCGCTCCTTTTGCGTTTGGAATATTTTTGTTCGCACAACTATTTGTAATTTTACGAGATTGACTGATGGCTGTTTTTTTCCTGATTCGGACTACGCTGAGAAAAGGGTCACATTCGGCCACGGCAGTCACTAAATCTATGCGTTGAGTTTGTGAACTCCCATGAGTAGATTACGGGTCTGCACATTATTGAGATTGAAAAGGGGTTGAGCAAAATGGAAAAATTTAAAGAAGTCTGGTACGCATGCTACGGCTCAAACTTAAAAAACCAACGGTTTGATCGTTATATTAGCGGCGGAACAGCCGAAAATAGTTCAATGTCCGCGGCTGGTTCAACAGATAAAAGGCCGATCGCGGATAGGCAACCCTTCGTCACGCATTGGGAACTGCATTTTGGGCGAAAGTGTGCGGGTTGGCAGGATATGGGCGTTGCCTTTTTGAGCCGAGCAAGGTCTGCCGCTTCTCCGCCGTCAGCACAACAAGCAATTACTTCCGGAGCGCTTTGCCGGCTTTACAGGATTTCTTTTGATCAGTTCGTGGACGTGTTTCTTCAGGAGAACGGTGGGAACCCGTTCGATTCTGAAAATAGATCCACGGTGAAATCTTCGATTGTCGACGCAATGGTTGATCTGGGACATGACGAATCAAAAGTGATCAATAATGGCATTCCCGAGGACAGGTGGTACCGACGACTGGTTCGGTTGGGAACCGTCGACCAATTACCCGTAGTCACTTTCACTTCACATATTGACTTCGAATTTGGTGAGCCTTCCGATTTCTATTTGCAGACCATCGTGAGCGGACTTTTCGAGAGCGGACACTCCGATGTTTCCAGCGAGCAACTAGTAGAATATCTGACACGCACTGCGAAAAAGGATCCCGAGGAAGTCAGACGATTGGTTGACTCTCAAGAGTAAGATTTCTGGGATTCTTGACTTGGTTAGGGCCAGCACCGACCTGAATGTCGACGGTGACAAGATCTGTTTTAAAAGTGTGGATCAGTGACGTCTGGCTGTTGACGGCAAGCGTTGCTCAACTGATTATCGGGTTTGGCGATTTTGACAGGTCAAACTCATTCTGATCTATTCGATTGCGGAAGGGTGGCTTTCTGGTGGTTTACATGAACCGTCGGAGCAATGATTCCCAGCGTGTCCCATAGATCAATCTCAGAGGCCTTGTCTTAGATGAAAACGGTTCAACCCACTTTACTGATTGCCTGTGTTGTCAGTTTACTTGCATTGACAGTCTCCGCTTATGCCCAGGAAACCAAACAGTCGGGTAAAGTGAAGCAGGAAAAGAAAGCACCCGTTTACGATAAAAGTGTGCCTAAGGCTACCTTCTCGGGAATCCGGTACGGTGAACACGAACGGCATGTGCTAGATTTTTGGAAAGCACCATCCGACAAACCCACTCCGCTCGTATTTGTGATACACGGTGGCGGCTGGAAAGGTGGAAGCAAGGAACGGATCGATCGTTTTGTTGATACTGCTGCTCTGTTGAAGGAGGGCATTTCGGTTGTAGCGATTAACTACCGATTGATCCCCCTCTCGGAAGTCGTGGAACCACCTGTCAAAGCCCCTTTGCATGATGCCGCTCGTGCACTTCAGTTTGTCCGCTCAAAAGCATCCCAATGGAACATCGATAAAACGCGCATTGGTGCTGCGGGCGGTTCCGCTGGCGCTTGCTCAAGTCTCTGGCTGCTCTATCACGATGACTGGGCCGAACCGGGAAGCGCTGATCCAGTCTCGCGAGAGTCCACTCGGCTTTCCTGCGTCGCTGTAAAGGCCCCCCAGACCACCCTCGATCCACAGCAAATGAAGGCATGGACTCCCAACAGTCGCTATGGAGGGCATGCTTTTGGTAAAAGAAATTTTGCCGAATTTCTTGCCCAACGTAAGGAAATCTTACCGTGGATTGCCGAACACTCACCCTATGCGTTAGTCACCGCCGGTGACCCTCCATCTGCTCTGTTCTACAACAGTGCTCCGGCGATTGGAAAGAATCAGAAAGATCCCACGCACACCTCCAATTTTGGGGTGAAATTGCAGGAGCGTTGCGAGGAATTTGGTGTGGAATGCGAGGTCGTTTATCCTGGTGCTAATGGTATTGTTCACGCGACACCCACGGAATATCTCATCGCCACTCTGAAAGTCGGTGCTACAGCATTGCATGAATAAGTCAGCTTCAAAAACTCGCACCAACAAGGCCACAGGCGGAAGTCGAGTTGGGTGTTTGCTGGTTCGTTTAATATTGTTTGATGGCGTTCTATTGATCGGGCTGAACTGGTCGGCCTAACTAATTAAGGCGCTCGTTAGTTTGGAGAATGGGAAATCAATGTTTGGTGCAATCGTAGGTGATGTGGCAGGTTCGATTTACGAACGCTCTCCGGCCAAATCGTTAGACTTCGAACTGTTCAGAAAGCAATCCCGCTTTACCGACGACTCCGTACTTACGATAGCCGTCGCCGACTGGATTTTGAACGACGGAGAACTCTATGACTACTTTCATCGCTATGTAGCGCGATACCCGTTCATTGCCTACGGTCGGAGCTTTAAAAATTGGGCACGATCCTACGATACCGAACCCTACAACAGCTGGGGTAACGGTTCGACCATGCGAGTTGCTCCCACCGCGTATGCTATGGACACATTAGACGGCGTTCTGGAGTTGGCGAAACGATCAGCGGAGGTCACCCACAATCATCCGGCCGGGATTGCTGGTGCCCAAGCGACCGCCGGTTGTATTTACCTTGCCAGAACCGGTCGCTCGAAACAAGAAATCCGGGAATTTGTCACCGCGGAATTTAGTTACGATCTCTCGAGGAGCCTCGATGATATTCGGGGTTCATACACGTTTGATGTGTCTTGTGCCGGCTCTGTTCCTGAGTCAATTATGGCGTTTATCGAATCCGAATCGTTTGAGTCTGCTATCCGGTTAGCAATTTCACTCGGTGGTGATGCTGATACGATGGCATGTATTGCCGGTGCAATTGCCGAGCCGTTTTATGGGGGAGTGCCAAGTGATATTCGGCAAATCACAAGAAGCTACCTCGATGACCATGCTCGGGACGTGATCGATGCGTTCTGTTTGAAATATGTTCGTGAAGCGGGAGTCGCCGAATAAATATCTGATGCCGGCGGATTCGGAATTGTGGATTTTAAAATTCTTGCGAGAGCAAATTATGCAATGCTTAACTGATTCGGAAATTGCGACTTGGTTGGCTGACCACAACACTTGGTGGGCTGACCACAACGGTACGTCAGTTCCTTGTAGGAAATCAAAATCGCCCTCCCACTCCCTTCAATTTGCATGCCCGAATCGACCGTTGGAAACCGCTGCGTTCATCCGAAATTTTCTCAACCTCTTGAGTAGCGAAATTCTCATTCAGGTGACAGACTGGCCGCTCTACGAGCCTAGCGAAATGCTAGTAATAGAGGCTCTACGTAATTTACATGGAGAATCACGCAATCTAATCGATGCGCCAGGGCATTTGATTCCAGCAAGCGAAAAAGAGATCGCGATTGCCTTGCTTGGGCATACGGTAAATTTCCAATGGAACGCTCGTTTGTATGTTCCGGAGGACTTTGCAACTTTGCAGAATTGGGAAGGTGAATTGATGGACTTCTGGTCCAACGATTCAACTTTTTATTCGCAGGTGGTGAAATTGGTCAACCTACATCAACTTGATCAAAACAAACTTGGATAGCAACCGGATGGAAGCTATGTTTGATTGGTGTAAGCTGAAGATGTCGAATTACTGGTTGCTGGTGGATTTCTCCGTTTGTATCTATGGCGTCGCGCGTTTGGCCTAGAAGCCGTTACTTGACCTTTTTCTTTTTGACAGTTTAGGCTTGGTTTGATCTACTTAATTCGGTCGGGAGTTTTCAATGTTTTGGTTTTCATCCTTGGGTTGCTGCACGCCATCGTTCGCTGATAAAGAATGTTTCACGAGAATCCCTACAAAACGACGTTGGTAAGCGAAACGTCACTGCTGAACGAGACGGCGGTGGAGAAAGATGCCAAGGAGCTGGATGGCCGCTTGGTTGCACTTTGGTGGATTGCTTATCTTCATCCGGTTATTATTTTGGTGTTGGTCTACTCGCTTTGGGCGATCACGGCTGCGTCTCTAGGGCATCCGCCGAACTTTGGGGAGTATACAGACAATTACCTGATTGACATTCTGGGGATTGGTTGTTTTTTGTTTTTTCTTGCAACCCCGGTTTTAGTCCCGTCGATGCTAGTGTGGGGATGGGTTCACCCATTTGCACGACGGCCAACTGGCGAATTAATAATCTCGAAACGCATTGCTTGTCTTATTACTTATATGTTCGTGTGCGCGAGTGCTGTGATTCTTTTCCATTTTGATCCGTTCAAAGTCGTTGTTTGGCTTATGGATTAGAATAATTTCTTTGCATGCTCAGTCAGCCTTGCCAGTTCAAATTGACGGACTTATGAAAATCCGTGTCAAAACATTTCGGCTCGTTTTGGTGTCATAAATAATGGTCACTGTTTCATTGGCTTGATGGATGGGGGGATGCGAAATACACTCGTCGTGCTTCCAGTTTGCAGCTTTTTTTCACAAATTGTACTAACGCAATCGTACGGAGGATCCTGGTTGGTCCGCCGGTCAGAATAATTCCAGAACCAGAAATAGTGCCGTCAAGGGAAGTGTTGGGAATGAGTTTCTCGATCGCGGTGCCACTCGTGTCCTTGATGCCCAGGGAAGATTGACTGTTGGCAAGACGATGGTCTTAGGAAAACGATTTCACGTTTAGAGAGAATCCGGAGACGGAAGTCGCCGTTCCAGACACCGTAAATGCGACGTTCACACTGTTTTCCAACCGCGAAATTATTTCTGTGTCGTGCTGCCAAGACAGCCCCAGATCCGGCGTTGTCGTAGGGTGAATAATTGAAGTTCATTGCTGAACCTTTTCTCAGGTCAGTTTAAATTTTTGGACAGCGAATATTGAGGGTACACTTCGAAAAGGCAAATCGGTATTATTAAATTCGATTAGGACGTTTATCAATTAAATCAAAGATAGAGATATGAAAAAAGCCGCCAAAAAAATAGTTGCTGCAGTTGTGATTGCGTTAAGCCTGGCTGTTGTGATGAACGCCGACGCGTGTACCCGCATTCTGTGGGTGATAAAAGGACAGCCTGTTCTCACTGGCCGGAACATGGACTGGACTGAGAAAATGGGCACCAAGTTATACGCAATGCCTAAAGGAATTGAACGCGATGGATTGGCCGGCGACAACTCGGCTAAGTGGACCTCGAAATATGGTAGCGTCGTGGCGGTTGTGTGGGACGGTGCAGTCGCTGATGGTGTCAATGAAGCAGGATTGGGCGCAAATCTCCTTTATTTAGCGGAATCGAAGTTTGGCCAGCCGAAGCCAGACCGTGAAGGGATCGCCATTTCGCTTTGGACTCAATATTATCTGGACAACTTTGCGACAGTGGCCGAGGCAGTGGAGGCTACAAAATCAATTGATGTGAGGAGCATCGAAATTGTCCATAAAGGGGAGAAACTCGATGCACCCCTTCACATGTCACTCAGCGATGCCACGGGCGATTCGGCAATTATCGAAATTCTCGACGGGAAGACAGTTATTCACCACGGCCCTCAGTACACTGTCATGACTAACTCGCCAATTTATGATGACCAGCTTGTCTTATTGAAACAGTACGAGGGGTTGGGTGGTAAAAAGCCACTACCTGGAACTGCGGAGGCGGAGGATCGATTTGCTCGGGCGGCTTACTACTTAACGAAGCTTCCTGAAAAGCCAGTGTCTTATCAAGCGTCTGTCGCGGGGGTGTTAAGTGTGATGCGGAACGCTGCCACGCCAATCGGTGCAAACGATCCGGATAGGCCAAATGTATCGGCAACCCTCTGGCGAACGGTGATTGATAATACGAATCGGCGTTACTACTTCGAGTTTACTGATATGCCCAACGTCGTCTGGATCGACTTGGATAAGCTGAACTTGAAGGAGGGATCGCCCGTTGAGATTTTCGATTTGGCATCGGATCTCGCGGCCAGTGGAAACGTTTCAAGTAAATTTAAGCCAACGGATTCTGTTGACTTTTACAAAGCAGGCTCGACGGTAACCTGGACACCCGAAACCAAGAAACGGTAGCAGTGTAGAAGGTTGCTCGATTCGTTGTGACCGCTCGTTCTTACGTTTGGAAAAAATTTTTGATTGGAGCGTTCTCCAGCTATCAACAACTAAAATTTCGTAGGTTGGCGATATCTGGGGAAATGCTTTGATCTGCGACTCCTCAGATTTTTACTTGGAAGTCGTTCGGTTCTAGTTCGCAGCGACCGGATACTAAAATTAGGGTGGGATTCTGCTGTCCAAATCGTTTTGAAGCGAGACGGCGTCGGAATTTGGTGTTCTAGCGCTTGATTCAATTGAAAACTTAATTATCGCAAACTAAGTTTTCGCAAATTAAGTTATCGAAAATTAGCGAAGGCCAAAGAATTGGGTCTCATGGGGTGCGAGTCGCCAATTTTTGATTTAAGATCGAGTGGTCTCGCCACAGCACATGAATTCGTCGAGTCGGAGAGACATCTATTTGCGCTTCGCTGGTCACTGTGGATTTCCCCGTTAACTTATACAAAACGTCATGACTCCTAGCCAAAAGCTGAACCCGAGAAATTGGTCGATTTTGTGTTGGGTATTAATTGCGATTTGGTTGATACCGGTGTTCACGGGACATTTGTCACTGAAGCGATCAATCGAGGCCGACGGCATGGTTATAACTCTGCCTGATGGAACATTTGTTGTGGAATACCCCGGTAAGCAGTTTGGGTTTCCCTTACATTTCATGGAATTTAGCGATTTTTCCAACGGGGATAGAACCCGGAAATATGATCTTGGAAGAGTTGCTTTGAACTTTACCTTGGTCGGGCTCACACTAGCGGGAATAGTCGTGGTGGTTCACAACTCATCTTGGCAAGTTTCAATTAGGGCCTTGATGTTGTCGACGGCAGTTCTTGGTTTGTTGATAGTCCTCGCACAGGCTGCAGATTCTTTTACCCCGTTTGTCATTAAGGTTACGTATTTTATTCCTCTGATTATTGGCGGTATGATCGTAATTTTAAATTTGCGGTTTCGGACCAACCGGAAGGAAGCGTGATAGTTCCCTAGGGGGTGCACTTGTGATGGATTGTGCTTTTGAAATCGATGTTTTCAGCTCCGGTTTGGTGCTCTCGGGTGCGATTTAATCTTAACCAAACTTAACTGCTTTCGTGCTGTCGAAATTCAATGCTTAATCCTTCGCGCGGTAGACAGGTTTTGCTGTAATCGTCTTCTACATTTTTATTAGCAACTGAGATCATGGGTCGGTAATGGTATGTGATTGACTGGTTGGGTTTTAGCTCTTATTTTACGATTTTAATTCTACCTAGCACGCCCATTCCCTGATTTTCGTTAGGCTGGAGATATTTCAGTCGGCAGTTAAAAGGAACAGACAAACCATGGCCGTAGGCTTTTTCGGAAAGCGAGTTTGACGATGTTGGAACAATTTGGCATTGATGGCGATGCCCAGCCTTTTGTTCATGCGAAACCTTTTCGCCTATCGCCTTTGTGGGATCTTTATGTGCCGCTTGTGATCGCTGCAATTCCTGCCGGTCTGTTTGCATTGCTTGGTTTGGCCACGAAAGGTCTGGATAGGCCGGGAGCGGAGCCTTCGGTTGGGGTGATTATCGTAATGGTTGTGCTTCAAACGCTGGGTATCATCGCAATGGCAGTTGTGATTCTTGCGAGATATGAATTTGGATTTCGGGAACTCTCGATGCGCACGAACGGGAGGCCACCGATTTGGCGAAGACTAATTTTGTTTTGTTCGATTGCCTTTGTCCTTTTGTTTGATGCACTGACCAATGTTGCGGCAGCTTTTGATGGTGCGGGGCCTTTGCTTTTTCTTGCTGTTCCGGCATTCATTGCCTATGTTTTGTCTGTGCGCGTCGCGTTTGCTCGGTTGTGATAAACTGTTGATTCAATTCAGATTTGCATACCACGACCTTGCGAGCAGAATCCATGGGCGAGCGTTTTTACGAAATGCCGACCTGCGGGCGATCCGGGAACCGTAATCTTTTAATTTTGCGGTGGTGAAACTCATGGCAAATTCACGGTCGAATTTCGACGCGTTTTGGCGATGTTTCTTACGTTCTTTGCCCTGATTTCCCGCTTGGATATTTGTCCTGCCGACTACCAAAAAATATCCGAGTAGATTGCCTTACTATTACTTCCAATCAACGCACGCTTCCTCATGATTTCCCGTATTCGACAACGGATCAAAAAAGGCGGAATTCGAATTCGATCTAAAAGCTTGAGAATGACATTTCTAGACGGTGCGGGTAGGTATTGTCTGTCTGGCAGCGGTCATTCGACTGGGGTTTTATTTTGTTCAGTTTGTCTACGGACTGCTAAGAAGAATTTATTCTCTACTTAGCCTTGAATGAGCTTTGTTGCGAAAGCGACCGTGGACGTTGAGAGAGTTCTGTAATCGTGCCTTGACCATTAAGGACAGTACGGAAAAATGCTGAGCTTTTTCGATCGCAGAAAGTAAAGCGAGGTTCGGCATGGTTGTCATTCGCAGGATTAGAAAATTGGCTCACCATGAAATGTGGGGGGTATAACTTTGAGCTGACCATAAAAAATTTGTTCATCCTTGTCTGACTGTTATAAAGAGGCATTGCTTGTTTTGAGCTAACGACCAAAAGTTACAGCAATGTGTTCCGTCATGACTTTGTTCGTGTACATTTCTGACACAACCGTAGGGAATCTTTATTTAGATGAGCAAGATAACGAGAAGAGATTTTGTCAACGGAACCTTGGTAGCCGCTGGAAGCTCCCTGCTTCCACTGGCCAATTTAAGCCAGACTGCCATGGCCGCCATGAGTCCTTCCTATTACCCGCCGGCTTTGACGGGACTGCGGGGAAGCCATCCGAGTTCAAATATTCATGCTCACGCAAAGGCGTTAGATGGCAAAGCGGACTGGGGAGTCACTAGCCGTTTAAATGAGGAGTACGATCTAATCGTTGTTGGCGGTGGATTAAGTGGCTTGGCGGCAGGCTACTACTATCAACAAGAGCATGGCGCGGATAAAAAGATTTTAATCTTAGACAACCACGATGATTTTGGTGGGCATGCGAAGCGAACCGAGCATACCGTTAATGGCAAAACACTTATCACGTATGGTGGTTCTCAATCAATTGTGGAACCCAACCATGCCAGTCCTGCAGTGAAAAGGTTGTTTCGAGACATTGGTGTTGATCCAAAAAGATTCGAAACAGCTTACGATCGAAATTTTTACCAAGCAAACGGATTAAGAGCGGGAACATTTTTTAACCAGGCCGTTTTCGGAGAAGACAAAGTTGTTTTACACCCGTTCTGCAACTACCCAAATTATGTGGAAGGGATTTTGATGAGTGGAAGGCTGACCAACGAAGAAGCGGTTCAGCAAACCCCATTAACCACGCGAGGCAAGGAGCAACTTTTACGAGCCCTTGGCGGTGGCCTGCATGCGATCGACGTTCCGAAAAATGAGTTGCAAAAATATATTCGCAGCACCAATTACTTCGATTACCTAAAAAACGATTTAGAAATTGACGATCCTGATGTCTTAAGAATGGCAAGAAACTCAGGATTAGACTGGGCCAGTGCACCTACTGAATTAATGAGTGTCGCGGGAGCAAAAGGCTGTGGTGCCATGGGGTTCGCTCCCAAGGCAGTCTATGACGAAAACAACCCCTACATTTATCACTTCCCCGGCGGCAATGCTGGCGTCACCCGGGCATTGGTGAAAAAGATGATTCCGAACGTCGCGGAGGGCAGCAACGCAGAAGAACTCGTTATGGCGAAATTTGATTACGCCGAGCTGGACAAGCCAAATAATAGAGTGCGTATTCGATTAAATAGTACCGTGGTTAATGTCCGCCATGGCGGTACACCCGAAGACTCAAGCGATGTGATGGTTAGCTATATCAGTGATAACAAGTCATATCAGATACGCGGCAAAGCTGTCGTTATGGCCTGCTACAATATGATCATTCCGCATCTCGTCCCCGATCTTCCGAAAGCACAGTCTCAGGCTTTAAGCCTCCAGATGAAAAGTCCGCTGCAATATTCGAGCGTTGGGTTAAGAAACTGGAAAGCGTTTAAAGAGCTGGAGCTTGGGCTCGCCATGTCCCCGGGGAATATGCATCAGGTCGCGTTCATGGACTTTCCGGTGAGCATGGGAGGTTATCAATACTCCCAGACTCCCGACCAGCCGTGTGTTGTGCAGATGATCAGCTGTCCCTATGGAGAGACCTACGGTGCGCCTGAGCAAGAACAGTATGAGGAGGCAAGGTATATGATGCTGGATACAGAGTTTTCCGAGTACGAAGAAGAAATACGCGGCCACCTAGGCGGGATGCTTCCCAAGTCTCTATTTGATGCCGACCGAGACATCGAGAGCATTACAGTTAATCGCTGGGCCCATGGGTACACAGTCAGTGGTCCACGGGACTCTGTTGAAAAAGGCCGTCAGCCATTTGGTCGAATCACGATTGCCAACTGCGATTCTGCGCCGGGCGCTGATTTGAAAACGGCGTTTGATATGGCTTGGAGGGCGGTGAAAGAGCTAGGGTAATTCTCCACTCAATAAGTGGCACTCGCGATTAAGTGTGGCAGATCTAGTTGGCAATAAATTGGACGAGGTTGAAGCTTCCTGGGGGGCACAACCGAACGCTTTGCTGATGGTGGGCTGAATTTTTAGGTGATCAATCGTGGCGTCCGTTAGCCGCGTTTTTTTCGATAAAGTCGGCGGCCTTGTCTTCAAACGGTTGATAGGTGAAACATGTGAAAAGTGGGCGACTTGAATTTTGAGTTTTCGTCGAGTGCCAAATTCGTGTCCTTTCAATTTGTGGTATGAACGTGATGGCGAGTTAGGGAAGTTTCTGCGTTCGCCGAAACTGTCAAACTGGTCGTGTCCTTTTGTCTTGATTAAAAGGTTTCGGGAGACTGAAAAAGACGGTAAATAGGTCGTTCACACCATTTCGTTATCAAGGTTGACCAAAAAAATCAATAAACTAAATCAGTTCCTTTTGGTTTGTCCTCAAAACAAAACAATAAGTATCCAAAAAAATTTGCTGGAATGGGAATAAAACAGGCGACTGAACGAATATCCCGACGGCGTACCAGTACGCCGCGTCGGCATTGCCCAATAACTTAGTGGAGTGTCCCTACCTTGTGATGCGGCAAAAAATTCATCCCTCCCACACCAATTGAATGTTTCTTCCATGAAAAACGACCCATTGCCATCTGAAAAACGGCTCGCCGGTTTTAAGCAAATCCGGAGCCAGTTGCCCGATGGAATTGATAAAGACAGGTATGTCCTTGTTTGGAAAGATGGATCGGAAACCGAGTTTTCGTCGCTAGAAGCTATCCCGGCCAAATTTCAGAAGGCTATCAAGAAATTTCAAGGCTTTGATTCTCTGGACGACATCGAATTTAATACCAACTTGCTGGGCCGGAAACTGGTCCGGAATGAGCATCCTAAACGCAAGGAAGGAAGTCGATATTCGCTCCACTGGACGATTGAACCTGACAGGCTGCGAGTTGGCTGGCCCAGCCTGGGCCGAGTCGGTTTTTTTGGCACATTTTTGTGGTTGGCCGCGGTTTATTTTGGTGTCGATTCGTTTTTTATAATGGGCAGTTGGCCCGGCAATCCGACTATATCCCTGACTCTTTCGATCGCTGCAGCCGCGATCGGACTGTTGGCGTTTGGCTCGGTCTATCTGTTTGAGGAGCGATTTGAAATTAACCCCAACTGCGTAACCGCGTCTCGTTGGCCGGCCCGGTTGCGTCCGTCACGCGTCCGACCTCGCCAAGACGTGATCGATGCGCGTGTCAATCTAACACGGACAACAGGTCAGAACTCCAATAACCTAAGCTCAGTTCAAGTTCGAGTCCGGACACCCAATGGCATTCAATGGTGGCAGATAGGGGGCTTGCTCTCATGGAACGAAGCCCAGTCACTGGGACATGTTCTCGAGGACTATATTGAGGTTCGGTACGGTGATTAGGAGAATAGGTGGG
>JAAEMV010000296.1 GCA_024225195.1 Planctomycetaceae bacterium | reverse complement strand
TCAGACAACACCCTGGTGATTGTGACCAGTGACAATGGCCCTGAGACCAATATGTTTCCACGGCGGAGTAGGTTTGGTCACGACAGTTCTTCTCACTTCCTCGGAGCCAAACGCGACAACTGGGAAGGCGGACACCGGGTACCCTTCATTGCTCGCTGGCCGGGAGTGATCGCGCCAGGCTCGAAGTGCGACACTCCGTTCTGTCTTGTCGACATGATGGCCACATTCGCGGAAATTGCCTCTGTCGATCTCCCCGAAGATCAGGGCGTCGACAGCGTTTCCATTCTTCCGTTAATGCAGGGGAAAAATGGTGAGTCTCGAGGAAACCATGCGATCATCCATCACTCATCGAGCGGTCGATTTGCGATTCGCAGGGGTGACTGGAAATTGCTGTTGCACACGGGTTCCGGAGGAAACGGTTACGGAGCCGGAAAACGCAGCAGCAGGTACAACGGAACGATCGAACAGAAGTCATTCAAAACCGCGAACCGCCAGCTCTACAACATGCGGACTGATCCGGATGAGACGACCAATCTGTTCGAGAAACGCCTTGAAGTCGTGAGTGAATTGACGGCCCTCGCGGGCGAATATGTCAGGCAAGGACGCAGTACGCCGGGACCTCGCCAGAAAACCGACCTGCAGAACTGGCCCCAACTCGACTGGCTGCCGCCGAATCCGGTTCCAACGGCGTCAGGTGACGCCCCAGATAAAAATTGAGCTACGGGCAACCGCAAAAAATAAACATGATTTGAACAAATAACATGAAAACCATCCTCACATTATTATTCTCCCTACTGTTGGTTTGTTCCGGATTTGCCAATGACAAACTGCCGAATGTCGTCACACTCTATGTCGACGATTTGGGTTACCGCGACATCGGCTGCTATGACGGTCCCGTCAAGACCCCGGTTCTCGACAAGCTGGCTGCCGAGGGCGTGCGTTTCACCGACTTTCACTCGGGAGCCCCTACCTGTTCCCCCTCGCGCGCCAGTTTTATGACGGGGCGCAATCACCATCGCACCGGAGTCTACTCCGTCCTCGACGAGCGCTTTCACCGAATGCACCTTCTGGAGAGTGAAACGACGATTGCCGAAGTGCTCAAGGAAAACGGCTATGCCACTGCTCACTTTGGCAAGTGGCACCTCGGCATGCCTGTCCAGAATCGCGATAATCCCACCCCCGCCGATCATGGATTCGACTACTGGTTCGGCGTCGTCAACGGCCCGGGCCGAAGCCACAAAAACCCGACCAACTTCCTGCGCAATGGCAAACGCGTGGGAGAGATGAAAGGTTATTCCTGCCAGATCGTGGTCGACGAAGCCCTCACCTGGATCGATCAAAAGCGCGACGGCGACGAACCCTTCTTCCTCAATCTCTGGTTCAATGAACCGCACGACCCGATCGCGGCGCCCGACGAGATCGTTTCCCTGTATGGCGGGCTGAAAGAACGGGAAGCCATCTACAGTGGCACTATCGACAATACAGATCGAGCCATCGGACGCCTCGTTGCAAAGCTCAAAAAACTCGGTGAGCTCGACAACACCATCATTATCTACGCTTCTGATAACGGCAGCTATCTGCAAGAGCGAAACGGTGAACTGCGCGGCAAGAAGGGTTCGCTCTTCGAAGGCGGGCATCGCGTCCCCGGCATCTTTTACTGGAAAGACGGGATCCCTGGCGGACGAGTCGAGAAGGAACCGGCTGGAGTCGTGGATCTTCTCCCCACTTTGTGTGGTCTGATCGGCATCGACAAACCCCAGGATGTGCATCTCGACGGCTCCGACCTCGCTCCATTGCTCACTAGTTCCGGTTCCTTCAAGAGGCATCAGCCCCTGTTTTGGATGGGCGATGCGAACATGGTCATGAGAGTAGGTAGTCACACACTTTTTGCGTCCAGCACTGCGAAATCGCCAATCGACTTTAAAACCGCCGATCGCCTCATGGAGCAAGTCAAAGAAGTCCTTGGCGATGATCTTGAGAAAGAGCTGGGCGGAATGGAGCTTCGTTCCCGAATGTTCAACGGAAGCTTCGCCAATCCCGAAGCCAATCGACTGAGGGCACAATTCCGAAAATTGTATTACTTCCAAGAGTCCTGGATCCCAGAGCTCAAAAAGAGCGGACTTGGTCGTGTCCAGCTATATGATCTTTCCAAAGATCCTCGTCAGAAAGACAATATCGCACGGAAGCGCCCAGAAATCGCTTCCGAATTGAAAGAACAAGCTGCCGCCATCTACCGGAGTGTCATGGCAGATGCTCCCGAATGGCCTGCGCCTGCGGAACTGTCATCCGCTAAGAAGCCTCGGAAAAAAGGATCGGTAGGGTCTGCAACCTTAGCACCCGACACCGAGATCGCGAAGCTATTCGCCCGCATCGACAAGAACCCTCTCCCCAATGACTATGACGTTAGCCGGCATCAGGCTTACGTCGACCGCGTTATGGCCGGTCTCAAATCTGAACAGCGTGAACGGGTGGGCCAACTCTGGAAAGAGCGGAGACGCCTGAGCCCTCAAATGAAGAACGTGGGGCAGTCCTTCGTTAGAATTCTCGATTATGTCGCCAATGGAGAGAAGGCAAGCATCGAGGAGAAAACTGGGATCCACCGGCTTTCGACAACCAAGCGTTCGACGTACGACGCATTTTCGTATCTCAATCGAATTCCAGACGTGGCTTACGAAGATGAGAGCGTAGAAGATTTTCTCGGCCGAATTTTTGGGCGGCTCGCAAATCAAGAAGGACGCGTTTTATTAAAAGCTCCTACGGGGATGGATCGACTTGGATACGAAGGGCTGAAGACATTCTTGAATTATGAGGGGACTGAAAGTGTCGGCAATTGTGCCGCCTGTCATACCTTGCCGAATTTTACAGATGGAAAATCATATGTGACTCGCCATGGAACCGAGCCGAAAGCGACTCCCTCTTTGAGAAACCTTAGGAAGCGGAAACTTGATTTATATAAAGTGATGTCGCAAAAGATCGAGGCAGCAAAACAGAAGCAGCAGGGCAAAGCGGATGATATTAATGACGCTTATTTGAAGATGAAGTTAGACGAGCGGGATGTTTCTGGGTTGGTGGCATTTTTGAGATTGCTGGAAGATCAGCCCGACAGTCGATTTCGCCAATCTATTATCGAGGCAAAAGTGCTTGATGCCTCTGAAGACTAAGATTTGCAAAAATACTTGTCCACGATTGTAACGTCGGCGAGGTTCTATGATGTTCGCAATAATCGAGTGAAGAGAGAGAATTTGATGAGAAATGTCCTCTATTTTATTTTGCTGGCTTGTTTGTTTTCCGGGTCTAGCAACTCGGTAGATGCCGACACGATTCGGGGTAAAATCGTCGACCAATTTGGTAGTCCTGTCGAGGGCGTGATGGTCTCGGCAATTGACGATGTTCATCGAAAATGGACTTCCGTATTCTCACAGAAGGATGGTTCGTTTGAAATTTCGAGCCTGCGTGACGGAGATCACAACATTCGCACTCGATTAATGGGCCTCGCAGATGAATGGGTCAGTAGTGTTCCGGCAGGTACCGATAACATGGTGATCCAAACGCGGCCAGCTGTCGGTGAAGAATTGGAATCACAGCGACCCGCGAACAGCGCGTTCAGTATGCTCGAGTTTGAAAATCCCCGGGACAAGCTGAACTTTAAAATGATGTGTTCTTACTGTCATCAGGTAGGCACGCTTGGGTTTCGAACTCCTGAAAAACCAGTTGACTGGGAAACAATGTTGCGGCGGATGGATGGTTTCGGTGGTCTCTATCCACACACTCAGGACACCATCATCGGCCGGTTGATGAATACTTACAAAGATGATGCCGTTGATAAATGGCCAGCCTTCGTTCCTCCTCCAGCACCGACAGGAATGGCAGCTGCAGCAACGATCACGATGTGGGAAATGGACAAGCCTCTCGAAGGTTCATTCCATGACCTGGAAATCGGTCGCGATGGACTGGTCTATGCGGTCAACATTAGTAGGGGACGGATGATCGCTTTGAATCCCCAGTCCGGCGAACAAACACCAATCAAGTTTCCACGTGGGGTACATGCACCGCACTCGATTGAGACCGCAAACGATGGAAGTTTATGGACGACCATGTGTGCCAGTGGCGTGATGGCCCGCTATGACATTGAGACCGGAAAGTTTGAGGTCTGCAGTAGCGCAGAGGCACCAAAGAAGCGAGGTAATTACCCGCATACTCTCAGGATCAACCCGAAAGATCCCGAGGGATTGATCTGGTACACCGATGCAGGATCCAACTCCTGTTTTTCACTTCATCCGGTTACCCACGTTGTTAAAGAGTACAAATTGCTCAACGCCGGGCAGGCGATGGGTGCTGGACGTGGAGAGTCGCGGGGGATCACGCCTTACGGACTCGATTACTCACCCGTAGACGGCATGATTTGGTATTCAAAACTCAATGGAAATCGTATCGGCCGAATTGATCCCAATGCGGAAGATGGGAATATTAAAGAATGGAACCCACCGTTTCGTGGACCGCGGCGTTTGCACGTTGCCCCCGATGGAATGGTTTGGGTTCCCGGTTTCGGGTCGGGAGTGTTTGGTAAATTCGACCCCAATACTGAGTACTGGACCGTTTACGAATTGCCGGATTCTGAGAACCAAATCCCCTATGCCTTGAACGTCGACAAAGACGGTGTCGTCTGGATTTGCGGTACGGGAAATGACACGATCAATCGGTTCGATCCAGTAACGGAGACGCTTGTCGAGTTTCGTTTACCGACACGTGTGTCTTATACACGCGAGATTGAATTTGGCGATGACGGCAGTATTTGGACCAGTACATCTGGCCCTGCACGGCATATGGAGCGTGGTGTTGGAGCGGTCATTCGTATTTCCTTACCCGATGATTTGCCAACAACAGGTGGTATTCAGCTAGTTCCTAAAGTTTATCGAGGTAATCATGACATTGGAAACCTCGCCACTGCTCCGAAGGTAGAACGTAAGAAGGATTCTGGGCGAGAGAAACTGTTCGTGAAAATTGACGCCAACCCGCTACCCGATGCTTACAAAAAGATGCCTCACCAAAAGTGGGTCGACTCACGCCTCGCCGCCTTCCCAAAACACAAACGGAACCTCGCGGGCACGCTTTGGAATGAGTTTCGACGGACTCACCCAGATCGCAGAAACGATGGGCAGTTCTATGTGAAGATCATCGACTACATCATCAACAATAACGCGCCCGTAAAACGTCGTTTCGTGAAGAAGTGGCAGCATCATTGGTTCGGCGATGCTCCGGATAATCTGGGTAAACGAAATCTCGAACGAGGCAGTATGGTTTTTGAGCAAGCCACGTGTGCTCGATGCCACAACCTGGGCCCTGGCGAGAAGAAACTTGGTCCTGATCTAACTGAGGTTGCGAAACGTTTTCGTGGATCAAAGCTGTTACAGCAAATCGTAAAGCCATCCGCTGAAATCCATAAGGACTTTCAAACTCAGATGATTCTTGTCGATGATGGTCGATTGAGAACAGGTTTAGTGATCAAGGAAACTGAAGATGAAGTTGTCTTGATTCCCAATCTTTTGAAGCCCGATATTGTCGAAACGATAGAGAAATCCTCAATTGAAGAACGTAATACGGCGGATGTTTCGACGATGCCTGCGGGATTGCTAGATACTTTTTCAGTGGAAGAAATTCTTGACCTTGTCGCCTACATTCAATCTGTCGGATCGCGTACTAAAGGGACCAAGACTAAGTGATGGTGTGACTTAGTTTGTAACTTTGAGCAATCGATGAAATCTCACCTCTTGCGACTTTTCCAGGGTTTGATTGCTTGAGGTTTATTTAACTTTGACGCTAAGCGACGACTAATGGTCCGGAGATTGAACTCCGAGTCAACGTCGAGAGGGTCAAGCGTCCACTCTCTTCCCTGTTTGTCACTTGGTACGCGAATAAGTCTTAAGTTGCGCGGTGTTGCCTTACCGCCGTAAGAGATTTCGATGATGATTTCATGTTGGTCACCGTTATTTTCTTTTTTTGAGAGTAAGGCTTCTTTGGCGGCTGCATCGATTTTTAGTTTTTTGAATTCATCAGTTGGCTTGAACTTGACGGACTTCAGGTAATTCCAGACTTCGTCAGCATCAGGATGCCCATTGTCCGAAGTTGTTGTTTCGAGGATAGGTTTTCCGTCAAATAGAATTCTGGCAAGAATGAGGCGTTGAGGTGTTGAGGCAATTGGTTGAATGAGTGAAAGGCACACTGCAAGAACAGCTGAAAAGGTAACGAGTGAGTTCATCTTTTGTCTCAGTAGAAATGAAGCAAGAAATTGAGTTTCAGCAATGCACGATAGACTTAAATAAAAGGTTTGAACAAAACCGTGTCAAATCGGAACGATCGAAAGTAGACTTGGCTTGTCGGAGTTTTGCGAAAAGCTCGGTTATTTCGCGTCTGTATTTTTTTTTCCTCCAACAAGGAAATCCAGCAATAGCTCTTCGCCAATCCCGTGCGTAGCACCATGACCTTCGTTGGTCACTTTGCAGTGAATGACGTTGCCGTCTAGGTAGCGAAAGACTTCCACGTTTTCGAAAATATCGGAAGGTTGTGTTAATTGCTCACCGCTATATCCCATCTGACGGGCCCACAGGAAAGTCGATTTTTCCGCGGCGACGAATCCCAGTTTCCCATTTTTGGCTGGAATTCCTCTGGATGTGCCGCCCTGATAGGGAACTAAATTATCTTTCGCGCCTGAGATATTCAGGAGTCGTTTGCCTGTCGCGGGAGTTGCCGATTTTCGGTAATTGTTATCGGCCCCTTTTGCTTTAAAATTTTTGCCATCGTGCTGCCACACGTTTAGCTGACTGACGCCACTAATATAATTGCGAATGTTGGGCAATTTACTTTCGATCGCGATTTGGTTCACAAGCGCGGCGCCGTTCGACGCTCCCATGATCGTAAAGTTGTTCGAATCTACGTTCTCAAATGAAGAAAGTTTGGACACGATGGCTTCGATAAAGCCAAGGTCATCCGCTTTGGATCGTTCTGACACGATGTTCCAGCTTTCCCGGTAGCCCTGCGCGAATACCAAAATAAACTGGGATGCGATTTTTTTTCGACCTCGCACGAATCCTTGCATTGCTCTCGGGGCGTTTCCGCCATTACCATGCAAGAAAATCAAGACAGGAAGTTTTTTTCTCGCCGGCTGGTTGGGGACGTTAACGAAATAGGGCCGCCTGAAGTTCTCTTCTTGCGACCAGGATTGAGTCACAAAATACTCTCCAGATTGCAGTTGGCCAGATTGCCGAATTTCTTGACG
>JAAEMV010000295.1 GCA_024225195.1 Planctomycetaceae bacterium | reverse complement strand
GTCGTATTGGGTCGGTGGTTGTCATGAAATTTGGATCGCTTGGAATCGTATTTGTCTTGTTGAGCCTGTTCGTTTCGCATTTGCAATCCGAAGAGGGAATGTTTCCGGTTAGCGATATCTACGCCCTCAATTTGATGGAACAGGGGCTGGAGATATCCCCAACAGATATCTACAACCCTGACGGGATCTGCTTGGTCGATGGGATTTGTCGCGTCAATGGATGCACAGGCTCATTCGTTTCTCCCGAGGGTTTGATTATCACGAACCACCATTGTGCCTATCGGGCTATTCAGAACGCCAGCACTGCGGATAACGATCTGCTCGCGAATGGTTTTTCGGCCCCTGACCGCGCTGCTGAAATTCCCTCGCCCGGATACGTCGTGCGGATCACCGAATCCTACGGTGATGTTTCTGATAAGGTCCTTTCGGTCGTCAAGCCGGAGATGACGTTTACAGAAAGAACGAAAGCGATTGAGCGTCGCCGGAAGGAACTCGAGAAACTGGCAGAGTCAGCCAACCCGGCCATTCGTGCGGAAGTTGCTGAGATGTTCGCCGGTAAAACTTATGTGCTTTTCGAGTACACGTTCATTCGTGACGTGCGTCTCGTATTTGCACCTCCCTCGTCTGTGGGGAATTTTGGTGGTGACGTGGATAACTGGGAATGGCCTCGGCACACGGGTGATTTCAGTTTCATGAGAGCTTATGTAGCGGCAGACGGATCGTCAGCGGAATACTCCCCAGACAATGTTCCCTACCAACCCAAAAAACATATCAAAGTGGATCCGCGTGGGGTGGCCGCGAATGATTTTGT
>JAAEMV010000294.1 GCA_024225195.1 Planctomycetaceae bacterium | reverse complement strand
TCACGGATTAAAAGGTTGCCCCGCTCTTTACACAGGCGGCGCGGCGGCCAACTTGAAGTACGGCGAGCACATTGTGCTTCCACGTAAAGACACGCCACTGGCAAATTACTGGCTAACCTTGGTTCAACAAGCCGGCATACCTCTCGACCAGTTCAGCCACAGCACGGGTAGCCTTGCGGAATTGGTGTCGTAGCATCAGCGGATCCAAAGCCACTAACGACGATGGTGAAGGAAGCTCGGCAATCGCCTAAAAAATCTTGGCTTCTGGTGTAGAACCAGTTCCGGGATCCATGCCCTGGATGTTCGTCTACTATCGGTTTGCAATGCAGCGCGATTTTTTATCTGGACCGTCAGCTACGCCGGTGACTATTATTCTGCCAGTTCGAAGTCCGCAAAGATTTACAAAGATCTTGTGTCAGGTGAGAGTTTCAACAGAGAGAAATTCGAAGAGCACTTCCGCGGTGTACTAGAGCCCCTACATTTGCTTGGGCTTTTTCTATTTCATCGGAAGTTCGCAAATTGGTTGCGGGTCGCTCGATGCCTGTGTTAAGCTGAAATCAATTACACGTGAATCGATTGTTCTCGTGCATTCAGCTAATCAATGGCCTTTCACGCAACGAAGTTATGATGAACCGATATCGTCGATCTTTTATTCTATTGTTGGCTCTCCTCTGCTGTGCAGTTTCTCGAGCGCAAGCAGACGATTCAAAACCTAATATCATTTACCTGATGCTGGATGAGTGGGGATATTTTGAATCGGGCCACATGGGAAACCGCGATCTAATCACTCCCAATATTGACCAATTCGCGGCGGAGGGGATGCGTTTTACCAATGCTTATGCTGGCGCTCCGGTCTGCGGTCCGACCCGCTGTGCTTTATTGACCGGGTTGCACTCGGGTCACATGTCCATGCGGAAAAACGATGGTTTCTCGCCGATCCGCGCTGACGAACCGACCCTTGCCAGCATGTTAAAGAAGCAGGGCTACGCGACGGGTGGTTTTGGCAAATGGGGAATTGGTGGGCGTGGTACTTCGGGGGTTCCGGAGACGCATGGCTTCGATCAGTTCTTTGGCTACTACGATCAAGTTCATGCCCACACCTTTTATCCAAAGTACTTGATTCGGAACAGTCAAGAAGTTCCTCTGGAGGGCAACGATGGCCTGAGTTTTTATGAGGGGAAAAAACACGCTCAAGACGAGATTTTTAAAGAGTCGATTGACTTCATACGAGATAACAAAGACCAGCCCTTCTTTTGCTACCTCCCCTGGACGCCTCCCCATGGCCTGTGGGGGATTGATCAAGACGACCCATCTTGGCAATTGTTCAAAGATCGCCCGTGGACGGCTGGTCAAAAAACAGAAAACGATGCCAAGGTATACGCAGCTTTCCTGCATATGATCGATCGACAACTTGGCGAGATTCTCGACCTACTGCAGGAACTAGAACTCGATGAAAATACCGTCATTTTTCTCTGCGGTGACAACGGCGGGCAAGCCTACTTTAAAACTCAAGACCGGCCCCACGGTTTCTTTGGCCCCAACCTGAACCCAAAGACAGGGCAGCGATTTCGCGCAGGTAAGGGTTCGCTTTACGAAGGGGGCCTCAAGGTTCCTTACCTGGTACGATGGCCCGGGAAAATTAAAGCCGGCACGATCAACGACCATCTGCTGTGCTTTCCTGATGTGATGCCCACGCTGGCAGAGGTCGGGGGATCCAATTGTCCCCCAACCGATGGCATCTCTTTCCTACCGACGCTCACCGGTGATGGAGCTCAGGCATCTCACCGTTACCTTTATTGGGAATACGTTGGGCAAACCGCTGTTCGCAAAGATAATTGGAAAGCATACAAGAAACCGCGAGGTAATTGGCAACTCTATAATCTTGCGAAAGACCTAGAGGAGAAGATAGATGTGGCGAAGGACCATCCCGCGCTCCTTAAAGAACTCACCACTCTGGCGGAAACGGCACACCGTCCGATTCAGCGCGGTGAAATTTACGATCAACAGCTAACCAGTAAAGATCACAACCAGGCTCCGCACGAACGCAACCTGAAGGAATTAAGAAAGGGAAAGTAATCTTGTGCCTCTTTTGCCCAATGCAAAACGCTTTGCGTAATCAACGATTAGGCAGGAACAACCCAAAACAAGTTTCTCAGCTTGCGGTTCGCCGTGCCCCGCTGATCACTAGCTCGTTCAAGCCACGAACCCGCAATATTGGTTTCTTTTCCTAACGATCATGGTCCTAAAACTTGGGCTTTGATAATACACCTTGCCCACGTTTTGGGGGAATCCGACAACGGCTGGCTCCATAGCATTCGTGAAATATCGGATGGATAGATTGAATGCGGCAACGAGCTCGGTTGCTAGGCTTGGGGTGATTAACGGGCTTCACAGCCAAGGGAGCCAAGCTTAATGGGAATTGCGAACGAGCGGCGTGGCTTTTATAGTTGGAGGAAACGAAAACCTTGAGACGCCACCATGCCACAACCCGATCTTCGATTGTTGTTTCGCACTGACGCACTGGGGCAGCCAGCCTCATTCGTTGATGTCATTGACGATGGCCTAGACGGAGCCCTCGATGCACGGATTCCTGAACTTCTGGTCTTGCTCAATGGGCCAGAGGG
>JAAEMV010000293.1 GCA_024225195.1 Planctomycetaceae bacterium | reverse complement strand
GTCGGGTTACACGACAGCATCGATTGGCAAATGGCATCTGAGTGACGATCCAATCCCCTACGGATTCGACGTCAATGTTGGTGGCACGCACAGCGGCAGCCCTCCCCGAGGCTACTACCCGCCCCACAACAACATCCCAAGCCTCAAAGGGGCGGACAAAGATGAGTACCTGACCGATCGGCTTACAGACGAAACCTGCCAATTCATCGAAGAGAACCAATCCAAACCCTGGATGGTTTACCTCACACACTTTGCCGTTCACACTCCCATTCAACCCAAAAAAGAGCTCGTTCAAAAATACCAAGGTAAAGAGCCCGGTGAACTTCACAACAATGTCAAAATGGCGACCATGATCCAAGCAGTCGATGATGGAGTTGGGAAAATCATCAACACACTGGAGCGGCTGAAGATTCGTGACAACACCGTCATTTTGTTTTATTCAGACAACGGTGGCTACGGGCCCGCCACGGACATGGCACCACTCAAAGGTTACAAAGGAACCTACTACGAGGGAGGAATCCGGGTTCCATTTTTTGTCAATTGGCCGGGCAGAGTCGCCCCCGGAACTGAATCTAGCGAACCAATTACCGGTGTCGATCTCTACCCCACACTCTGTGGCATCGCCGGAGCTCCCCTCCCTGAATCCCAAGCACTCGATGGCAAAAGTCTGCTACCGCTCTTTGATCAAAAAACAAAAAACTTCAACATCGATGGCGTTCCGCGATCGTTGTACTGGCATTTCCCTGCTTATTTGAATTCTTACGGTCAAGGACATTCCGCAGAACAACAAGATCCGCTTTTCCGCTCACGCCCTTGCAGTGTTGTACGACGAGGACCATGGAAATTGATGCAGTTTTTTGAAACGGGAAATCTCGAGCTTTACAACCTGTCCAACGACATCAGCGAAGCCGACAACGTTGCTGAGCAAAACCCTCAAGTCGTTGCCGAGCTTATGAACGACCTGCAATCCTGGCAAACCAATGTCAAAGCAGCGATCCCAGTGAAGCCTAACCCAGACTTCAGTCCCGCCGAGGAACGAGCGGCAATTGAAGCGAGCGCAAATAAAACTAACAAGAAAAAGCAATCGGGATCGGGCAAAAAGAAGGCGGGTAACGGCCAAAACAAATAGCGTCAACCCACTCGATTTTGCTTTAGCCTCTAAGACTTCATCGGCTTCGTTTAAATTGTCATGGCGGCATAGCCACCATCGACCACCATTTCTGTGCCGGTGATAAATGAGCCGGCGTCGCCGGCAAGCAGCAAAGTTGCTCCGATCAATTCTCCAGCTTCGCCAAATCGATTCATTGGCGTGTGCCCCATGATTTGCTCCACACGCTCAGGGGTTAACACTTTTTTGTTTTGCTCTGCTGGAAAGAAACCGGGAACGAGAGTGTTCACTCGAATATTCAGTGGAGCCCATTCACGGGCAAGGTTTTTAGAAATATTGTGCACGGCAGCTTTGGTCGCAGAATAAGTAAACACCCTTGAAAGGGGAATGACGCCCGACATCGAACCCACGTTAATAATTGAACCGCCCTGATTTCGCTCAACAAAGTATTTTCCGAATACTTGGCAAGCAAGAAATACGCCCTTCATATTAATTCGAAATATTCGATCATATTCATCTTCCGGTATTTCTAAAAATGGAGTCGCACTATTAGTGCCGGCACCGTTGACGAGAATGTCGAGCGATCCAAATTGCTTTAACACGCGATCGAGAAGATTCTCTAGGTTTGATTTTGAATCAACTTCGCACGCCTCAAAAACGGCTGAACCACCACCCGCTTCAATTTTTTCGATCCGTGCCTTAGCTTTTTCTTCAGACCGACCGACGAGAACCACCTGAGCACCAGCAGAGGCCAGTCCCTCCGCCATCGCCCCGCATAATTCGCCAGTTCCGCCGATAACAACAGCAGTTTTTCCGGACAATGAAAACAGTGACTCCAAATAGGTTTGCGACATCAGCTTATTTCTCGTTCGTTTTGATTGTTAGTACTTTGGAATTCCCACCCACAAGGCTACGCACTGCCAACACAGCACCACGCCACCAGCCCTCAGAAATCGCAAATTATTCCGCGACCGCTAATGACTTAACATCCCAACTTGGCTGACTACATTCGCTGGCAACCTGATTAAATGCTTCGACCTCGGCCTCTGTAAACAGCAACCCGTCATTTTGCTTCGACCTTGCTGCCGCTCTTGCCTCAATCTCTCCTGGAAGCAGGCACTGTTCATTCCCATGCCCGACAATATCTTCTAAAACCAGTTTCACATTCTCAGCCTGCGTCCTTCCCTGAGAAAACGCATTTCCGCTGACTGCGTCGGGATGGATGACCTGAAAATAAAATGCCGGGGTATGTTTTTCATTTTCAACGTTCCCCCATCGAGAACGAATCGTTGGCAACGATCCTCCAATAAAAGCACCCATGATCTCATTGATGACGGATAAACCATAACCCTTGTGCTTCCCAAACGTCGTCAGAGCGGCAACCTGATTTGGATCAGTCGTCATTGCGCCCTCGGAATCGACGGCTGCATCAGGAGGCAATGCTGTTCCTTCACGTTGAAATTGCTGAACACGCCCCATTGCGACAACAGAGGTCGCCCAATCGATTACCAGCGGAAAACCTACCGCATCGGTTGTAGGGAATCCCCAAGAATGAGGATTGGTTCCAAGCGTTGGGTACTTCCCCATAAACGGAACCACTTCCGCCAACGCAGCCGTGCAATTGGTGTATGCGATATACCCTTTCTCCGCAGCCTCCATCACATAACCTCCGCCCCACAAATAGTGAAACGCATTGTCAACCGAAACTTGGCCAATTCCGTACCGATCAGCCATGGCAATAGCTTCATCCATTGCTGCGTAGGCAGTGGCCTGCCCCAGTTTTTTATTAGCATTCCAAATTTGAGAAGCAGCAAACTGGGTTTCCCGTTTCTCAATCATTGCACCCGGCACACAACCTTCTGATTTCGATCCAAAATGATCATCTAAATGAAGAGCCTTGATTGCATTATGGGTTCGAATCCCATGCCAACTTGCATAGGCGGAAAATTTTGCTGCCGCCTCACACTCTTTCTGATCAAATCCGCGATGGGCATAGGCAGCGGCAATTAATTCATTGTGCTGCGTAATTGGTACAACAAAAAATTTCTCAGACATTGACGTTCTCTTATTGGTAAATCGTCGGCCGTAAACCAGACACGGACCAAACTTAATTGACTTAATTCTCGACAGACCCCACTCACAAACTCCGACTGAGGAGATCGAAGAAGGGGATTAAAGAAGGGGAGCAGGAACAGGCACCTCATTGACTTGAGCCAACGGAGTCTTACCCTGCAAGCATCGTATCAGATTCTCAGTTGCCATCATCGCCTGACGCTCAACGGACTCAAAAGTCCGTGAACCAATGTGAGGCGTGATTAAGCAATTCTTTGCCTGCAACAAAGGATGATCTGCTGCCGGCGGTTCTTGATCAAGCACATCCGTTGCATACCCTCCAACGGTTCCATTTTCCAAAGCCTTCGCCATATCGAGGGAATTCACCAGTTCACCCCGCGCACAATTAACCAGCACTACTCCCGGCTTCATTAACGCAAGAGTTTCCTCGCGAATTAAATTACGTGTCTCATCGGTAAGGTTTGTGTGCAACGAAATGATGTCACACGTTTCAAAAATTTCTTGGAATTCCGCTGCCCGACGAACCTCATATTTCTCTGCAAATTCGTCCGACCAATATAAATCCAGTCCGACTACATTCATTTCGAATGCTCTTGCTCGCTTGACAACCTCTTTTCCGATCCGCCCCAAACCAATAACGCCTATCGTCTTGCCCATGATCTCATGCCCCGTCATTCGTTTCCAATGCCCAGCCCGAACGGCATTGGCTTGCTCAAGCATATGACGATACACACCTAGCAAAAGACCGAACGTATGCTCGGCGACGGTCGTGTGATTCACTCCCGGACAAAACGTCAACGGGATCCCCAATTCGGTACAGCCTTCCACATCAATTTTGTCGACGCCAATTCCATATTTGGAAATAATCTTCAACCGCGGAAGGGAGCGATCGAGAACTTCACGGGTAATCGCGTCGTCACCACATAAAAATGCGTCAAACTCTCCAGCAAGTTCCAACATTTGCGATTCGGACAAGGGGCCACGCTCGCGCTGAACTTCAACACCAACACTCTCTAATAACGCATGATGTGGCCCGGGCGTGTCTTGATAAGATGTCGTTGTTAAAAGTACTTTCACCATGGCAATTATTGACTCGCAGAAGACAGACTTGGGATCTCAATATATTTTTATCGCCTACAGTTTAAAGACCCGACTCCATATGAACGAGTCCTATCTTTAAACCTGCCAGAAATTTTTAACACGTTACCGCCACGTAGCACCCAACTCGGGTCTAAAACCCAATAATTATGACAAAATTAGCGTAGCTAATTACCCAACATCACATCGAAAAGAGAGCCTCTCCAAGAAACACCTAGACCTTTTTCGATTCAGTAGCTAGGTTTCTAAACGGGTTGTTAACCGATTGAAAGATAGACGAATGAATGTTGCCCAGATCATTGCGGCCAAACGCGACGGCAAAATATTAGCTGACGAAGATATCAGTCGACTAGTTGCCGGCTATGCTGACCATAGCGTGCCTGATTACCAAATGTCTGCTTTTGCCATGGCAGTCTACTTCCAGGGAATGACCACTCACGAAACAGCCGTATTTACAAAATGCATGGTCGATTCGGGAGAGCGACTAGAGTGGCCTTCCGACCACACCGTTGTGGACAAACACTCAACCGGTGGAATTGGTGACAAGGTCTCCATTGCTCTGGCGCCCCTATTGGCATGCTGCGGCGTCAAGGTTCCCAAAATATCTGGGCGTGGCCTCGGGGTAACCGGAGGCACACTGGACAAAATGGAATCCATCACTGGCTATCGAACGGAACTAAAAATTGACGAGTTCCGATCCATTGTCAATCAAAATGGATGCTCGATTGCCGGGGCATCCAAAAACTTAGCCCCCGCAGACAAGCGGTTATACGCACTACGGGATGTTACAGGCACCGTCCCTTCACCGCCCTTGATTACCGCCAGCATCCTTAGCAAAAAATTTGCCGAAGGCCTCGACTCCCTCATCTTAGATATTAAATGGGGCACGGGCGCGTTCATGAAAACGATTGATCAAGCGCGTGAACTTGCAGAACTAATGGTTCACGTTGGAAACGAAATGGGAGTCAAGACTTCCGCTTTAATCACAGACATGAACCAGCCGCTGGGAAACATGATTGGAAACGCAGTTGAAATTAACGAAGCAATTGAAGTGCTTCGCGGCATCGGACCATCTGACGTAACCGAGGTCGTCCTCGCCTTGGCCAGTCGCCTACTCGTGCAATCTGGAGTCCACTCCGATCTTCAAAATTCGGAACAAAAACTAAATCAGCTAATCGAGTCAGGTGAGGCGTTAAACAGACTCGCTGCGATGGTTGAAAGCCACGGTGGAGACTTGCTCACCGAACGTCCCGTCGCTAAAACAAACCCGCTGAAACTTAATCAATCTGGCTTCGTTCAACAAATTCACGCCCATCAACTGGGATTAGCAATTATTGAAATGGGCGGTGGAAGAAAGCAAATTGGCGATCCTATCGACCACTCCATCGGAATTGAATTTCTCGTTCGAATCGGAGATCGAATCGAAGCTGGCCAACCGATAGCCAATATTTTTTGCGAAACAGCTGCTGCCGACCATGCAGCGAAACTGGTTGAGTCCTCAATCACACTAACTCCTGAGCCAATCGATTCGCCCAAATTAATCGTGGAAGCGATTTGATTCAGTTCCCATAATTTTGTTTCATCGAGATACAACCATGACGCCAGAAGTCCAAAAAGAGTTGATTTCACTTGCCATCAAATCGCGACAGATTGCCTATGCCCCATACTCCAACTTTCTCGTTGGAGCGGCTCTCTTAACCGCCGACGGCTCAATTTACACCGGCTGCAATGTCGAGAACACTTCCTATGGACTTTGCATCTGCGCCGAGCGAACCGCCATCTGTAAAGCGGTCTCGGAGGGGCACCAAGAATTTCAAGCCATTGCCGTTGCTGCAAATCCGTTTGCCACTCCGTGCGGAGCCTGTCGACAATTCATCGTGGAATTTGGTAAACAGATCGAAGTTATCGCCGTCGACGCCAACAATCCTGAACACGTTAAAACGTGGGTCATCGAAGATTTAATCCCCGAAAACTTCAAATTCTAAATTTCTCAGCGTCAACTCAATTCAACCAGCCGTACATTACGCCCGCCATGCATGCGGTCATGCACGCTGCCAGCATTCCACCAAACATCGCCCGCAATCCCAACTGAGCGAGATCACTTCTCCGCTCCGGGGCGAGAGGACCGATTCCTCCGATTTGAATGCCAATCGCACCAAAGTTTGAAAACCCACACAACGCGTAGGTCAAAATCACTCTGGTTCGATCAGTAATCGTGACCGCATTCCCGGATGCATCAAGTACTTTTCCATCCATAATCTCGCCCATTTCTGCATAGGCAATAAATTCATTGACAACCACTTTTTTGCCAAGCAGTTCACCGGCAATTGCACAGTCACCGGATTCGATTCCCATTATCCAAGCCAATGGATAAAACAACATTGAAAAGAGATTGTTCATTGACCAGTGAAGATCGACATCTTCGCCAGAACGTCCGAGATTAATCAAGTACTGCGTCAACTCACCCAACCCCATCACCATCGCATTCAACAAGGCGAGTAGAGCCAGGAACGCAATCAACATTCCTGTGATATTGATTGCTAACTTCACACCGTCACTCGCTCCAATTGCAGCGGCTTCGATAACGTTTGTCGCGACCTGCTCGGGGGCCATCGAAACTGCAGTAACTTCCTTCGGCGTTTCGGTTTCAGGCTGAAGGACTTTCGCAATTACCAACGCAGCCGGCGCGGATATAATTGATGCAGTTAAAAGGTGCCCCGCACTAATTCCATAGAACACAAAAATTGCCATTAGCGAACCGCTAATTGTCGCAAATCCGCCCACCATCAATGCATTCAATTCGCTCCGCGTCATGTTTTCGACATACGGTCGAATCACCAGCGGCGCCTCGGTGTGGCCGACTAAAACATTGGCGGCAGCCGCCATACTCTCTGGCCCAGAAGTCCCCAATGTCTTCTGCATCACCCAGGCCATACCTCTGATCAACAATTGCATCAGGCCAAGGTAATACAAGATCGACATCAAAGAGGCAAAGAAAATCACGGTCGGCAGAACGCCAAACGCAAAAGTACCAAGCAGAACCATTGGATCAGTTGGATTATCCTCGGGAACAGCATTGGCTCGAAAAACAAAGGCAGAACCTTCCCGAACGTAATCATTTATAGCAGCAAAAAATGCGTTCACACCCGCAAACAAAATACCACTGGGATATTTCGCAATGGCCATCTCACCGAGGGAATCATTCACCTCGGACAACGTTTTTGTCCCTGCCTGAATCTCTGTGCTGAGTGCTCCGTAAGATACTGAATCATCGGCAGCCAAATACTGATCGACCGCTTCAACCGATATTCCACCGGAGTCAACAGATTGCTGTAGTTCCGAAAAGCTTCGATAGTTCTCCGTGAACGTCCAGTTTTGAGACTCGAATAAAACCGCCGCCAACGCAGCTTGCAATAGAATTCCAATCGCGACTAATCGCCAATTGACACGCGTGCGGTGGGAGCTGACGGTCCATGCAAGGGCGACCATGATAAAGATACCGGCCAAGCTAATCCAATTTAATGTTTCCATTTTTTCGCCTCAATTACCGCTTCAGCTGGTTAACTATCACGCAATCCAGACAAATCCACCGTTTGATCATCCGCTTAGTTCGACTCATCTGCCGAGCAAACTTCCCATTCGTGATAATGATTGAATCGAGTCAATGTAATGACTAAACGACCAACCGGCAAACACACCGCTATTCATGTTCAGGAGAAGGACTTTCCGTCGGCGATGGTTCACCGCTCTCCGCGGGAGTAGTTTTCTGAATCTGAGGAATCCCATTTGAATCAGTCTTTAATGGCGGCAGCTGATAAGTTCGCTTTTCATCGACCAAGAAAATCTCGTCCATTTCAGTCTCGTCCACATCAAAACGCAGCACCAAATAAATCGCAGATGCCATGCACCAAAAAAGACCATATACAAACGCCGCCGCCAATGTTTTAAGCGTTGCATTGAAAAACTGAATAATAGTGTGCCCCGTTTGCTTCCAGCCACTCAGCTCATCTCCATTACCGTCAACCCCAGCAACGATTTGATCCAAACGATCCGGTTGGAAGATATTGGCTCCCCACGAAGACGACCAACTGGACATTTCAAACACGCCCTGCGTTAAGCCGCCGACAACAAACCACGCAAAACTGCCAATTAAAATTGCAACCAAGCCATAGAAAGCATAGTGAAACGGCCGCTGAAGGGTATACGCGTATCCACGCGTCATCGCATCAAACGAGTTCTGGCCCTCGCACCCAACACTGGCCACCATCAGCGGCCATCCAAACATGAGCCCCAACAATAACAAAGCAGCCAAACCACTAAACAATAAAACAAACACCCACAGAACTGCCGCGATGAAAGCACCGAACCCAAAGTTCATCAATAAGCCAATCAAAGCCCCTGGTACACAAAGGAGCAAAACGGCCAACAGGGGTATGCCAATCGACCCAACCGCCGTCTTCCAGTTACCCATTGCAAATGCAAATCCATCATCAATTCCAATTCGCTCATTTCGGGTCAACCTCAAGAGGCTGATTCTGACAATCGCAAGACCAGCAAAAGACCAAACCAAAACGGTCCAAATCCCTCCGAAGAGAAAATAAGCGAACTCTCGCAAGCTGGCCTCAGAACTAAAAATAAATTCGAATGGCCTTTCAATCTGGCGAAATACTAGCTGCGGTCCATTCAGCTCTCCGCCTGATACTGGATTTGAAAAGTAATAAGACCTTGCTGGAACAAATATGCTCCGATAGGGACTGTTGTTACTTTCTACAATCTCTGTTAACTCCACACTCCGATTACTGGACTCCTCCAGAAAGACTTTCTCACTGACTACCCAACCCAATGGAGACAACAAAAGGCCGACCAGGGCAAAGACTAACACACCGGTCCCCGCGGCGATTGAAAAAGTTTTGAAAATCAAAACCCACGGACACAAATTGATCCAAGATATTTTCTGTACAATTACGGGCTGTTCAGTCATTGATGCACGTTCCTGATGTTTAATTCATATCATTCCATCCACTGATGCGTTTAGCAGCAATCAGCGTTTGCCAAAACAAAATATTTGTCGGCCAAAGAATGTTTAGAATTCTATTCTCATTGAGCCTAAGATGACAACACAGGCTCTTAAGACTAGTGAATTATCTCCGATTTTGCCCAAATCGAAGCGGAGCAACTTACCTGTTGACAGCGATAAATCAGGAGCGATCAACGCGTGATCTACTCATCTTCCTCCAACATTTCATACTGCTTTAGCGAAGACTCCCCCTCGTAGGGCAGTCGATATGACTCATTGAGCCACATCCCTAAATCAATTTGTTTGCAGCGATTGCTGCAAAACGGCATGGAATCGGATTCCTCTCGTGAAAACTTAGTCCCACAATAAGAACATTGACACTTACCGCGATCATCAGACGCAGCGTTCGGATTTACTGCAGCGCGAGGGGCTCCCGATGCTTTTTTGGGGTTGGCAGAGTTGGACCCAGAACTTGCAGGAGTCATCGATTCATTGCTCTCAAATTCATTGGAAGGTTCGTAATTCATCGGTCTAGCATCTTAAATTTTTTTCAAATCAAGCAGTCCCATACCGCTTTTGCTTAGTGCCAGCATTTTGTGGCACTCCACTAATTTGACGGTTTCACGACAGAAGTTCAACCGCCCCGACGCTAGCAATTACCGAATCAATCTGGGTAATCAAAAGGGGAAGTGTTATTTTTTAGGAGTTCGAAAGGCCGAAAAAGCCAAACATCTCCCGACACCCTTTTGCTTGTATCGATTTCCGTGCCCACTCCTAAAGCCTACATCCTTAACCCCTATGCCAACGAAAACACCAACTACTCCAGTTGGATGTCAGATTGTCCGGTGGAATGCAAGCTCGTCGAAACTGCCATCCATACTTGGGAACCTCCGGACGATACCGGAATTGTTATCACCCACATGCATTATCGCTGGGATGAAATTTCAGCTCTGCGACGAATTTACGAATCTACTAAAATTCCAATTTTGATCCTTGCTGACGGTATACTCGAATACAGGAACACCTGGCAAAACCCAACCATTGCAGACGGTTCGATTTTCCAGCCGATGATCGGCCACAAACTCGCTTGCATTGGAAATTCTCAAGCTCGACATATCGAATCCTGGGGAAACGACGGAAAGTGTGAGGTCACTGGACTTCCACGATTCGACTCAGTTTTCGACAGTGAATATTTACCGATTCAAAAAGATGGACCGTTTCGTCTATTAATCGCGACCGCCAACTCGCCCGCATTCGATGCTGCTCAGAGAAACCACGTGGTCCAATCCATTCAAGCACTCCAGCAACGATTTGAAAAAAACCAGCAGATCAATGGAAGAGATGTCGAAGTCACTTGGCGACTGACCGATGGGCTCCACGAAGAATTAAATCTTCCGCGTCGTCGCGACCAATCAGACCGCCCGCATACTCTCTCCGACATGGTTGAACTATCTGATGCCGTAATCACGACACCGTCAACGCTCTACCTCGACAGCGTCACAAAAAACAGACCTACCGCAATCCTTGATTTCAACAATACTCCAGCTTACGTCAATTCCGCGTGGACAATATCAGCTCCGCTTCATATTAACGACGTTTTAAAAGAGCTTGAAAATCCCCCGCCACCAAAACTATTTTACCAACAAACTGCCCTTCGCGACCATCTCGAACACCGAGGTTCGGCAAAGCAGCGAATGCATCAATTGATTGAAACGATGGTTGGAATTGGTGTGAAAGCACGAGCTTCAAACGAGTCCCTGCATTTCCCGAAAAAGATTCTCCAAACGAATCGACGCGAAATCCAAACAACTGAAACAAACTGGGATACTCACTGCCTGTACCCTAACAATCCAGTTTTTCAAAACACGCAAGTCACTCGCCTGCAGCAAGAATTGAATCAAGCCATTGCTCGATTAAACCAACTTCCTAATGAATTACAAAAGAAGCGAGAACAATTACAAAAGAAGCGAGAACATATTGAAAAACAAAAACAGGAAATCCAACAGATCATTGAGAGCAAAAAGAAAAACATCGAGATCAAAGACACGTTCATCGACAACCTAGTCGAACAGATGGACGAGCTTTTGAAGAGAAAAGCTGAAATCATCCAACGTAAAAATGCGCACATCGAATCTCTCAGTGCGATGTTCAGCGAAGCCAATGCAGAACTTAAATCCAGTCGCGCCAACTATGCGGACCAAGCGATTAAACTTAACGATCTCAAGCAGCAAATTGAACAATTTGCGGCAGCCATTTGCAACGAGGATTTGCAAAAACGAGCCGCGTGACGCTTAATTTTTCGCTGCGTCATTAAGCAGGCGATGAGCTTCCTGCAAAAGGTCCTTACCTCGCTTTAAACAAGCCTCCGCTTCATCAACATATCCGTCCGCTGCCGCACTCCATGCTCGATTTACCGACCGTTCTCCCGAGGCGAACTGCGTCATTACGTCAGCAAACACATCCAGCCCGTATTCAGTTGTAATTAAATTGCGACTATCGGCAAACTCTCGGAAGTCATCCGCAAGTTGTGCATCAATCCTACCAGTAATCTGACTAGGCGCAAGTTGATCGATCGACCCAATCATCTCCTCCAAATTGCTAATCAACTGAGTCAACCGCGTGCTCAAGTCCGCCAAACTCAACTTCGAGCCCTGCTCAATGTGCTGCTCAGGACTTGTAGCTTTTGTTAGCACGACAATTCCGACCACACAGATGGCAACCGAAATCCCATACCAAACCCAAGGGATCAAGTGCCAACCTTCTTCTGGGACTACCACTCCCTGCAGATCGGGCAACTCAAAATCCTTTCCCAACGCCTCGTCAGAAGTCATCGCTTTCATGAACCCCACCCCTTCTGAAGGGGCGTAATAAACAGTCGCCAGTGATCCGGATAAAAATCCAACCCACAATAAAACCTGACCGATTGTCTTCATAGCTTGACTCAACTTTTTCTTGGCTGCCGCGGATGGCACCGTTCATCGAATTACAAAAATATCTTACTCTCACTGCAAAACGTCAAATCACATCATCATCGTCTGGAACAAACCTTCGAACACCTTAGGTAACGTGAATCCAACATCGACCAACGCTTCACCGATAATAAGTCCAGCCGCGATTGGAATTCCAAATTCTTCCGCCCACCGGTTACCCGCGGTTTTATTACAGACAACCCGCAAAACGCACCCAATGGTGTAGGTCAGAACAATATTGAACGGCATGTAAAACCCAAGCGCCACCATCACACCAATTCCCCCGAGGCCGCTGATTGCTAACAAGAATCCTAGACCACCAGCAGCCGTGTAGCGATAAGAAGGAACATTGCCATCGACAAGGCCTTCAATCACGCTCGCCAAAGCACTCGCCTGAGCTGCCGGCAAGGCATCACTGCCGATTCCATACTCTTTCTTTTCAATATCGAATTTTTGAACTTCACCGGCGGCTTCATTCGCTTCACCGTTTGCAACAACAGCAGCTACCGGTTGACCAGCCACTTCGGTTGGACGACCGGCATTTTCCAAGAGGAACATCAATCCAATCACGATACATGGGCCCAACCAGGCACCAATAAATTGCGCCATTTGCTGACGCCGTGGAACCGCACCGACGAGATAGCCCGACTTAAGATCTAACATCATGTCGCTCGCCTGAGAGATGGCGAGACAGATTGCTGCGCCAACCACCATGCAACTGACAATCGTCTCCGTTTTGCCTAATCCCATGTTGACCGCAATCACAATTAAGATGGTGACAGCGATTAGTGTCATTCCCGACAAAGGAGACCAATTGGTGCGTCCAACGCACTCCGCGACAATCACACCTGCAATCCAAATCCAAACGGTTCCCAAGATCGCCATCAACAAAGCAGTCGAAAGCGACATCCCAGGTGCAGACTTATAAGCCAGAAAGACCAAGCAGGCCGCTCCCAAAACAACCGCTGTTGCGAGTAACTTGATAGGCATCTCGTCTTGACTCGCCGAATCGCCTTTACTGGCACGATTCATCGAACTGATGGCACTGCGTATCAAAGGAAACGCCATGATGATGCCACCCATCGCAGCCCCAATTAACATCCCAATGCCAGTTGGCTTATACACAAACTTTCGCATGATGCCGGGCATTTCGACCATCCCCTGCATATCTGGCGAACCAAATGTACTGATGATGGGCGAAAGTAACCAGTAACAAATAAATCCGCCTGCCCCAAACCAAAACCCACCTTTGCCAGACAAGAATCCGACACCGATCGTCATGAGAGAACAATAGAAAACCAAACTGTAGCGGGGCGGCAAGCCCAGCATCTCCCCGACCCCGATATCCTCGAAACCATAACTTTTTTTAACAATAAAGAAAAACAGACCAGAAACGATTGCACCTCCAAATAGATACATCGCTTTGGTGATTCCCGCACCCGGAGATTTCAAAATGGTCGCTACTGCGATTCCACCGGGATAGGGTAGACGTTGAAAATCAATCATTTGCTTTCGAAGCGGAATTACAAACGCCAAACCAATGAACGCTCCCGCAATGCAGGCAAATAACATGAGCGGAACATTAAAATCCGCTACACCTGAGAGTTCAGGTTTTTTACTTAGAATGAACAGCGCTGGCACCGAAAACATAATCCCCGAGGAGGCACCATTGACCGCCGAGGCAACGGTCTGATTAATATTGTTTTCGAGAATACTCGTCCGCCGCATCACCCCGCGCAAGACGCCCCAACCAAGGATCGCTGCTAATTCGGATCCCTCAATAGAAAAACCAAGCTTGAGCGCCGCATAACTAATCGAAACCGCAATCAAGGCTCCCAAAATCCAACCCACGATAATTGCTTGCCACGTCATCTCTGGGTAGGCACCACGACGGATCAATTCACCCTGCCGCATTTCCACTGAATCACCGCTCATGATTTTTCCCAAACTAAAACAATACTCAAGGACCCAATTTTCACGGACTCAACTTATCGAACCTCAGTCTAAAGGAATTTTTTTCACTTCGAAACTAGCCGGCGATCCACTGTCCAATAAATCCGAAGGAATTCCACCGCTTCGCGAGACAATTTCAGCAACGCTCAAAAACAATCCAAGCCTTCAAACCTTGGGCTTTTCCTTATGCCGTTTGAAACCGCCCCCGTTTCTTATATGTTTTTAAACGTAAGATAGGTCAACTGCTCGGCTTTAATTAAGCCCAACGATCGCTTCCAGGAATCTATGGACTAGAATCTTAGTTATTCGCACACCCCGCAATGGAGCTAATGATGGATACCAACCTAAACATTGACCGCCTCGAAATTGCGAAAGATTGGCTTCCAAGATACACCGGAATGCCAATTGATAAATTCGGTGACAATATTTTGCTGACGAACTTTGACTATTACGTCACTCATTTCGCGGACCGTTTCGATTGCGACATCTATGGAGAGGGACGCCCCATGCAAGCCGCAACCAATTCGGCGGGACTGTCAATCATTAACTTTGGAATCGGTTCGGCCAACGCGGCGACCATCATGGATCTTCTATCTGCGCGAAATCCAAATGCTGTTTTATTCCTTGGGAAATGCGGCGGTTTAAAAGCATCGTCCGAAATTGGCCACTTTATTCTGCCAATTGCTGCGGTAAGAGGAGAAGGAACAAGTGGCGACTATCTCCCCCCCGAAGTCCCCGCGCTGCCATCTTTCAAACTACACAAATTTGTTTCCGAGTGCCTCGTCAACCGAAACCTTGAGTATCGCACCGGAGTGATCTACACCACCAATCGTCGCCTCTGGGAACACGATCAAGAGTTTCGTAAGCGACTCGAGAAACTGACCTGCATCGGAATTGATATGGAAACCGCGACCCTATTTATCGTCGGGCACTACAACTCCATTTCACGAGGCGCTTTACTTTTAGTTTCCGACGTCCCCACCACCCCCGAAGGAGTCAAGACTCGAGCATCCGACCGCGAGGTGACTAATACTTGGGTAGACCAACACATCGAAATTGGAATCGAAGCGATGACGGACATCGGTGTACGAGGCGAACAAATCCGACATTTCCGCTATTAACCCCGTGTTTCGCATTTAACCTTCGCGACGCTGAGCCCAACCCTGCCATCAACCCCTATTGAATTTCCCAATACGTTATTCGAATAAATTCCCGTACCGGTGCACCGTCTCCGAAATCGATTGTTCTTTGAGGTAATTCAACAATTCAATTCGCCCATTAGCTAATGATGACGAATTGAGAATGGGTAAATTTCCGATTGAAGAAGGAGAAAACTGCGACCGATCGCAGCCCCCGAAAAACCTCAAAGTTCCGCCTTGCATCTCACTAAGGCGTTCAACAAGTTCTTCATTGGTTTCCACCACGAGTTTCGCCCTGACGGATTTGGCAAACTTTTCCAACTCATGATCCGGCTGGGCTGCACTCAATCGCAACTGTGTACCCACCGTCTGGCAGGCCAGTGCGATCAGTGCGGAGTCGATTGCACTCTCTCCCGCCCAAGCCTCAGAAAACCGCAGCAAGTGCCAGGGGCGAGGTACGTAGCGAAAGTGGTTTGTTTCACCATGAATTTGCGAAGGATCATGCTCGATCGAAAATTCATTGGCCCACCAATAAGCATAACTTTCTGCCGCCGCTTCAAGTCGATGCACATGCGGTTTACCCAACATCGATTTCAGCCGACTTAAAACAGATCGCGTTTCAGCTGCTGGTCGCGATCTCAACTCCGGAAGTCGATCCTCTGTCCAATCGAAGAACGTCGACACATAGTTTGGGCCACCCGCCTTGGGACCGGGTCCCACGCAAGAATCTTTCCACCCGCCGAAAGGCTGACGCCTCACAATCGCGCCCGTGGTCGTACGATTGATGTAAGCGTTGCCAACTTCGACACGATCGCGCCATTGGGCAATTTCATTCGGATCCAGCGAATGCAGGCCTCCGGTTAAGCCAAACTCACTACTGTTTTGGACTTCAATCGCCTCTTCGAAATCCTCAACACACATCACTCCGAGCACAGGACCAAAACACTCCGTCGTGTGATACCAGCTTCCAGGCTGAACACCCAAGCGGATTCCAGGACTCCAATGACACGGATTCTCGTCGATCATCTTTGGCTCGACCAGCCAAGTTTCCCCCGGCTCCAACTGAGTAAGCCCCTTTTCAAGATACTCATCCGGATTACGAATGACTGGTGTGACCGTCGCCGACGCATTCCAGGAACCACCTACTGTCAGACTCTCGGCAGCGTCTTTGAGTTGCTGGATAAATTTCGGATTCTCATAAACTTCTTTTTCCACCAGGGCTAAACTCGTGGCCGAGCACTTTTGCCCCGCATGTCCGAAAGCCCCCCGAACCAAATCTTTAACGGCGAGATCGAGGTCAGCTGCCGCCGTAATGATTAAGCTATTCTTGCCACTGGTCTCAGCATAAAGCCGCAACTCGGGCCGCCATTCTTGGAACAATTTAGCAGTAAATATACTTCCCGTCAGAATGACCGCTCCGACACGAGAATCCGCAACCAGGTACTTCCCTGTCTTTCCGTCAACCGTTGGTGCAAATTGCAGCACCGCTTTGGGAACACCCGCTGCCCATAACTGCTGCACCAACATCCAGGCGACTAACACAGATTCGCGAGCTGGCTTTAAAATCACGGAATTCCCAGCTGCCAGTGCGGCCAGCACACCTCCCGCAGGAATAGCAAACGGAAAATTCCAAGGGGGCGTTACAACCACAACTCCACAAGCTCGACCGACAGTGCCATCATCCCAGCCAGCGGCCAGCATACTCTTTGCATAGTAGTTTGCGAAATCAATTGCTTCACTGATCTCGACATCAGCTTCCGTAATAGTTTTCCCGGCATCCAATAACATGGCCCCAATCGTATCAGCCCGATTCGCAGCCATCATACTCCCGGCATTTCGCAGAATCGACGCCCGCTGCGCTGTCCCCAATGCTTCCCATTGAGGCTGAGACTCGACCGCTGTCTTCAATGCCATCTCGATCGCATCTTGGTCAGCTTGGCAAAACCGATAGGCCTCATGCCCGGGGCGCGACGGATCTTTGCCGTGCCCAGTCAACAACTCACTTTGAAACTCCCCTCCCACTTGAATTGGAATAGGAGCCACCTCTAGATCTTTCCATTTCGTCAAAATCCCTGTTGCCCATTGCCGATTGCACGGTAAGGAAAAGTCAGTATCCGCAACATTGTGAAATGCATCCGTTTCGCCCACGGGAATCGGCGTCTCGCTCAGCCGATCCTGAACTCGGCTTGGAACGGATGACAATTGCGACTCACCCGACAGCAGAACTGACTCTCGGAATGCCTCACACTGCCGCTCCCACTCTGAACTCCCCTCTCGCAATGCAAACAACGCACCAAGAAAACTGCCTGGGGCGGTGTTTTCATCGAGTCGACGAACGAGGTAAGCAATCGCAGCCTCAAATTCTGCATCTAGAACAACCGGAGAATAAACCAACATCCCCCCGGTCCTCTCCTGGACTTCTTTCGATTGAGCATTTGCCATTCCCTCAAGCATTTCAAATTCAATTCGCGCTTCAACACCGAAATGCTTGCGCAACAGCATTGCGTATGCGATATCAAAAAGATTATGACTCCCCACGCCGATTCGAACCGCCGCTGCATTTTCAGGTCGGCAAGCAAATTCAAGCATCCGCTTGTAATTTGCGTCTACCTCGAGCTTGCTCTGATACGGAGCTTGCGGCCAATCCTCTAACGACGCCTCAACTTGCTCCATCGCCAGATTGGCACCTTTGACAATCCGAATTTTAATCCCCGTTCCAGTCCGCTCTCTGCGAGCTTGAGCCCAACGAGTCAAGTCTTGCAGCACACGAAAAGAATCAGGCAGGTAAGCCTGCAAAACAATCCCCGCTTCAAACTGATCAAATTCGGGTTCCCCGAGAACAGATTTAAACACGTCCACGGTCAGATGAAGATCCCGATACTCCTCCATATCCAAATTTACAAACTTTGGTGCTGCGGCTGTCCCGCCCTCAATCGCAGCTCGATAAATTGATCGCAAGCGCGGCTTAATCAATTCAATCGTATTCGCATAACCAGTCAGACTGATCTGGCTCACGATTGCAGAAAGCTTTATCGAAATATAATCCACCCCGGGTTCCAGCAACCGTTGGGTGTTGTCTCTGAGTCGTCGATCAGCTTCCTTGTCTCCCAGAACAGCTTCGCCAAGCTGGTTAAAATTCACACGAATATCCTGTTGCCTTCGAGACTGAAGGTACTTGGAAAATTCTTTATCTTCTGCCGAGATAATGACATGCTCGGAATCGTTCCGCACTTTTTTGGTGACTTGAGGCATCACAATATTTGGAAACCAGTTTGCCAGTTCATTTCCGATTCTTAATGCAGTCTGGTCGATTCCCGAAAAATACGCAGGAACTCCGTAGTTTTTCACCAAACGATTCATACGATCCGCCGCTCTTGCCGGACGGCGAATCCGCAAAACCTGATCGGCCATGGCGATCGTGAATTTTTTCCCCGATTCATCTCGCATCATTCGCGCCATCATGGCGGAACGCTTACGTTCTTCGGAAGTTTCATTGTCGCGAGAAGCGTTTAGGATCTCAGCCGCCAACTCGATGGCTTGATCCGCAAGGGTTGATAGATCCAGTTTGGTATTTGTAGACATGCCCGTCCCCAACATTGCGTGGTCATAAGATGGGCTTAATTATTCTTAACTGGCAGTTTCAATGCTTGTAAAAAAGCGGTGGTCCGAGACTATTTTTTTCCTAAAACCCTCGCAACTGAAACGATTAGGATGACTTATTCACCTCAAAATCCTGCCCCGCAAAGCCTAACCCTCATAGGCATGTTCGTTTAGATCTTCCATCGAAACAAACTCAATAGCAGACATATGCGTTGCCTCGAGGATAACCTGAGGAGCACATCCATTTTCGAGTGCTTCTTTCCAGCGCAACATGCACAAACACCACTGGTCTCCCGGCTTGAGTCCGGAAAAACCGTACTCGGGAATAGGAGTCGAGAGGTCATTACCGACTTGCTGGCTGAACGCGAGAAACTTCTCCGTCATTACACAGCAAATGATATGCAACCCTTTATCGCTGATGCCTGTCCGACAGTAGCCGTCCCGGTAAAACCCCGTCATTGGCGAAGTACAGCATGACTTCAACTCGGTACCGAGAACATTTTTTGGCAGTTGCATGAAACACTCGAGTGGCTATGAGAACGAGAACCCGTTGCGAGAAAACCGCACGGAATTCTTTAGGAATACAAAACACGGTTAAAACAATCCGGATATCTCACCGTTTGAATCGATATCAATATTTTCAGAAGATGGGGCAGCCGGTAGACCGGGCATCCTCATCATGTCTCCTGTAATTGGAATCAAAAAACCTGCCCCTGCCGCAATTTCGATTTCTCGGACAGTGATTTCGAATTCGGTTGGCCTTCCAATTTTCGTTGGATCATCAGAAAGTGACTTTTGTGTTTTCGCCATGCAAATTGGCAAACCCTCAAGTCCAAGTTTTTTAATTGTCCGCAGATCTTTCTTCGCACGCGGCGAATAGTCCACGGACGAAGCCCCGTAAATATTCTGACAGATTTTCTCAATCTTGTCGGTCACCGGCTGCTCCCAATCGTACAGCGGTGCGAATTCCCCAGGCTTGGATTCCATGGTTGCAACCAACGTACTGGCCAGTTTTTCCGCGCCAGCCCCGCCTTCTGCCCAGACATTTGCAATGACAGCCTCAAAACCTAATGCCTCGCATCGCGCTCGCACCGCTTCAATTTCCTCATCGGTGTCCGTCGTAAACCGATTGATTGCCACAACGGCGGGTATTTTAAATAGCTTGGTATTCTCCAAGTGCTTTTCTAAGTTGACTAAACCACGAACCACCGCATCGACATCCGGTTCGGTCAACGTTTTCAAATCAGCACCTCCATGGTATTTCAATGCCCGAATCGTAGCCACCAAAACCATGCCGTCGGGGGCCAACCCCGCGCCCGCACATTTGATATCAAAGAACTTCTCAGCCCCAAGATCTGACCCAAAACCCGCCTCTGTCACAACGTAATCAGAGAGTGTCATGCCCATCTTCGTGGCCAAAACGGAATTGGTTCCCTGAGCGATATTGGCAAACGGCCCACCGTGAATAATCGCGGGCGTCCCTTCGATCGTCTGAACCAGATTTGGTTTGATCGCATCCTTCATCAACGCGGCCATGGCACCATTGGCGTTCAGATCTCGCGCGTAAACCGGTTTCCGATCTCGCGTAAAACCAATAAATATATTCCCTAACCGAGTCTTTAAATCACTTAAACTGGTGCTCAAACAAAGGATCGCCATAATCTCCGACGCGGCTGTGATATCGAATCCTGTCTCTCGCGGAACTCCATTGCCCGTTCCACCCAACCCAATCACAATATCGCGAAGGGCACGGTCGTTCATATCGAACACCCGTTTCCAAACCACAGTTCGTGGATCAATCCCAAGCGACCGTTTTTTACTTTGCAGGTTATTATCAACCAGCGCTGCAAGTAAATTATGCGCCTTTTCAATCGCAGCAAAGTCGCCTGTGAAGTGCAGGTTAATGTCTTCCATTGGCAACACCTGAGACCACCCACCTCCAGTTGCGCCACCCTTGATCCCAAAGACCGGCCCCAGTGAAGGCTCTCGCAAAACCACAGTCGTTTGCTTACCAATTCGATTGAGACCTTGCGACAGACCAATCGACATTGTCGTCTTTCCCTCACCCGCAGGCGTAGGAGAAATTGCTGTCACCAAAATCAGCTTACTTTCGGAAGCGCGTTCCGCGTCAATTAAACTTAACGGTAGTTTTGCTTTGAAGTGCCCGTACGGCTCGATTTCCGCGACATCAATCCCAAGCTGTTCAGCAATGCTACCAATGGGCTTGAGCGTACATTGCCGGGCAATTTCAATATCGTTGGGCATAACGGAGATTCCAGTGAAAAGGTTGGGCGTAAGAGAAAAATCAATCTTAATAGCTAACCTGAATGATCAACTATTGACGACCTGCGCACCAGTCATCTTAACCAAGTTTAATCTCAGATCGACCGAATCACACCCTAACAAAGCACCCGCTTGGGATGCCAACGCCAGGACAGTCCACAGGTATGCCTTAGGGTTTATTCCACCACTTTGGCTCACACCAACTTCTTAATGCTCACCACGGTTGAGTGAAACGCCTGTTGGCCAGTGATCGGATCAGGGGCGATCGGCATAATTCGGTTTTGATTCCACCCGTTCCCCGTGTTCTGCTTCCACATTGTGGGATCACCATTCGATTTATCTTCCCACCACATGTTTCGCTCCCAATCAGGATCACGGTAGGTCGCAGAATCACTACCCTGCGTCACCGAACCATCAGCCGCGCCATTATCGCTTGGCGCTTTCTTGGCCTGTGCCACATTCGTGTATTGCCAGTGCCCACAACTGTTGCTCATCGCGATTGCACTTGGATGAATTCCGGGCATCGTCACAATTGGCACCCGCATCGTTCCGGCAATTAAGCGGCCTTCAGAATCTTTTTCATAGTGATCGCTTTTCAGGTTAGGATTTGACTTTTCTAGCATCTTGGAGAAGTAGCCGGTCAACTCAATCCAATCACCGTCTTTCAGACCGAACTTCGCGGCCGTCTCTGGGTTCAACCACGCCGGATTGCTGTGAACGATTTCAGCAAGCCACTTTAGATTCATGGTTCGACCATGGTTGTGAACGTTCCACTTGAACGACGTCATGATGAGGTGATCTTTGTCTAAGTCACGATGCTCTTCCGGTTGCATCCAGATTGGCATTTCGTCGATGACGACATCAAATTTCTTGTGCTGTTCAGGCCGTTGCTTTGTTTTCGACATACTCGAAAGCTTGATAAGTTCGGAGGTATCTTTGTTCAAGCCCGTCTGGCTCAAAAAGACACTCCGAATTTCGAACTTACGGCTTGGTGTTTTAAAACCCCGAACCGGCTTACCGTCCATCATAATTCCGATGCCGGTTCCCGCTTTCGTGATCACACCTGTCTCAGGATTGGTCTCACTTCCCTCGAGGTCTTCGTCTGAAAGCGGTTTTAGATGCGGTTCGTAAAACGGTTCAGTCTCCGTATTCTCCCAACAGCCTTCGTCCAGCAATCGCGTCAACCCGGACTTCCCGGTTTCCGGATTCAGCGGAACCGTAGAGGCCCATTGTTCCATGTAATCTCGCTCAGAATCCTGATACCAATCCTCCATACCACCGCCAATTCTCTTGGCAATCTCAGGGAAGATCCAACGAACGTCCTTTGCCTGTCCTAAAGGCTCGACCATTGGCGTCCTGATCCCAACATAGGGTCGCAGGTTGTAACTGGCACGAGCGTCCAAATCCCAACGCTCCATGTAAGTCGTCCAAGGGAGAACGATGTCAGCATAGTGAGCGGTTTCATTGTAAAACGGGTTGATGCAAACGTGATATGGAATTAACTCCTCATCGCACATTACATCTTTGGTCAAACTTTCCTCTGGCCAAGTCATTGGTGCGTCAAGATTATAGGTCATGTACGCATCAATTTTTGTTCGCTCCTGCAAAAGATACAGGTAAATAATTTCACCGACCCGCATCCGCCTCCAAACGTTTGCCAATGGATACTCCGGTGGATCTTCAAGAACGCTCCAGGTCTTCGCTGAAGGTGGCATCGCTGGTGTTTTTACAATCGGATCCAAGCCACCCCATGGCGACCAACACCAGCCTCCTTTTTTGCCAACGCTTCCAACCAAACCGTTGAGAAGACCGATCGCGCGATCATTGTAGAACCCGTTTAGATGAGCCGAGGAACCACGATTACACATCGTCGTCGCCGCCGGCGCCGCTGCTGCAAATTCTAATGCAATTCTTTTTATGTCCGCTGCGGGAACACCGGAAATAGACTCGGCCCATTCAGGCGTTGAATCCTTCAGATGCGATTTCAATTCATCAATGCTGCTCGTCGTCCAACCATTGATAAAGCTCTCATCGTAAACTCCCTCGTTGAGAATCGTCTGGCACATTGCCAATGCAACGGCGCCATCCGTTCCCGGGAACGGAGCAAACCATTCATCGCTGGCTCCCGCTGTATTGGAGAGTCGAACATCGAACGTCACCATTTTGGCACCATTGTTGAAGCGACCATTCTGAATGCGATTTGCAAACGGAATATGACCTTGATGTGCTTCAAACGCATTGGAACCAAAATTCAAGATGTACTTTGAATTCTCGACATCATTAAGATCCCAGTCCGACTCCCACAGGTAAGCTAGATTTGCAGCGCGTCGATTACCACTGCATAGACTGCGATGGGACAGTTGTGTTTTGGTACCAAATGCATCTAAGAACCGTTTCAGTGCGTCTTTGGAACGCTGGCGACCCTGATGAAAAGCAAATCTCTCTGGATTCCCTGAATCCCGAATCGGTTTAAGCTTGGTTGAAATTTCGTTTAACGCTTCATCCCAAGTCAATCGCTTCCATTTCCCCTCACCACGCTTACCCACTCGCTTGATCGGATAAAGCAAACGCTCGGGATGGTACTGGTGATTAAGTCCAGCATGGCCACGTGCACACAATCGACCCCGACTGTTAGGGTCGTTGGGATTACCCTCCAATTTAATCAGGCGCCCGTCTTTTACATGTCCGACAATCCCGCAAATGGTGCTGCACAACTGACACATGCCGGGAACTTTTTTAGTGCCTTTGTATTTATTTGGATCAGGCCACTGCCGTTTTGCATTGGGGCCCGGCAAAGGACAAACGCCAGGAGTGTTTTCTGTCCCTGCAGGATACGCCTCACCCTTGAGTTTCTTCCACTTTTCAAGATCAATTCCCTGCGGAGGCGCATTGCTTCCGGCTTGCTCTTGAGTCGCCGCAACGGACTGCTTTGCCTGCGGATCTTGAATTACTTCGTCTTGCTTGCAACCCGACAAAACGGAAGCTGAAACGGTTGCCGCCCCAAGCTGTAAGAACCTACGTCGTGTCTGCACTGAATCGCGGGAAGAATCACTAGTCATTATTCTTTATCTTTTTTATTTTGATACGAAGCCTAAAACCTTAGGCCGTCTGTAAAGCAAGTAGCGGTCGGGTGCACCCTCAAGCAAGAGGTAAAGCCAATGGCATATGGCGAAGCACTCAATCAATTGAAATTACTCTTTCCAGTTGTAAATATTGTAGGCGTCATTGTTGTAAGACTCGCCTTCACGTGGCACTCGCGGTTCAATTTGAGCAGGCGCTGGACCAGCAAACCACATTCTTGGCTTGGTCTCCTTCTCGCCACGCAGTTGCACTAACTCAATATCATTGTCGCCAGCCGCTTTCATGGCTAACGAAACTTTCGAGTTTGGATCGTTCAGATCACCAAAGTGAATCGCATCCGAAGGACACGTCGAAGCACAGGCAGGCTCCATCTCTTCATCTATTCGGTGATAGCAATTATGGCACTTGACCGCCTGATTCGCAGCGGGATCAATGTAGATTGCTCCATAGGGACAAACCTCTACACAAGTCGCGTGGCCACAACATTTTTCATAATCAATGACGACGCTTCCTCCCTCTCGTTTATGGAGAGCGCCGCAAGGGCAAGCCTTGATGCAGGGGGCGTCTTCACAATGCTGACACGCCATCGGTAGAAACATCCTCGCTACCTTCGGGTACTCGCCAACATCTTGAAAAAAAGTTTGGCGAATATAATTGCCTAGCGGAACGTCGTTCTCGGCTTTACAAGAAACCTCGCAACCATGGCAGCCAAAGCAACGGCGGGTGTCAATAAACCAACCATACTTTTTGCCATCATCGGGTGCTTTAATGCGTTCCTCCCAATAAGACTTGGGCTGGAAATAGGAACTGGGATCGACAACGCCATCAGCGGCCGCTGGCTCTTGTGTTCCGGATTTTGCCGATAGGATACCCGAAGCCGCCGCCACACCGGCAACACCGAGGAACTCTCGGCGGTCTTTTTTCTCGTCAGTCATTTAAATCGCAGTGTTTGCAAAAGTGGAGCTTATGAAATCAGCTGATAGAATAAAAAAAAAAACGGTTTAACTCAATTGTAGTCCCGCACCAACTTCCCTCAATGTCTCTTGGTTCACCAAACTACCCCCCCCAAGAAGCTTTGATTCAACAGCGAGGCCACCATTCCATTGGGTTTCGGCCAATGTATTGAAATTATTATTTAAATAAAAATCTAAACATTAGGTCTGCCATCGCTAAATTACACGTGTTCAAAACTGCCGACGACACAAACCAGACAAATTACCGTTTTTTCACAACCCTTTTGCGTCTCTAGGTCTGGTTTGCTAAAACTTCGACTAAATAATTTATCGCCCAATTCGCACCCCACACTTTCAATCGAAAGCAAAAAATGACGATCTTTCCACGGCTGATCTGCTTAATAGCGTGTGTCCTCTGCTTCGTCTCGGTCGACCACAACTCCTTTGCTCAAGATGCGAATTCCAATTGGCAACAATTCCGAGGCCCCACTGGAAATGGCGTCTCAACAACGGCCAAACCGCCAGTAGAGTGGAGCAGCGACAGTGAAAACCTAAAGTGGAAAACGCCGATCCCCGGCAAAGGTAGTTCGAGCCCGATCGTCTGGGAGGACAAAGTCTACCTGATGACCGCTGTCGACACCGGCAAGACACCGCCCAACGAAAAAGAAGCTGCGCCTCCCACAACGCAATCGCAGGGACGCCCAGGCGGCGGACGGTCTCGCGGGCGGTTCGGACGCGGCAAACCACCAACGACCATCAACGAGTTTTACCTTCTGTGCCTCAATCGAAACGATGGCACGATTGAATGGAAAACTAAATTAACCGAAACGGTTCCGCACGAAGGGAAACACAGTACTAACACCTTCTGCTCAGCTTCTCCAGTCACCGACGGAAAGCACATCTATGCTTCGTTCGGTTCCTTCGGTTTATTCTGCGTCGACATGGATGGCAAGCTTGTTTGGAAACGCAATTTTGGAAAAATGTCTACCCGAAACTCCTTCGGTGAAGGCGCGTCGCCGGCCCTTTTTAAAAACAAACTCTGCGTGATTTGGGATCACGAAGGAGATTCATTTATCGAAACCATGGATGCGACTACCGGCAAGACAATCTGGAAAAAAGACCGCGTGGAACCGACGGGATGGGCTACCCCTCGGATTGTCGAACACGGTGGTGGCGTGCAGGTGATTGCAAACGCAACCAAAGTGAAAAGCTACGACCTCGCAGATGGATCGCTTTTGTGGGAATGCGGAGGCCAAACCGGCAACCCAATCCCGACCCCGATTATCTTGGATGACTTTGCGATCTGCATGACAGGATTCCGAAACTCCGCCTGCTATGCAATTCCGCTGGACAGCCGTGGAGACATTACCGACACCGACAAAATCATTTGGAACACACGCGATATCGGCCCCTACGTCCCGACGGGTGTACTTTACGATGGCACCCTCTACGGCTCCAAATCAAGTTCTGCCGTACTAACGGCAGTCGATGCGAAAACGGGCGAGACCATTATTG
>JAAEMV010000292.1 GCA_024225195.1 Planctomycetaceae bacterium | reverse complement strand
TTTGGGTGCTGCCATAGGAGCAACAAAGGCAAACGCATATTCCGAAGGTAAAACGATCGCCAATGTCACGGGAAAGATCAACCAAACCAATGATTTGACGATTAACGCACATGACGAAAATATTACAACAACTCGCGCCAAATCAACCGTCATTGGACTAGCTTCTGGGGCAGGGGTGAAGTCGAAGGTACACGTCAATCCCGTTGTGTCGTCCGAACTCTCCTCTAACGTCATCTCCTCAGGCAATATCGCCATTAGCTCAAACTCAGATTCCGAAGTTCAAGCTCATGCTCAAACACTTGGCATCAGCGGACTGGGGGCTGGCCGGACTGAGTCTACTGTCGAAGCTTCACCCAGTGTAAGGTCGAGGCTTGGCACCAACGCCAGTGTAGCCGCACTTGGCAACCTGACTATTTCCGCTGATCAATCGATAAATACCCTCCCTGGCGGAACAGCCTCTGTGACCGGCGAAGGTGGACAAATTGGAATCGGATTGAGTGGGTTAGCACTTAACCTAGATGCCTCAGCCGCCCCATTGGTGAACGCAAAAATCCAATCGGGAGCTACCGTCATTGATGTACAAGATCTTACGGTCACCACATCTTCAGCTAATCAACTCTCCGCGCTAGACAAGTCCTACAGTATTGGCGGACTGCTGAGTGGTGGAAAAAGCAAATCGAACGTCCAAAGCGGGGGTAGTGTGACCAGTGCTGTAAATGGAGCGATTGGAAAGGTCCACGACGTAACGATCTCTGCCAATGCGACTGGAATATCGAATGCCGAATCCACCGCAGGCAGTTACTCCCTAGGCGTTGGCCTCGGCGGAGCAAACACAAATACGTCCGTCGACCATCAAGTGGCTTCCAGGCTCAATTCAGACATCTTCGCTACGGGCGACATCACCGTTGTCGCCGAATCCATTGGCGATGCCAATTCAAATTCAAAAGGAGTAGTCGGCTCATTCGCTGTCGGCGTCGGTAATACCACAGCCAATTCATCAGTAATTCCGTCCGCCGAATCGAAAATTGGCCCCCGCACGAACGTCCATTCGGAAGGTGACATCACAGTTGAATCTCGCCACAACGTTGATGCCTCCGGAAACCGCTTAAGTTATGGTGCTGACTCAAAGGCCCAATCAGCAAACGTTGCAGTCGGAGTTGGAGTTCAAAACACCAAAGCAATTGCCAATTCAAAACCAATTCTTAATTCAGTGGTAGACAATTCAGCAACCCTCTATGCTGGTTCGGGAATCGACGTTACGTCAAATTCGTTTAGTGACTCAAAGACTGACGCCGATGGTTTCGTGTTCGGCCTAGTCGCAGCGGTTGGAGGATTGCGTTCAGAAGCAACCTCAGATGGAACAACGAACTCCACCCTTAACAATATAGACTCCGCGATTGCCAACGATGGCGACATTAATATCGTCGCCGAGAGTCGCAGCAATGCTGATGCGAATGCAAAGGTCGGCGGAGGTGCTGCAGTCGTCGGTGCCAATGCTGCCACCTCTACCGCAACATCCGCACCGATTGTGTTGGCCCATGTCGACTCCCGCAACCCGATCACGACAGAACGAACCTTTGACGTCAACATCGTCTCCGACGTCTCCGGCGACATCACTTCTGCCGCGAAAGAAACTGGGGTTGCAATAGGGTTCAACACTGGCACCGTTCGAGCCAACGCCAACTGGGAACCCACCGCAAAGACTACCGTCGGCGACGAAACCCCAATTAATTCTGGGGGAGACCTTTCGATCAAAGCCTACAGCAATTACTTGGACAACGGAAATGCTGACACGGATAGAAAGGTTACTGCCGAAACAACCTCTCAAGGCGGTGCGCTCTTTGGAGGACGGGTCGCCCGATCAAATGTCAATCTTCGCCCGACCGTCCATGCCCAACTTGGCGAGGGAGTTGAGCTTGAGGCACTTTATGATTTTGAGTTATCAGCACGTTCAAATAACATTCTCGACATTGACGCAACAGCAAAACTAATTGGATTGGCTGGAGTCTCAAAAGCATTTGCTCATGCAGACGTATGGATCTCAACCCGAGCTGAAACACAGCCGTCAACGATACAATCCACGATCGTTGCCGACGGGGACATCGACTTCGATAGTGAGACACTTTTCACCGCCGATGCCTATAGCAAGGCCCGAGCAACGACCCCCTTGGCGTTCAGGAAAGCATCGTCCGTTATCGACACTCACCTTTTAGACACACTATCAATTGTCGATTCCGTTGACCTATTCGCTGCAATCGATCTAAATATTACTGCTGAAAAGATCAAGCAGGCATCCACAACTGCAATCGTGTTCGTCGGGAGTTCAACGTCAGAAATCAATGACGCAAATATTTCCACCAAAACCATATTGTCTAATTACACGACCACTTTTGGTAACAATTACTCAGATATGGAAATCCACCCGTTCGACCCGATCATCTCAAAGGCGAAAGCAATCATCCTGGACGATCTTCGAATAAGCAAAACAGATTTCAAAACTCTTCTGAAAAAAGGATATATCTCAGCCGAGGCGAACATTTCTACCAATGCCCTCATCTTCGCCCAATTGGCCAGCGACAAAGAACCGACGTCGGGCAATACCATCAAAGTAATAGGCGAATTGAAAAAACTCAAAACGGACGCTGTCGCGGAGTTTAGAACGAAACGGAAAGGAAAGTTTGACGTTCAAGCAACCGACGATCTGAATCTAACCGTCGTTGCCGATTTCCCATTTGTCAAAACCATTAAGAAAACCTTTACCCAGAGCCCTGACAGGGCACTCAAATACAAGGCGAAGATCATTTGGAGAGCAGGTCGAGGCCGTGGATTTAATTCACTCATCGGTTCGGGTGGAGACGATGGTAAAAAGGCGAACAACCGACCTTCTTTTCTAGCGTCCAACGGAAAAAACCAACTGGCCGATTCAACAAAAACACGATCCTCATGGAATAAAAACATGCCCACCGATCAAGATCGCAAAGGCGAGCGAGACAAAGCATTCACCGATTGGAGTCGTGATAATGATGAAAAGAAGAAACTAAATGATTCGCTTACGGATCAAATGTTCGAGGAACAGTTTTCTTTTCAAATCGACTAATCAACCGATTATTTAAGAACCCTATGCAGCCATTCGGCACCGCCCCGCAGAACCAACCACGACCTTGAGGCCAGCCATGGCATCCACTTTATGCTCCAAGCCAACCCTGACGCGATGAAAGATGTGAAAAGCCGAGCCAAACGCCAGCAAGGAGGATAACGACACAAGGCATAATCGAACCCGTAGGCCCCATCACTCTCAATCCGCCGGCAATCAACATGGTGTAGGCCATCTGGATCAAAACGGCAATCAGACTTGTCAGAAAGAGAGGAATGCAACTTTTCTTTTTGGCTAACAACCGAAGGCTACCAAGAATCCCCGTACAGACTGAGAGACCAAAGATCACATAAATCCAACGAGGCGTAGACCGCATCCACTCTTGCTGCTCCGGTTCAAACCCAGCGATCACCGCCTCCTGCTGAAATGTCTCTCCGAAAAAAATCACAAACCCCATTAAGTTCCAAATTAACGCACTTACAGCAACCAGCCAAAACCATTTTGGAATCCGTGCCGCGTTTTCATCATCCATTTTCGAGTCCCTGTGTTTAACCAACTCTAAAAGTAAACCTTGGTTGCAAAAATATAATTCAAACCATTTTCTCTAAATCCCCCGCAAACATCGCAATCGGCCAAAGGACATTCGATAGAACGGGGAACTAAGATAATCGAGAACCAGATCAGACTTAATCGAATCGATTTTATAAAGAATAGAACGGGGTGCAAGAAACGATCATCGCGTTAACTTTTCTTCCCCACTTCAAAACCAAGAGTCTCATTCGCCGGTTTGCTGCGTGACGACTCCCCTGACCTAAGGTACACACCAGCGAAATCGCGCTGACAAACCAATCTCATGGTCATCGAACTTTTCAAATAAACTGCTTGACTTGACACGTTGCCGCAAGGAAAGCAATTGAGTCGAGTCCACAGTTGGGGAATGAAAATTGATGGAATCAAACACGATGGAAACGATTAAATTCGCTGGCCTTAATCGAAGTCAAACATCTAGTTGGATCTAATTTCAAGTTACCGCAGCTGACCTTCAAAGTTGAAAATAGGCTTCCATGAATTTCTGACGGGACTAATTGTTCAGGCACTTTTACTGCCCAAACTAAACTCTCACCTGCTGATCGGCGCAAAAAAAATCCGGACAAAGATCACAAGATCGTTGCCCGGAACAAACTCTATCCCCTTGGGATTATCTATTTTTCCATCGATGGACGCTGCGGTCGTTCTGGGCGACTATCTTGCGTTCTCCCACCGTAACCACCGCCTCCTCGACTACCACCGCCAGCGCCCCCACGACTTCCGCCACGGCTGCTGCCACCAGATCCGCCCCGACTAAATAGCGTTGAAATTCCGGTACTGAATTCCTCTTTGGAGATCACATCGTCGCTATTTTTATCCAACGTCTTAAGCCGATCTGCCATTCGGTTTCCGGCTAACTCTGCCGAAGTCACATTCCCATCTTTATCGGTATCGAGCCCGTTAAACATGCTCATCGGATCAAAACTCTGGCCGCCACCCGGACGACTACCGCCCGAGGGTCTACCACCGCCGGCGCCTGATCCACCCGTTGGCCGACCGCCGCTCGCTCGGGGTTCACTCTCAGGCTCGCTACCCGATTCGCTCTCTGCCTGCGGTTCGACATCTTGGCCTTTGTCAGCAACACAATAAAGATTCTCAGAACTACGAATCACTAATTTGTCATTGCTGACCGCAGGGGTACCCCAAAAGATTTCCTTATCGTTGGTTACTTTATTGACCGCCAGTTGCTCCATTTTGTCACCTAACGCAAACACATACATCTGGCCGCTGCCGTTCATATAAAACAGACGATCGCCAACCACAATCGGAGAAGGATAATCAAGCGATCCAAACCGCCCTCCGGTTTGTTCACCACCTTTTAATCTAAGTCGTTCCAATTGCTCTCCGGTATCGGTATCCATCACGGTAACAATCCCCCTTGCGATTGCATAAATCTTTGATTCATGCCTCACAGGAGACGCAAAGCTTCCCGAAACGCCACCAGTCCAAACGGTATTGGTCTTACTAATATCTCCACTTCCACCAGCATCCACCGCTACGCTACCACCTCCGCGTCCAGTCACAGCAAAGACACGACTTCCATCCTGAATGATGCTTGAGTAGGCATTCTGTGCTCCAGTCGCATCGGCAAGCCAACGCATCTTGCCGGTTTCAGGGTTTAGCCCCCAGAGCTCTTTTGAGACACACATGACGAGATCTGTGCGGTTATCATCAATCTTGACTAGGGCCGGAGTGCCCCACATGCCGTCAAGCCCCTTCGCTTCCTGACGCCAAACTTCTTTACCACTGCTTTTATCAAGACCAACGATTGACTGACTCTCAGCAGACGCCGTCACAATCACCAAATTTTCAAAAACAATCGGGCTGGAGGATGAACCCCACCGCGTTGGATCAGATTCCTTGCCAACTTCGGCCGACCATAGATTGTTGCCATCCATATCAAAAGCATGCACGCCACTTTTTCCAAAAAATGCGTAGACATTTTTTCCGTCCGAAACAGGAGTGTGCGACGCGTAGCCGTGAGCAGTAACGCCGATGCCAGAATAGGGATCCTCGGGAAGAACTACTTTCACATCCTTTTGCCAGAGCTTCTTCCCCGTTTGCATATCAACGCAAACAAGGTGGCGGACTAAATTTTCAAGTTCTCCAGGGTTGGATTGATCCAATCCATATCCAGAGTAGCAAGTTACGAAAGCCTTATTTCCAACAATAATTGGACTCGATGCTCCCGGCCCAGGCATCTCAACTTTCCAGGCCAAATTTGCTTTGGGAGACCATGTGGAGGGAACCGCAGTTCCAGAATTGGCGACTCCGGAGCCCATCGGACCGCGGAATCTCGGCCAATCTTCGGCAACCGCCGTCACCGTCATTAAAGTCAACGCCAACATAGTTAAAACAGTTTGTCGATACATCAAATTCTCTCATGGGGAGGTAGGTTAATTTTCCTCGCGAATATAACACAACTAACAAAATAGGTATGCCGCGAGTTGGAGCAAAGATCTCCCAATCGAGAGTAACTCAACAAATATTGACAACGAATGTTTGAGATCTCACTAATGTTGCAAGCAAAGCATGGCAACTTCGATGGTTTCGCATCGATCACTTCAGGAAATCGAAGCCCAGCTCTTCGCAGTCGATTCCATTTTCCGAATCTTAAGACACCGGCATCGCTACTAATCTCGACAGAAACTCTATTTATCAACCCCAGACAGCTCGATGTCCCTTGTCCTATCTAGCCCTGTTCTTTACCCGCGAGCCTACTGTCACAATTTCGGTATCCAACACGAGACCTGCGAACGGTACTCCAAATAGGATTCACCGAATCGCTTTTCCATATCTGCCTCCTCAACCGGTCGAACTACGATGTGCCAAACCAAAGCACCAAGCAAAGAATAAATTAAGATTCCCGACGACTGAAAAATTATTGCGATTGCCAGTCCTTGAGAAATCCCCGCGATCGCCATTGGATTTCTCACAAACCGGTAAGGGCCCGTGACGACGAGGGTGTTTGTCTGATCAAGTGGGAGTGGAGTCCCTTCACCATCACGAACCATAAAATACGCGCTTACCAGCCCGAGGAAACTTGCCATCGCAAAGATGACGGCACCTATTGCAGTTTGCAACCCATAATTGATTGAAAAATCGCGACCAACCGAATCCAGTAAAACGAATGGAATAACCAACAACGCAACACACCAGATACAAAGAATCTGAACAAGAGTTTTTGTCGCATTTAAAAACAAACCCGTAGAGGAGTTTCTAAAAAGGCTCGAGCTAAAACAGAGAAAAAAATTATATGCCAAACCAAGCGTCATCACCCCGCTCGCCAGATAACCGGACTCCGTCAAAAAACTAGCATTCCAACAATATACGGTTGCGTATCCGAAAGCTCCTAGGATCACAAACTCAATCTGCACATTTTTGTAATACGCTCTAATCAATGACAGACTTACTAAAAAGATAAGGTCAGCAGCAAAGAATGACCAAAACGAAACCGATGGAATTCCTTCAAACTGGAATACTGCAAAAAAGTTAGAAGATACCGTAAGGCCTGCCCACCAGAGGCACAGAAGTGCAGCTTGAAATAAATAGGCTGTCTCTTTCAATGTCTTACCTTTATATAAACCGACAACAAAAGTACCGAAAATCAACCAACCTAGTTCCACCGCCCAGACAACTAGTCGACGTATGCAAAGATAAATTGCAAATTATCCTGTATTCTGGCAAACGGGTAAGAAACCAATTCCTAGGTGCGGCCATGTCGAGTCTTCCAATCCTCCGCCAGTTCATGGCGAGAACAATCGTGTGCCGCATTTACCATTTCTCTGCCGGTTCGCTCGTGACAGTCAACGCGACAATACCCATAGACGCCGCTTTCTGCCGAGAAACTAGTCAAGCCAAATAATTTACAATTGGCACAGGCCACGCATTCAATCGAATCCTTTTCGAGCAATGTCGAAATTTTAATTATCTGACCGTAAACGTGAGCACAGCCTTCGCTCGATTCATCGATATCGTACAGGCTGACGTTTCTCGGCGCTATGCGGTAACGCTCCCCATAGATGCTTAATTCAGTTTCTTCACGATGGCCAAAATTTTCTTCCGCAACTTCAAGCCAT
>JAAEMV010000291.1 GCA_024225195.1 Planctomycetaceae bacterium | reverse complement strand
CCTGTCGCGCCATCGAAGTACGAATTCAAGCAACATGGAGAATGTGGCCGGTGGGTCAGTTCGCTCCTGCCGCACACGGCAAAAATCGTCGATGACATTGCGGTCATTAAAACGGTTCACACCAATGCGATTAACCATGATCCAGCTTGTACGTTTGTGATGACGGGCAGTGAAGTGTCTGGAAAACCAAGCATGGGTTCGTGGGTGTCTTATGGTCTGGGAGCAGAGACGAACAACCTTCCAGCCTTTGTCTCATTGGTTCCCAACTTCCCCGCTGGTTCTAATGCACAGGCACTCTACTCGCGAATGTGGGGGCCGGGGTTTTTACCGGGTAAGCACAGCGGTGTGGTCCTGCGGGCTGGTGCGGAACCAGTTCTCTATCTAGATAATCCTCCAGGAGTCGATCGAAGTGATCGGCGAGCGATGCTCGATGCACTTGGCAAGCTCAACGCCAAAGGGTTTTCTAAATTTGGTGATCCAGATATTCAAACACGAATCGCGCAATATGAGATGGCCTACCGAATGCAAACCAGCGTTCCTGAGTTAACGGACTTGAGCCAGGAAACGCAGGCCACCAAAGAGCTTTACGGAGCGAACGTCGACAAGCCCGGGTCGTTCACCCAAAGTGCTTTGTTAGCAAGGCGTTTGGTGGAACGTGGTGTGCGGATGGTTCAGATTATGCATCGCGGTTGGGATTCACATGGAAACCTTCCGGTTGAGCTTGGTAATCAGTGCATGGATACTGATCAGGCTTGTGCGGCATTGATTACCGATCTTAAGCAACGTGGAATGCTGAAAGATACTTTGGTGATTTGGGGCGGTGAATTTGGTCGCACGGTTTACTCACAGGGTAAGCTAACGCGAGAGAGGTATGGCCGCGATCATCATCCCCGAAACTTCTGCATGTGGATGGCCGGCGGAGGTATTAAAGGGGGAGTCGAATTGGGCGAGACCGATGAGTACTCTTACAACCCAATTTCAGATCCGGTTCACATCAATGAAATCAATGCGACGGTTTTGCACTGTCTTGGAATTGATCACGAGCGATTTACACTTCGGTACCAGGGGCTCGATCAGCGCCTGACGGGCGTCGAGCCGATGAAAGTGATTAAGCAGATTTTAGCTTAAGCATTTGCTGACAAGTTTTGACAACTACCTCAATTTCGGGTGCAATGTCGTGTCATCCTTGGTTGAAGTCCCTCCCGAATAAGAATGGTTTCAAATCATGAAAAATTTCATTTTGTTGTTACCGTTGATTCTTCTGTGCACTTCCTGCTCGCCAGATCAAGTAGCTTTAAAAGAAAAGAAGGACGCCCCTTCCACCACCAATAAACTTGCCACACAGACGTTGAAGGTCCACCAGGAACTCCCAGATCTTACGCATATCGATTTGGATAAGGAGGGGGCTTCTCATGGAGACCTGTTGGCGTTTGATGCAGCGATCACGAGCGACAACGGCATGACGGGAAAACTCAGCGGCTTTATTATGACCGTTGACATTCCTCAAAAAGATCATGAAGTATTCCAAGATCGGATTGTCCAATTGGTATTTGATTTTGGTGAAGCCAATACCATCGTTGTTGGTGGCCGGTCAGTTTATCCGCATCT
>JAAEMV010000290.1 GCA_024225195.1 Planctomycetaceae bacterium | reverse complement strand
GTTTGAAAGGGATTCATATCACTCAACTCAAAATTACTCGTTCAGAAACTTGCAAAACGGGTTTTTGCGTGGCGAATCTTAGAGAGGGTGACAATTTCCGTCAATGTCGACGCAGTTGGAATGGCGGGAAGCGTCGCAGGTGATTTAAGCTCGGGAAAATTCAGCACGAGTGACGGCCGTTGGTTGCTAGCATGAAAAAAGGGCCGTGCAATAGCAGGCCCTTTTCACTTAATTAATGGCACTCAAATGCCTGGCTGAACCGTGAGGTTACTTTGCAGCCGCGTATCTTGCTGCGACAGCGTTCCAATTGATGACGTTAAAAAACGCACCAACGTAGTCGGGCCGTCGGTTTTGATAGTTGAGGTAATATGCGTGCTCCCAGACGTCGAGGCCGAGAATAGGCGTCCGCCCTTCCATCAATGGATTGTCTTGGTTGGGCGTACTCTCGACAACGAGTTTTCCGTTGTCAACGCTAAGCCAAGCCCAACCGCTTCCAAACCGAGTTCCCGCTGCAGCAGCGAATTTTTCCTTGAAGCCGTCAAAGCTTCCAAACTCAGCGTTAATTGCGTCTGCCAATTCGCCAGTCGGCTCTCCACCACCATCAGCGCTCATGACTGACCAAAAAAGAGAGTGGTTAGCATGGCCGCCGCCGTTGTTTCGAACGGCACCGCGCGACGCTTCGGGAACACTGTTGAGATCAGCGATCAAATCTTCAATAGATTTTTCGCCCAAATCACAACCCTCAAGTGCTGCGTTCACTTTTGTGACGTAACCGTTGTGATGTTTGCCGTGATGAATCTCCATTGTTCTTGCGTCAATGTGTGGTTCCAAAGCGTCGTATGCGTATGGTAATTCCGGGAGTGAGTAAGCCATGTTTTCCTCTGTGCAAATATTTGAACGTCAAATGTTTTTGTTAGTCTCGCGCTTGGACAGAATAGCCAATGCTCTCTTGATTGACAATACACTGGCCGCCGGTGCAACTCAGTTGCGGATCACTGAGAATACACTGGGTTGTAGGTCTGCCGGAACGGCTGTTTGTGAAAAACCGGACAAATTCCAGCGGTGCGATAACCGCACTGGATTTTGACGGATAACGCGTGGGCGAGAAAGAGTTTTGATGTTCGGTGCGAGGGCGGGTTATCACCGAGACACTGGTAACTAACGGCTCGACTATTTAGCTGTGATTGACAGGCAAGGCTCGCGGATTCAATGGTTAGGCCATTGAGAGAAGGGACGCCGTCCCAAACGGGGTGTTTTGAAATTAGCGCCGTTCTTCGGAGATGCCAACGGGTTTTGGTTTAAGGGTCAAATCGACTTCGGTGATCATTAAATGTCGGCGAAGTTCTGCGATGACATCGGGGGCTAGGTCGTTTGCGTTTGCTGAGAACCATCCCTTCTTTTGTTCGCGAATGTTGACTCGGATCAGTGTTTGCGTTTCGCGTCGTTTTGTTTCTTTGTCGAGGTGGATGATTTTTTCATTAAATTCGATTTCGAGGACAAAGCGTCCCTTTCTTCCCCGTTTTTGAGGGTCAAAGCGTTCGACGTTCAGCGAGGCAAAATCTGATTCAACCGAGCGGATTTCAGCTTCCGTCTCGATAATGTAACCGCGAAGTTTTTCGATGATCAGCGAAAGAGGCGTCGCGGTTGAGTATTCTTCACAGATGAGTGTGCCGTTTATGATTTTCCGCCAGGACATGCTTCCAGTTCCGCTATCGACTTTTTTCATGTCTGGCCGGCCAGGTATGATGGAAGCCTGGGCAGCGACGACTCGGTTGCGTCCCATTTCTTTCGCTTCGAGCAGGGCGCTGTCGGCTCGCACAAACAAGTCAGTCGCGGTGTCGTTGTCTTCAACCTCTGCGACGCCGAAACTGGCGGTGATGCACTTGCCACCGAGCATGGGTTGCGGGCTTTCGGTCAACTCGATGCGGATTTCTTCGGCTCGTTGAGACGCTGCTTCCAGATCACAGTCCGCACAAATGATTACAAATTCTTCGCCTCCGTATCGAGCTACTACGTCTTCGGTGCGGACAAATTTCCGTAATAAGTCTGCAAAGGCAACGAGAGCAAGGTCACCGATATGGTGGTTGAAATTGTCGTTGATTTTTTTGAAGAAATCGATGTCGGTTACGATCAAGCTGCATTTCAGTCCCGATGCATGTCGCGACCTCACGAATTCCTCCATCGCTTTTTCAAATTCGAGACGGTTCGAAACCTGAGTCAACGGATCCAGCATCGAAAATCGATATAAATCTTTCAGCTGTCGCTGGAGATCCAGTTTGATCGAGGCGTCATGGATCAAGACAACGCCACCGTGAATTTGCCCGCGGGCATCGATGACGGGGTTAAATGACATTTCAACTTTGTGTTGTCGACCACTGCGGCCAACGAGGCGATACTCACCTTGAATGGAGGTGCCAGTTTTAATCGTCTTGATGAGTGGATTGTTCGAGTCGAGGATTGTCGTGCCATCGGAGGCTGAAAATCCGACTAGTTGTGGGGTCATTTTCAGCCCCTCTACCTTGCCCCAACTAATTCCAGTCATCAATTCGAGTTTTTTATTCCAGCTAATTACATTCAGCCGCTTGTCCACAAAAATGACACCGTCATCAAGGTTGTCGAGCAAAGACTGTTGGAATAATTTCACGATAGTTGCGCCGTTCGCGGGGGCGGCATTCACCGCAAGCGATTGCTGGAGCGAAGTGTTATCCGTGGATGGTGAGGTGGGCATGGGATAGGCGAGGTCGTTGGATAGTAGTTTTAGCAGTAAAATACTTGGGAGACCCGGTGAAGGGCAAACCGGCGTTAAAACGTAGGTTGCCGGAGGTAATGATTGCCGATTCAGCTTTGAGAATTCGATTCAACTTTTCATTAAGTGAAATGCAATCCTAATTCTGTCGGTTATAAGTATATTGAGGATTGAGGTGTGACTTGGCATTGAAAACTGAAGGTTCAAAAAAATGAAACTAGCATCGGTTACCTATCAGCAACAGCGACGAATTGGGATCGTCCGGGAGAACGAACGCTGCTTCGTGCTAGAGCCGGGGTCTAATGGCATCCCCGACTCAATCGAAGCGTATTTGGCTTCCGAGCATGCTCAGAAGGCGCTTGCAGAACTGGAGTCAAATGGTTTTGAGGGGGTGGATGAAGTAGCGTTATCCGATGTTCATCTCAATCCGCCCTTAAAAAACGTAAATAAAGTAATTTGTATTGGTAAAAATTACGCTGACCACGCTCGCGAGATGGGGGGCGAGCCACCTGAGATTCCTGTCGTTTTCAGCATGTTTCCTTCGGCTATTGTTGGTCCCGGAGAGAGTGTCGTTTTGCCAGCCATTAGTCATCAGGTTGATTATGAAGCAGAGTTAGTCGTTGTGATTGGGAAGTCGGGGCGACACATCTCACGAGATCAGGCAATGGATCACGTCTTTGGGTATTGTTGCGGTAACGATATCTCTGCCCGAGATTGGCAAAAGGGAAAGCCCGGGGGACAGTGGTTACTTGGTAAAACGTTTGATACTTTTGCCCCTCTGGGGCCTTTTTTGGTGACGAAAAATGAAGTCGATGACCCTCATCAACTGAAGATTTGTTGCCGGTTGAATGGGGAAGTCATGCAGTCGTCAAGCACTTCTTCGTTCATCTTTCAGATTGACTTCCTGATCAGTCATCTCTCACAGTTCATGACGCTAGCACCTGGGGATTTGATTTTCACCGGAACGCCGCCAGGAGTAGGCGCAGGCCGGAAGCCGCCGCTTTTTCTAAGCCCGGGTGATACGGTCGAGGTCGAAATTGAAAGCGTCGGCGTTCTCACTAACCCCATCGTTGCAGAGGTATGAGTATTTTGCGGATTCAGCCTGCTTGTGTCGCCTTTATTAACCTTAGAGCTCGGTAGTTGCCGAAAAGCATTAGAGGACATGCTGTTTTGGGGTACTTTTCTATGTCATTCAGGCGAAACGATGCGCGACGACGCAGGTTGGCGATCGATCCGGTTGTACCGGTCGGAGTTGATCATTGCGTTGACCCAGAATCGGCAGACGTTGATCAACCCGCGAAGAGTCCGTCGCGTCACTACGCGTTTGGCGCTAACCGGCGATGTCAGGCAAAAACTACTGATTTAATACCGAAACGAATTTGTGCTTACTTACTAGTCGTTCTTGGTTTGTTGGCGGTACTTTGGCTAATCACATTTTTGGCAGGCCAGAGTCGTCAGTGGTCAGTCTATCTTGGCGATTCAGGGGCGCGATTACTCTCGATTCGTGGGCAGGGTAGCCTAGCGAGTTGGTTCTCCTCCTTCTTGTTAATCATTACTGGAATGGCGAGTCTCCAGATTTACGCGCTACGCAAGCATCGTTGCGATGACTACCGCGGAGCCTATCGGCTTTGGGGGTGGATGGCGGTCATTTTAATCCTCGCCAGTATCAATTGTGTTTCGGATTTGACCGGGGTCCTCGGAAATTTGACTAGCCGAATGTTTGCCGGCGAGTATGCCAATCGAGCTTGGATTCCACTCGCCTTAAAGCTAGTCGCCTTGAGCGTGCTCACAGTGCGCGGGATTTACGAGGTTCGTGCTTCGCTTGGCTCTTTAGTATTGGTGATTTTTGTTTGGTCGGCTTATGTAGCAGCGATTGTTCTGCAGTATCCAGCGACCAAGGAAGCGCTCGCTGACTTGGGGCCTAACACCATGTTGGGGAATTGCCTGTTGTTTGGAACAACTGGTTTGTTTTTGGCGCACCTGACGTATGCGAGATATGTTTTTCTTGACGCCCATGGGTTAATTAAACTGCGGGTGAAGGTGGAACAGGTTTCGACCGCAAAAAAGGCCAAGCAGCTCGATTTTGCCGAGGCGAAATCCCAGGCTTCCGTTGCACCTAGAGTGCAGTCTGAAAAGAAACGAAATGAAGAGGTGCAGGAAGTTGTTTCTGTAGCGAGTCAGTCCTCCTTGGGCAAGCAATCCAAAGTCAAACAGCCCAAAGTTCAG
>JAAEMV010000289.1 GCA_024225195.1 Planctomycetaceae bacterium | reverse complement strand
AGATTATTTGAAATTGAGGTTGGTGATGGAGTATGTGAGTGTACACGAGATGCCAAATTTTATGGCGGGCATTATCGCATAGAGGACAGTTTGTTTTACTATGAGAAATGTTATTTGCCTGATGGAAAAATTAGCAACATAGCAACGTATGACTGTTATGGGCGATTAGTCAGTTATAATTACAGGAATTATGATGAGGGTCTTGAGAGTCTGAAGTTTTTCATGGTATTCCAGACTCGGAATGCTGAGATCTACCCGACTTTTTTCTCTTGGCAGAAATTATTCGATAAATCACGCTATTCTTGAAACTGCGGAAATTAAGGAAATATTCTTCCCTAATTACGGACACGACAACTTCCTCGGAGGGTACGGACGAAGTGAATGTTCTGAGCCACCCCGAATATTTTCCCCAGATCGTGTCGGCAGAGTTCATGGAAAGAATCTGAAGGATTCCGGCTGCGATGCAACCCATGTTCACGAATCCCTCAATTGCGTCGGCGGCTTGGCGAATCAGCCGTTTGTCCCGCGGATCTGTAATTTCTCCGAGTTCAATCAGCTTTTTTCCTGCCAACCTCGGACATGCAACAGTCCAAAAGTGATAAAAGAAAGCACCTGTCAGATGTTTGAGAACCTTGAAGTTTACTTCGATCTTGAAACGGTAGCTGTAGGCCCTGATGATCTCCGGAGCGGGCAAAGTGAGGTCCGAACACATCAAAATGAAATGTGAGTCGCCGTCGCACACAAGAACAAAACGCACCTTTCCCCCCACGGGTTTCCATATCAAATCGAGACAAAGAAAAGAAACCGTTTTGCATTTGCCGTAAAGCTCAATGTCGATTTGCCGGAATCGGTCCGAAAAATCGTCAAACAATTTTGCCAATTTCAGTTTGATCCCGTATTCACGCGGTCTTCCGGGACGACCGGTCCGGGGCGGAGGGTCTTCATACGCCACCGCGTTGCTTTTCGCTCTTGTGACGATATGGATCAGCCGCCATCCTTCGGCATCGGTCACTTGGCCAAGCAGAAGAAAAACGGGACCCACCGCGAAGTAGGCATCCAAAACAAGGAGGCAGTTGATTCCACAGGCCGTCGCCAAATCAGCCGCCATTGCGGCCATTAACGTGGTGACACTTGTTTTGGGTTCTCCGTTGGAGACCGGAGCTTTTTTGCTTTGTAATTTTCTCAGATCTTCGACCCCTTCATGCAATTCGGCACAAAGGGGAACGCAAAAGATTTTT
>JAAEMV010000288.1 GCA_024225195.1 Planctomycetaceae bacterium | reverse complement strand
GCCGGCTGCTGACTTCAACAACCTGTTCTTCAAAGGTGCCGAAACGGACTTTGGACGCCAGTTGGATCCGATGTTGGTCCGGGCTGATAATGGAGTTTCTGGGTGGAGTGAGTGGGAACGGGTTAATGTGAACACGGATCCAGTCGGTACGGATTCTTTGGCGACGGCCGCAGTCTGGGGTGGCGTGGTCCCGGGTGATACTCTTGAGATCACTTACACCTTTATTGACGGAAACGTCGATCATCCAGCACCATTTTACTACAGATGCCACCCTGATTTCCCTATTCCGGGGCCTCCAGAAATTCCCGCGGACGCTGAGTGTGATCAGGCAGTCGATGATTTTCCACTTAACCAACCTCAGCGAGAGGCGATTCGCCGACTCTTGGGGGATTACGAAAACTATGCCAACTTAAAGTTTACCGAGGTCGCATATCTGCCCGGTGCTGCGGATCCAGTCGCGGATGGTTCAAATGCTGGAATGGTTTTCGGTGCTGCAAAACTTGATGATGGTGTGGGTGCTTGGGCTTATTTCCCTAATGGTGGCAATGGCCATGCGACCTACGCAGGCGACGTTTGGTACAACACCGATTCGTTTGATCCAAATGATGAAGCCACTTTTGGAAATGTTGGTTACGGAACAGGTTTTGATTTCACAACGATCCATGAAGTGGGTCACACCATGGGGTTCAAGCATTCGTTTGACAATGCGGGCGGTGGTCGTGTTTTGTCGATCTTTAACGATTTCCAGTACAACACTGTGATGTCATACACGGCTGACAACATTCATAATCCTTTCCCGGCTTATCCCGAATCTCCTTCGTCGCCGATGTTGTTCGATGTTGAGAGACTTCAGGAAGTTTACGGAGCGAATGCTGACTTTAATCCCGGCAACACGCATTACGGCAACTTCTTTGTTGGTTCAGAGCCTAACTTCTTTACCAACGATGAGCAGCATCAGTCGACGCTGTGGGACGGCGGTGGAGTTGACACGCTGAACTACACAAACCATGTCGCTGACGAAACGATCGATCTTCGTGAAGGTACTTGGTCGTCGGTCAACGGACTGCAGCAGACTCTTCGAATCGCTTACGATGCTCAGATTGAGAATGCTCGTGGCGGTTCTGGAAACGACAACATTCGCGGCAACGAAATTGCCAACCTCCTGTTCGGTAACGACGGCGACGACGTTCTTCGGGGTGGTGGTGATAACGATGTGATGCGACCGGGTGCCGGTGACGATACGGTCATTTGGAGCCTTGGTGATGGTCGCGATTACATTCGCGAAGAGGGCAACGGCGGAATCGATGTCGTCGAATTTTATGATCCTTCGGGTAACTTAGATTCACTCGAAGACGATTTCTTAGTCGTTCGGGAAGAGAGTTTCACTCCGGGTAGTGATGGGAGTGCATTCAATCTTCGCATTAACTTCACGCCGGACAAAGGGCCGGGGCAAGGCACCGTGACGATCGTCGATCAGAGCGACGAAGAGTCTAGTGTTGAGCTGATGCGGATGTTCGGCTTGTTTGGAGGGAAAATTGGTGTGGATATCGATCTGCATTCTCTTGCCGAGCAGGCGACGAACATCCCGACGCGATTCTCAGTCACCGAAGAGTTGGGCCAAAACGGTGGATTCCTCGTGACTCCGTTCCTCGGTAGTTAGGATCTGCTGAGAGGCAAATCGTCTGTAAAACAGGTTCTGCCCAGTGCAAAACACAAACCCTCTTGGGATTTCCCAGAGGGTTTTTTTTGTGCGCCGGCGGATGCAATTGGGAACTTTGTCGGCACTTGAGCGTCAATTGGGGGAATTGTGGCCTACGGATCACTCAATTGTCCGCAAATTTCGGGTCGACCTTGAGCTAATTACGCCAGAAGAATATCTTGGTGTTTTGCCAGTCTTTTGCGTATGTGCCCTTGAGGGCCAAGCAGCACCCATGTCGTCATCTGGATAACTATGTCGGATTCCAAACCTCCTGATTTTTCTGAGGCTTTTGAAGGCTACCAGCCGGATGATGATTCTCGCGGCGAGGACGCCGGTAATAAAAACCCAACCGAACCAAATTCGGTTGAGTCAAATTCAACTGAGTCAAATTCCGCTCAGTCAAATTCAACTGAGCCAAATTCGGTGACGCCTCCTTCGGGTATTCCCGCCGCACCGGGGCAATCACCCTCTGCCAGCGCCAGCGATGCCGAAACGCCCAATCTAAAACTGGGATCGCCGTTAGACTCGACCGATCAGAAGGTAGACCCGTCGACAACCAGCCAGGCGGAATCACAGGCTCAAACTGGTACTTACGATTCGATGAATGGTGAGTCGTCGATGAAGCACACGGCGGTTCAGTGCCTGGCACTTTTGGCTCGACATCATGGCTTGGAGGTCAGTCCAAAGCGATTGATTCATGATTATTCGTTAGAGGAAGAAGAGCCCAAGGTTCGCCGGTTATTGCGAATTGCTCAGGATAACGGGCTGAAGGCAAAACATGCCCGAATGACGTGGAAGCAATTTGGGAAAATGGAGCAAGCTTTCCCCGCGATTGGAAAGTTAAATAACGGCAACTACGTGATCCTCGTTGGTTTGCGGTTAATCCAAAATGATGATGGTACTGAGTCGGAGCAGATGGCGCTGTTTGATCCGCTGGCTGATCAATCCGGTTTCGTCTATCTCAACCAAGAGAAATTTGAGAGTGCCTGGAAGGGAGAGGTGATTCTTGCGAAACGTAAGTACTCATTACTCGACCAAAAACAGCCCTTCAGTCTTCGTTGGTTTCTTCCAGAGATAATCCGTCAGCGAACGGCGTTTACCGATGTTGCAGTGGCGGCATTTTTTATTCACTTAATTGCTTTAGTCGTACCACTGTTTTTTCAAATTGTGATCGATAAAGTACTCGTCAATTCTGCGATGGAAACGTTGCGAGTGTTGACGATTGGGATTTGTTGTGCCCTTGTTTTCGATGCGGTTCTGGGATTCATGCGTAGCTATTTGCTGCTTTTTGCTACCAGCAAGATTGACATTCGTGTAGCAACGCGAACGTTTGGACACATGTTGCGTTTGCCCATGGACTTCTTTGAACAGACAACCGCAGGTGTGCTGACCAAGCATATGCAGCAGACGAATCAGATTCGAGAATTCTTGACTGGAAGTCTGTTCCTTACACTGCTGGACTCAACAGCGCTCTTTATCTTTCTACCGATCTTGTTTTTCTACAGTGCATCGCTGACGGCCGTTGTGTTGTTATTTGCCGCAATGTTGGCCATCAATATTGGCGTTTTGTTGGGGCCCTACCGCAGACGTCTGGAGGCACTTTATAACGCCGAAGGTGAACGTCAGGCGATGCTGGTTGAGACGATTCACGGTATTCAAACCGTGAAAGCGTTGAGCATGGAACCGGTGCAGCGAAAGAACTGGGATCAAAGCTCTGCTCAGGCGGTGGCGATGCAGTTCAAGGTTGGGAAGATTTCGATTACGGCGACGACGATTTCCAAGTTCTTAGAGAAATTGCTGACTGTTGTTGTGGTTTGGTACGGTGCTTCACTGGTCATTGGGAAACAGTTGTCGGTCGGTGAATTGGTGGCGTTTCAAATGATCTCGGAGCGCGTGACCGGTCCGCTGGTACAACTGGTGGGTTTAGTACATTCCTATCAACAGTGTGCTTTGTCTGTGCGGATGCTTGGAACAGTAATGAACCGTGCAGAGGAACCCGGGATTGGTCGCGGGTTGCGACAGGAAGTTAATGGTCGGATTGAATTTGAGCGGGTTACTTTCCAGTACGCCCCTACATTGCCGCCCGCACTTGATGGCGTAAGTTTTAACATCCCAGCAGGCAAAGTGGTTGGCATTGTCG
>JAAEMV010000287.1 GCA_024225195.1 Planctomycetaceae bacterium | reverse complement strand
TGAAATGTTTTTTACTGACTCAGGAGGAGCATCGTGTAGCTCTGACAGCAGGCCGGAGAGCTCAACGCCCAAATCAGATTCCTCCAGATTTGATTCCTTAAGCAACGACTGACCAATCGTTGCCATGGCGGTAAAATCCTGCGCTACCGTTGATTGTTCTTGGGTGCCAGAGAGTTGTCGTCGCAGGGGGGATAGTGGAAGGTTTTGGATTTTCAGGTTTTGCTGGGCATCGAGAATCAAATCCGCTCGGCCGATCCATCCGTGTATGACCTCTAATTGATGGGCGTGTTGCAGGCCATCAATCGCTTGTTGAATTATTTTCGCAATAAGTACTTCGTCGAACTCATTGGATGTCGATTGGTCCAGTGTCTGGCCTTCGATATGTTCGGTAACGAGGAAGTACCTTCCGCCTTCTTGGTCAATGTCGAAAACATGGGTCAGATTGGGATGGTCTAATTGAGCTGCCAGGCTGGCTTTCTGGATAAATCGATCGCAATTTTTTTGGTCTTCCGTGAGTGCGGCGGGAAGAATTTGAATATCGACTTTTCGCGCCAACGAGGTATGGATCGCCAGCAAGCGATCGCCTAATTCATCTCGCTGGATGCGTTCGAGAAGTCGGTAACTGCCAACGTCCAACCTCGTCCTGCCAGTCATTAGGAACTTGGCTTGCCAGGTCGTGATTAATTCTTCACGGATTAACAGTTGGGCGACAGCTTCGGGGGTCTCGGTGGTGTTGTTGCTGAGCAGCTCTTCGAGCTGGCTTGATTCGACGATCCCGCTTTGTTTTAGTCCTTTAATGAAGTCATTTTTTGTGATCTTCGACATAACGCTACCAAGAGGGGGATTTTCTGTGTCCAACAACGTTATTCTTGCACTCGGTTAGGGCAACTTCAACCATTGAATTGAGATTGCAGCGGAATCACGAGTGGATTTTTCCGTTTAGCCGGTTTAAACGTGAAAATACGTTTCAGACCCCCCAAAGCCCGTCGGCATTCGGTTCTGCCGGAGGCTTGAACCGAACGTTGTTCGCACCGGCGGATGGTAGAGAAATAAGGTTTGAAGTAGATCGTTGCCAGGTAGGTCGTCTTGAAGCCTATTTACAAAGCCCGTTTCTTTTTTTCCACCTAGTTCAAATTTAGAAGCTGCCGGTAATGCCGGTCAAGATTGCGGACACAGCTTTCCACTGAAAAATTTGCTAATGCCATGGATCTCAATTGCTTGCTGATGGAACTTAATTTTTGTGTTGAATTCGACAGCTCAATAACTTTTTTTGCGATCTCAGTTGGACTCTCTGGGGGAACTAACAAATCGTTGAATTCCGGGGATGAAAGTATCTCTGATGTTCCACCGACGTTGGTGGCAATCATCGGCAGACCGCTGGCTGCTGATTCGAGAAGGACGCGTCCCAAAGGTTCCTGACGAGCGGGATGGATCAAGATGGTTGACTGCCGCATCAATTTGGGAATGTCATCGCGAATGCCTAGCCAGGATACCTGGCTGCCGAACGGAGAATTGTCGACTTGTTGGATTAGTCTGTTCTCGTATTCGATTGCTTCTTGTTTTTGAGAGTAGCGTTGGCCGACAATTGCGAGTTTGGCGGTAGGTATTTCTCGGACAATTTTAAAAAATGCGTCGAGTAGGGAGTCGACTCCTTTACGAATGCCAATTTGCCCTACGAATAATAATTTTGGGTGGGGGACTGTTGGGGTAGAGGTTGCCGTTCCAGATATCGATGAGGTGCCTTCGTCAGGGAAGAAAGTTTTGCTATCAACGCCATTGTGGACAACGGAAGTGCGGGATGCATCAAGTCCATGTTCGCAGTGCCACTGCTTTGTTGCCTCAGACACGGCGATAAGCCGGTCGATCTGATTGATGTCGGCCATCGCCTTCTTGCTTAGCTTTAAAATATCGCGGAGGTAACCAAGGCTGGGAATACCAAGCGATTGGCAGACTGGTCCGCAAATGCGACTGGTTGAAAGGCTGTTGCAATGGACAAGGTCGCAAGCTGTGCTGGTCGCCAGTGCTGCAAATTCTTCGCGAATTTCTAGCTGTGATTTCTTGACACCCTCCGCGTGGTGCATGCAGAAGTCAATCACTTCGACCTTGGATTCGCGTAATCGATTCGCGAAAGGTGAATTTTCGGGGACTGCCGCGAGGAAGCTCCATCCGTTTTTTCGCAAGCCGTCGACGAGGGTAAGAAATGAGTTCTCGCCGCCATTAACTGAGCCGTACTCGCTGGCAACAAGAATCTTGTTTTTCAAAATTTCACCCAAGATTCAATGTTGGAGTCTGGTCGAGCCAATTACCCGGCCAGTTCAGTGCACTTCAGCTGACGCCGGTTCGGCCTTTTGCAAAAACAGGTTTGCAAAAATAATTAAGCAAAACCAGTGAGTCAGTCGAATCACCCTCGCTTTAATCAACCTGCCAAGTATCACCGGAGTGGAATAAGTTTTGTAGCTCCCCTGCCCCTTTTTCCGACACAGCCTCTTCGACTTGCGAATTGATCATGTCGTCGTAAGTTGGTCGGTCAACATCTCGGAAAACGCCGATGGGTTCCGGGAATTCCGGGTGTCGCATGCGGCTCAGTAAAAAGGCAAGCTGGGAATTTGCAGCTTTCTCGTCGTGAAACAGAAGGTCGTCCTGAGCTACATTGGCAAGGTCTACAACTTCGGGATTAAATCCATTGAGTTGAATTCCTTTGGTGCCCCCGGCATAAATTAGTGGCTTACCGTGCTCGAGTAATAGCGTCGTTTCCGCTTTTGTGTTTTTGTTTTTTGCGTAGTCCCAGATGCCATCATTAAAGACATTGCAGTTTTGGTAAACTTCTAAAAAAGAGGTTCCTTTATGAGCGGCCGCACGTTTCATCATTGCCACGAGATGTTTGATATTGGTGTCGATAGACCGGGCAACGAAGCTGGCTTCTGCCGCAATGGCGACGGAGATTGGATTCAGGGGGTGGTCGATCGAGCCGCGGGGCGTGCTTTTGGTAACCGAACCGACCTTTGAAGTTGGCGAGTACTGACCTTTGGTGAGTCCATAAATCGCGTTGTTGAAAAGGATAATGTTTACATCGACATTTCGTCGCACGATATGCATGAAATGATTACCGCCGATGCTCAACGCATCACCGTCGCCAGTGATTACCCAGATGTCTAATTCTGGGCGGGTTGATTTAAGGCCGGTTGCGAAGGCGGGGGCACGGCCATGAATGCTGTGCATGCCGTAAGTATTCATGTAATACGGGAATCGGCTGGAGCATCCGATCCCAGAAATGAAGACAGTGTTTTCTCGGGTGGAACCAAGTTCTGGAAGCACTTTTTTCATTTGAGCGAGGATGGAATAGTCGCCACATCCGGGGCACCATCGCACGTCTTGATCTGAAGCAAAGTCAGCAGGTTTCAGGACAGGTAGTTCAGTACTCATGTTTCAATACTTTGAATTGGAATTAAGGATTGAGGGTTAGAAGGTGATCAACGGTTGGGGATTAGCTGACGACCTCGCGTGTGGCTGCTTTAATACCGTCGACAATTTCATTGACGATAAAAGGTTTGCCTTGAATTTTATTGATGCCGACAACATCGACAAGAAATTGCTGGCGGATCAGTGCTGACATTTGTCCCGTATTCAGTTCGGGAACGACGATATGATCGTATTGCTGAATCAGAGATTCCAGGTTGCGTGGGAATGGGTTAATCCAGCGGAGGTGGACGTGTCCAACGTTCATGCCTTCGGCGACGCAGGTTTGTACGGCGGTGTGGCAGGCACCGTAGGTTCCGCCCCAACTGATGACGAGCGTGCCGTTGTCACTGCCTTCGAGTTCAGCTTCTTCTACGAATTCGGCAACCAGATCTACTTTTTTCGCGCGAGTTTCAACCATGTACTGATGATTTGCCGGGTCGTAGCTCACATTGCCGGTACCATCCTGTTTCTCGAGACCACCCACACGGTGCATCAGATCGGGAGTGCCGGGTAAAGCCCAGGGACGCGCTAAATTTTCGTCGCGTTTATAAGGCAAGAACTCATCATCCCCGTTCAATTCGGTGGGATGGCAAACTTCAATTTTCGGAAGTGTGTCGATTTCTGGAATCTTCCAGGGTTCCGCTCCATTAGCGATGTATCCATCGGAGAGAATCACAACGGGCGTCATATAACGTGTTGCGACTTGCCAGGCCTCAATTGCAGCCTGAAAGCAATCACTTGGACTCCGGGCAGCGATAATTGGTAATGGGGATTCGCCGTTTCGGCCGTACATCGCCATCATTAAATCAGACTGTTCCGTTTTGGTTGGCAGTCCGGTACTTGGTCCGCCCCGCTGGACGTCGATAATAATCATCGGAAGTTCGAGGATCAATCCAAGCCCCATCCCTTCCCCTTTGAGTGCGATTCCGGGACCGCTGCTGGTGGTGACGGCCATGCTTCCGCCAAAGGCCGCCCCGACTGCTGAGCAGACGGCGGCAATCTCGTCTTCGGCTTGAAACGTTCTTACACCGAAGTGTTTGTGTTTACTTAATTCGTGCAAGATATCGCTGGCGGGTGTGATCGGGTAAGAGCCAAGAAAGAGTTCTTTACCACTCAATTTGGATGCCGCAATCAAGCCCCATGCGAGCGCCTGATTGCCCATGACATTTCGGTACGTGCCGGGTTTTAATTCGGCTTTCGGGACTTGATAGGTAGAAGCGAAATCTTCGGTGGTTTCACCATAATGCCAGCCAGCCTTGAGGGCTAAACGGTTGGCCTCGGCGATTTCCGGTTTAGAGGAGAATTTATTTTCGATGAAACGCAGCGTTGGTTCTACGTCACGTCCGTAAAGCCAAAACACCAAGCCCATCGCGAAAAAGTTTTTGCAGCGATCAGCCAATTTTACAGAGAGGCCAGTCGGTTCGACGGCTCCGCGGGTCAGCGTTGTCATTGGGACTCGAATCGTCCGGTAGTTTTTAATGGTGCCGTCTTCGAGTGGATTTTCTGCCAGTTTGGCAAGCTTCAGATCTTTGGCGTCAAAACTATCCGAGTTGACGATCAAAATTCCTGTCCCTTTCAGGTCGGAGAGATTGGTGACTAAAGCCGCGGGGTTCATGCAGACAAGGGCATCAAGTCCGTCGCCGGGAGTAAAGATTTCCTCGGCAGAAAACTGAACCTGAAAACCACTGACACCAGCTCGCGTTCCTCGCGGAGCCCGGATTTCTGCTGGAAAGTCGGGGAACGTTGCGACATCGTTGCCCGACAAAGCGGAGGTGTTGGTGAGTTGGGTTCCCAGCAGTTGCATACCGTCGCCAGAGTCACCGGCGAGGCGGACGGTTACACCGGACACGGATTCAGAAGGTTTTTGCGTGGGTGGAAACTGTTCGTTGGCACTAATCATTCGAAACTCGTAACAAACTCGGACGGTAGTCGGATCGTGCGGCAAAATCACGTTTGACTTTGGCACCACAATTTAGTCGTTTTTTATCGATAACAGTACTTAAAATGTACCAGTCGATCGGGGTCCTGACGACATCGCCCCGGTGGATGTTCGTGTTCAGCAATTTGGGACGAGGCGAAGGGGGCGTTATCCGCTCCTTTTCGGTCTTCGTTCAAATAGTGAACAGTTGGAGTTTCCCAGATATGACCGGTTTTCGAAAGGGGAAAACATCTGTTAGAATCCGCCTCGCGGCCGCTTTTTGGCAATTAATTCCGCCACCAATACATTCACAAACACTTAACCGAGGTTAATCTACAGCGATGGAAAGATCACTCGTATTACTCAAGCCCGACTGCGTTCAACGGCGTCTCGTGGGCACCATTATTTCCCGTTTTGAGGAAAAAGCTATCAACATCATTGCAATGAAGTTGATCCAGGTGACCCCTGAGCTGTCCAAGCAGCACTACGCTGAGCATGTAGAAAAGCCTTTTTATCCTGGTCTTGAAGAATTTATTACCGGTGCTCCAGTGGTGGCCATGGTGGTTGAGGGCCTCGAAGTTATCCGAGTGGTGCGTGACATGCTCGGGGCAACCAACGGGTTGAAAGCGGCCTCTGGCACGATTCGTGGTGATTTTAGTAGCAGTCGCCAAATGAATCTCGTTCACGCCTCAGATGGCCCGGAAGCATCGGCACGAGAGATTAATCTCTATTTTGGTGACGACGAGATCTGTGAGTACACACCAACACTGACACCTTGGTTGAAGGCTGGTGACGAATAGTCTCCTTGGTCAGCGACAGGATTTTAAAACCCGCAGTTTAAGCTGCGGGTTTTTTTACGTTCGCACTTAACTATCGCTCAACGTTGCTAAATCTACCAGTTTCCATTGTCTCGTTTTTGGCTCCAGTTGTCGCTTCGAAAGGGAAATCCTGAAATCACGCGATGGAACTGTGGGGTTATCGGTGATTCGTGCCTTGGTAGGTCCATGCGGCAGTGATGGAAGAAAGGGGAACTGGGCAGTTCATTCAATTTTGAATGAAATCACTCGGGTTTATTTGACCTTCTCGGTCGTGGTCGATAGTCTGAATACATGAATGTACGCAACGGAATCTTTAACGTCGGACTTGGTTTTGCCTTTTTTAGTTTTGCTTTTCTGGGGTGTAATGGGAGTACGGAGCCAGTTAAGAAATCCGACACTCCTCCCAAGGTTGTGGATAAAGTAGCTCTCTCGCCAGAACAGGTGAGCATTCAAGGGATCACAGATTCTGAGACTTTGATCCAGTCTTTATCTGCGAAGAAAAGTATGCTCGGGCGATCCCTGATTAATTCAGACATTGATACGTCTGCATTTGTGGTTGAAGCGGTGCAGTGTCTTGGTCTAAAGGATTTGGATTTTCAAGATTTATTAAAAGCGTCCGCAGCAGAGGTAACCGAACCACCTCTGATTGGGCAGGGATTGGCGTCAGAAGTTTTATGGCCAATTTCTGAGAAGCAGCAATCGTTAAGTCTTCGGGAAATTTGGCGACCTCTGTTACGCCAAGATGAATTCGAAAACGCACAGTTCGGAGTGCTGTCGGGAGCCGTGTTGCCCAACGGCGACTTCGAAATGGCGACGAAGTTTGAAGGACGAATTCGCACTGCTGATGGCTCGCTTTTGGGTGTGATTGGTTATCAAACTTTGGTGTGGCACCGCTCTGATGCCGACGACTGGAAGATAGCCGAGTGGAAACAAGAGAAATTGAAAGTTATTAATTCGATTTCACCTTTGTTTGAGGACGTTACCAGTGAGGCGATTACGGATCCTGAAACGTTCAAAAAGCTGTCGACTGCTTCGCATGAACAATTGATTATCCAGCGGTGTGATGAGTTGGAAGAATCCGTGCGTCTAGCCGATGCGTCTGGCGGGCAATCTCAAAAGCAAAAAGAGGAGATGGTTGCAAATTTCGCGGCGCGTCCTGACTTTAAAGGCTGTAATGATTGGACTTCAGTGGGGCAATATCCCGCAGTCAGTTCTGTTGATTTCAATCAAGACGGATTCGATGATTTGTTCGTGACTGATCGGTGGCAACCGCCGCAAATGCTGCGAAGCAACGGTGACGGTACGTTTACCGACGTCACCAGTGAGGTTGGGCTTGAAATAGATGAGATGGTGACTTGTGGTTACTTCTTTGATTATGACAACGACGGCGATGCTGATCTGATCCTCGGCCTGTCGCTTGTGCCAAGCTTGTTTTACGAAAATGACGGCGGGAAATTTATTCCTCATGCTGAAATTAATGAAGTTTTAAAGGACGCCCGTTGTGTAAACGCGATATCCGTGGCTGATATAAATCGTGATGGTTTATTGGATTTGTATTTGAGCACTTATGCGACTGGGACTGGGCCGATTGAAGATTGGATTGGGTTCATTACCACCGAAAAAGAGCAACTGAAAACGCGTTTGAAGATTGAACGGGCTGACAAGTTTGTGGATCGGGGTGGGCCGCCCAATATCTTACTAATGAATCGCGGCGGAAAGTTTGAGTGGTCAAAAATTTCGGATGAGCTGAAGCAATATCGGGGATCCTATCAAAGTTCTTGGGTTGATTATGATAGCGACGGAGATCCGGATCTCTATGTCTGTAATGACTTCGCACCTGATGTGTTTTTGAGAAACGATACGGCGCAAGGAAGTTTCAAGCCAGAGTTTGTTGATGTTACCCAAGACATCATTCCAACGATGGACATGGGGTTTGGAATGGGGTGTTCGTGGGGAGATTTTAATAATGATGGCGATCTTGATTTGTACGTCTCGAACATGTACTCGAAGGCGGGCAATCGAATCGTTGATCAAATTGAAGGTTCGGACCCGAGGCTTAAGGTGTCGGCTCACGGCAATTTTTTGTTCGAAAACGAGGGCGGGAAATTCCGGCAAATTGCCGGGCCCGGTGAAGGTCAGCAGCATGTCGCTCGGGTGGGTTGGTCATTCGGCGGGCAATTCGCTGATTTTGACAATGATGGCGAACTTGATCTCTACGTGCCCAGCGGGTGCTATTCAGCGCCTGCCGAGGTGAAAACCAAGATCGATTTGTGAAGTTGTCTGTGGCGCGAAGCAGTTCGCTTCGGTGTGGGACGTGATTCTGAGTTTTCGATGGCTGAGCAATGGGGGTCGTTGGAATCGACTCGGACGATCTTTTTTGAGTGGACGGATCAGCCTCCAGAGGGCGAGCGGCACCTCAATAGTAATTCGTTAAGTGGTAAGGAACGAAACCGTCTTTTTTTCCAAAGAGACGGTAATTATCAAGATCTCTCACTTGTTTCGGGAGCGGATTTTCTCTCGGACGGTCGTAGTTTTGTTCTGTTTGACTACGACCGCGACGGCTGGCTTGATCTTGGTGTCGCCAGTTCGAACCATCCCCGGTTTAGAATCGTAAGGAATAAGATTGGCGATCTGGCCAAGATCGACAATCAGTTTCTCGAAATCTCGCTCGTCGGTGGGCAAACATCAACGGTGCCCAGCGGCGAGTGGAGTTCGCGAGACGCTTTTGGCGCGACGGTGAAAGTGACGACGGCGGAAACTGAGCGGCTATTCCAGCTTTCATGTGGCGAAGGGCTTTCGGGCGTCAACGCTCAGAGAATTCATGTTGGGTTGGGAGCTCTGAAGTCAGTTGACCGAATCGAGGTTTTGTGGCCCAGCGGAAAGGTTTCAATTCTCGAGAATGTCGCTGCCGGCAAGCGGATTACAATTTTTGAGAATCCCGAGATGTCCAAAGACTAATCGGGGACGCTGATGTGTTTTGGCTTTTAACCAGTTTTGCCGGTTAACCAGTTTTACCGTTAGTGATCGAAATCGCCATTTCTGACCAGTAGCGTATTTGGGCTGATAAGGTACCGGCTAGGTCGTTATCGCTGGTGCTTAATCGTTCACTGCATTACAAACTGTAAAAAAGTTGGCGTTCGAGCAGTAATCCGGTTAGCGTAAGATTAGGAAATAAGAATGCATTGGTTTTGGCAAATTGGCAAAATTCAATGGTAATCACGGCGGTGTTGCACGCGGCCAACATCATCGTAAGGCTGGAAACATGATATTTAAATTTGGTTATTTTTCTCTGTTGGCTTGTGCCTGTGCTACGACCGTTTTGATGGTGGGTTGCCAAAAAACTCCGTCGCCTCCAAAACAAGCCAAACGTGCGGTGGTCGACGAGCCAAAACTATCGGATGAGCAACTTCGAATTCAGGGAATTACCGACTCTGAGACTGTAATCCAGGGGCTCTCGGGCAAAAAGAGCGTTCTGACAACCGGCCTGAAGGACATCCAGATTGACCTCTCGGCTGTAGTGCCGGGAAAGATCAAATACGTAGGTCTTGCAGAGCAGACCATCGACTCGTTGTTGTCCTCGGCAGAGGGGGATTCGCAAGGTTCGCTTGCGACGTTTATGGTTTGGCCAATTAAACCTGAAGTTGAGTCGATTGAGTTTTCTGAAGTCTGGGCGCCGTTGCTCAAGAATGGACGATTTGATGACGCTCAACTGGGGGTTCTCAAAGGCTCGTTTGACGAGTCTGGCGTGTTTGAGATGGAGACAAAATTTGAAGGTCGGATGCTGCGAAACGGTGAGCCTTTAGGAGTCCGTGCCTATCAGACCCTTGGGTGGCAGGAGGTTGCGGAAAACGATTGGAAACTGGTTTCTTGGAAGCAAAAAAAGTTTACCGTCATCAGTTCGCCAGGGAATTTATTCGAGGAAGTTACCGCGGATTTAATTCCTGATGTTGAGACTTTGAACGCAGTCTCGACAGCAACCCACGAAGACTTAATTATTACTCGTTGCGGTGAGATGGAAATTGTTCGTTCGCTTGAAAACGGCAAAATGGTAGAAGCACAGGCAATCAAGGAAGCCAGAGACGAATTTAAAGGCTGTAATGATTGGGGTTCAGTCGGGCAATATCCTTCGGTCAGCGTCGTCGATTTCGATAACGATGGGAATGAGGATCTATTCATGACGGATCGTTGGCAGTCCGTTCAATTGCTTCGAAATCAAGGTGATGAGACCTTTGTCGATGTTACGAAATCGGTAGGTATCGATGTGCCAGAAATGGCGACTTGCGGATATTTCTTTGATTTTGACAACGACGGCGACTCCGATTTGCTAATTGGCATGTCGATGGTTCCAAGTCAGTTTTTTGAAAATGTTGGCGGGAAATTTAAGCCACATGAGGCGATTAATGAAGTGCTCCGGGAAACTCGTTTTGTTAATGCAATATCGGTTGCGGATTTAAATAGAGACGGGCTTGAGGATCTCTATTTGAGTACCTATGCCACTGGAACTGGGCCAATTGATGATTGGATTGGATTTGTTACGCGGGAAAAGGAGCAGCTCAAAACTCGTTTGAAAATTCTCGGTAACGATAAGTTTGTCGATCGCGGAGGGCCGCCAAATATTTTGCTGATGAATCGTGGAGAGAGTTTTGAGTGGGTAAAGATGGACGACGGGTTAAAACAGTATCGAAATTCCTACCAAACGTCGTGGAATGATTACGATACCGATGGCGACCTCGATCTTTATATCTGTAATGACTTTGCCCCCGATGTTTTTCTTCGAAATGATACCGAGCGAGGTAGTTACAAGCCGGTATTTACGGACGTCACTTCGGACGTCATTCCCACAATGGATATGGGTTTTGGAATGGGGTGCACATGGGGCGATTATGATAACGACGGTGATTTAGATCTTTATGTCTCCAATATGTATTCAAAGGCCGGTAATCGGATTGTCGATCAGGTTAAGGGAGCAGATCCACGATTAAAAGTTGCCGCACACGGAAACTTTTTGTTCGAGAATCAAGGGGGAGTTTTTAAGCAGGTAGCGGGAGATGAGGAGGGACAGCAGCATGTCGCGCGAGTCGGATGGTCTTATGGTGGTCAGTTTGCCGATTTCGATAACGATGGGAATTTGGATATTTACGTGCCAAGCGGATGCTACTCTGCCCCCGAGGAAGTGAAAACAAAGATTGATTTGTGAAGTTGTCTTTGGCGCGAAGCGGTTCGCTTCGGAGAGGGTCGGGGACAAGAGTTTTCAAATGCGAAAGAGTGGGGGCCGTTGGAGGAAATGCGAACCATTTATTTTGAGTGGATTGATGATCCGCAACCTGGCGAGCGGTACCTGAATAGCAACTCTCTTAGTGGCGGGGAGAGAAACCGAATTTTCTTTCGCCGCGATGGTAATTACAAAGACTACTCACTCGTCTCTGGTGCCGATTTTCGAGAAGACGGTCGTGGGTTCGTTTTGTTAGATTTCGATAAAGACGGTTGGCTCGATCTTGGTGTGACCAGTCCGAATCATCCGCGGTTTAGGATGGTTCGCAATACGATTGGTGACCGAGGTCTTAAAGCTAATTACGTCGAAATCGAACTGGTGGGTGGGCAGACAACCGCCGTAGCCAGTGAGCAATGGAGTCCGCGAGATGCTTATGGAGCGACCGTTGCAGTTTGGCAAAATGGTGAGAAGCAAAAGCGGATGTTTCATCTGTCCTGTGGCGAAGGTTTGTCAGGTGTAAATTCTAAGAGCATTCATGTCGGTATGGGCGACTCGGAGAAAATCGACAAACTCGAGGTGACTTGGCCTAGCGGGAAAAAAACGACTAGAGAAAATGTTGACGCCGGACAGCGAATCAAAATATTTGAAAATCCCGCATCCGACAATTAAGCGTGAGATCTAATTGCTCGGCCGCAGTTCTTGTTAACTCAAGCGGATTCGCGTCGGGCTTGCCCTGCTGCGAGGTTTTGAGAGAATGTAAAATCGGTTTCCTTACACCGTTTTTATTTCCTCACACAACTCAACTCTGTATCAAAAAATGCAATTCACCAAAATGCACGGCGCAGGAAACGATTATGTTTATATCGATTGCTTCCAAGAGCCAATTCCGGCAGATCCAGCGGCGTTGGCGGTTTCGGTAGCCGACCGCCATAAGGGAATCGGTTCCGACGGCTTGATTTTAATTTGTCCGTCGGAAGTGGCAGATGCGGAAATGCGGATGTTTAATGCCGATGGAAGCGAATCAGCCATGTGCGGGAATGGGATTCGATGCGTCGCTAAATATGTATTTGATCATGAAATCTGTCAGAAAAGCCACATGACAATCCAAACGGGGGCTGGCATCTTGGCATTGGATGTAGAGCATGAAAACGGTAAAGTCCAACAAGTCCGGGTGGATATGGGGGAGCCTATTCTGCTAGCGGCAGAGATCCCGACTACACTTGCTGGGAATCCTGAAGTTAATCATCATGTGATTAACGTGCCGTTGTCGGTGGGTGGCCACGAATTTGCAGTCAATTGTGTTTCAATGGGCAATCCTCATTGTGTTATTTTTGTTGACAAAGCGACCGATGATCTAGTTCTGAGAATTGGCTCCCGAATAGAGAGTGACGAGAGGTTTCCTGAAAGAGTCAACGTAGAGTTTGTCGAAATCGTATCGCCAACGGAAGTTCGTCAGCGGACTTGGGAGCGAGGTTCGGGAGAGACGATGGCTTGCGGAACGGGGGCGAGTGCAGTGTGTGTCGCGGGAGTATTGTCGGGAAAGACGGAGCGAAAAATAACGAATCATTTGCTCGGTGGAACATTATTGATCGAGTGGGATGAAACAACAAATCATGTGTTTATGACGGGGCCAGCAACGGAAGTGTTTCGTGGTGTTTGGAGTGATTGAAAAGTAGGTTATCAAGAATTTTTTAGAGTAAAATTTATTCAATGAGCCAGATTTGGTTTTGGGCAATTAGCGTTAGCTAATGAGATAGTTGATTCGCGATGGACGAGCGAATTCGTTGCTTGTTGAGTTTTGTGTTTGTTTGATTAGTAAGGATGCTAAAGCGACGTGTCAGATGCAACGTTAGGTCAACGAATTACCGGTCATATTAACGCGCTGTTAATGCCGCGTGCGCTAGACCTCATTAACTTTCGAATTCGCTATTATGATAAAACGGTGGATCCCGTTCGTTCGGAGTACAACGAACACGTGATTTTCTCGTTTTGGCACGAGTACATTGTTGTGATTCTTCCTCGTTGGGGGCACACACCTTTAACCGTCCTTTGTTCGCAACATCGCGACGGCGAATTGGTGAATCAAACAGCTGAGTCTTTAGGTTTGAACATTGTGCGAGGCAGCACCAGTCGCGGCGGCGCTGCTGCCATCCGCGCAATGAAAACGAATTCAAAGTTTTCCAGTATTGCGATGACCCCTGACGGTCCCCGCGGACCACGCCGTGAGATGGCGATGGGACCAGTCTACTTAGCTTCGCTGCTTGGCATGCCCTTAGTTCCGGTGGGTATTGGAATCAGCAATCCCTATCGTTTGTCGACGTGGGATAAGTTTGCCATTCCTCGACCTCTGTCCCGCGTGCGTGTAATTTTTGGTCCGAAGATTCGCGTGCCAAGAAAAGCTCGTAGGGAAACATTGGATGCTTTTCGGTTGGGTGCTCAAGGATTAATGAATGATCTTACCGATGAGGCTCAGCATTGGGCGGACTCAAAACAGAAGATGGTCGGAGAGCAACGTTTCACGAGGGATCGGCGTTCGAATCGAGTTGTGTTCGAAAGGCCTCTTATTACGCCGTCGAAATTAAAGCTCGTCCAAGCTCCGGCGCCTGAAACTGTTCTTGTTGATCGCCATGCTAATCAACGCGTCGGTTGAATTTAAACTAGCCGTTTAGTCCAGTGTCTCTTCTGTTTTCTCAGTCCAGTTCTGTCTTGCGCGGGTGTTGAGCCAGTACTGACGCATTTGCATTTTTATTTGGTCCCCCGCGATTCGTTTGGAAACGCGGGTTCCGTTCCAACGGTTAGAAGCTTCCGAGACTTCGATTGGAAGCTCACGTGGTTTATTGAATTTCTGTTGAGCTGCAACTGCCACGGCGAATTCAAATCTTGCCTGAGGGTAAACTGGAACGGCCAGTGTTTGGTTTGACCATTTCCCAAAGTTGCTCCACAGCTCATTGTCGTCAAGCGGATTGTCTAGTTTGGCTCGGCTGCATCGCGGGGCATAAACTTGCCACGCCGGCCAATGGTCACAAATCCCCCAAGGTTGAGTTAGGGGGAAAACTACGACACCGAGCGTGATTAAGTAGCCGAGAGAATCTGTCAGAGGTGGACGTTGAGGTGCTTGGGGAGTTGATTTTGGCTGTCGATAAAAGATCCAGATGATTTGAAAGATGAAAAATAGATTCCAGATGAGGACGCCGGATCCACTCACATTGTTAAACAATAATAATATTAAGGCTGCGTGCATTGTTACAGCACCGGCCATCGCCATGCTTCGAGTCTTGGGAATTAGCAATCCAATACCAATCAAGATTTCAGTAATTGGGAGACAAAGAACAGTGACGTTTTTTGCTTGGGTTGGCCAGTTTTCAGTCGTTAATCCGAGGAGGCCAACGAGAGCCGAGAGCATTTGATCCCCGACGGTGTGGACAAACTGGTAATCCAATTTGCTTACTCCCGAAAAAATATAAATACTGACCGTGATGATTTGGATTCGGCGAATCGCGTTTAATTTTGCAGAGGTTGCAATGACGATTGCAACAATCACCATTTGGTAGGCCCATGGTTGGAGGCGATGCTGATCCAGGAGGATCAGTACTGCGGTGGATGCGGCGAATAAAATCAGCCCGCCAGTTAGTGTTTTGCCTTCTTTGGCAAGCAAGCAAACCACAAGAGCAGCCAAAGACAATCCAAGGCAAAGCCAATCGACCCATGTAGGCGTCGTGATCAAGGACGCCAGAAATGGGATTTGAGGGAAAATGTTTTGAGGCGTCCACAGTTTCCAAGAGGATGCAAACAACAAAATCGCAAATCCTGCCAATCCACGGGTGTAACCGCGCAGAGAGGCAGAGGCATTGTCAGATTGTTGGGGTGGTAATGTCAAAAAGTTTTCTCAGGCCTTATAGCGTATTGAGGTGGTCAATACTTTGACCGATGCTGACGATCGGATTAGGAGATTGATCCTGTTCAACGTGGCATTGCTCAACACCAATTTTTTCGGAGACGGCCATGACTTCAGCCATGTCAATACTACCATTGCCCAGCTCTTTGAAAGCTTCGTGTGGAACTTGGCCTTCATCAAAACAGGTTTTCGAACCAGTTTTGAGATCTTTCAGGTGGACTTGGGACACGCGTCCATTGAGTCTGTTAAGCGTCTCGATCGGATCCCAGCCGCCAATTTTTGCCCAAAAAACGTCAAGTTCAAATTTGCAATGATTTTTGTCAAACTCCTCGATCAGCAAGTCAAATCCGGTTTTTCCATTGTCGAGTGGGGCGAATTCAAAAGAGTGATTGTGGTAGCACAGTTGAATGCCGGATTTGGCACATTTCTCTCCGAATTGATTTGAAGTTTCTGCATAACGTTTGAATTGGTCCGCCGTCTGCCGATTCGGTTTATTGATATATCCAAACACTAGATGTTTGAGGTTAGCCTTTTGTGCTTGCTCAAGGATTTTGTCGAGGGACGGCACGCCTTTGGCATCCGGAGTGCAGACAGCTTGCCAATTGAGGAAACTGGAAGTTACGGCCAACCCTAGGTCTTTGCAGATTGGAAGGAGTTCGGTCGCGTCGTTGGTATCGCCGAGTTCCACTTGATAGTAGCCAGCATCTGAAATTGATTTAAGCGTTTTTTGTTTATCCTCCTGCATCTGGTTTCGAACTGTCCATAATTGCAGGCCAATTGTCTTCTTGTACTTGCTATTGTCAGGAAGAGAATGAGGGAATGCCATGATTGAGTTTGTAAGTGAGGATGCAATTGCGACGGAAGCGATGCCGGAAGTTGATTTTAAAAAGGTACGTCGTTTCATGGGGTCAAAGCTCTCCAAGGTTGAGAATGCGTTGGGTTATTAAGGGTGGTTTCAGATTTTTAGTAGCTAAGCGCGAGGTCAACAATTTGTTCGGCTGTCATTGCTTTCCCACTTGGTGGATTGAAAATTAGCTCACTGACATTGGGGTGCGGTACATTTTGTTCAAGACGACTGAGCAATGCGTCCACGTCGACGATGCACCCGCTGGTCGTCATGATGTGGTCCACTAAACGGATTAGCTCTTCTCGGTTGAGTTTTGTCATACCTGTAAGATAGGCATTGGATCAATTTTTGCAAACGGACTCGGTGACGAATGTTGTTTCAAAACGATCACTTGTGAGTTGGCAGGCCGTGTAAAACCATGGAAGACGATCATGACGGATTGTTGGCGTGATCTGTTTCACTTTATCGTTGGGGGTGGGACGTGTTGCTGCCGGAAATCTCGATGTTTTGTTTCAGATTTAAATTTGCGGCGTTTAAAGCCGTTTTGCAGCGATCCTCTGGTTGCGAATCCGCCGTTGCAGGCAGCTGCATATAAATTCGAATTTATTCTTGCAAGAACAATTATCTGTTGGGTATACTTCGGGCATAGGGATTTGTTAGCCGCTTGCAGCCTTTATCTGCTAAAGAGCCTTCAACCTCACCAACTGCAACTGCATTAGGGTGGGACGCACTCTGCCTTTGGGCAGTTCTTTGCAGGTTTTGCAATCGCTAACTCTCTCTGTTTTACCTCCGCCATTTTGACGCAATTTTTTATGCGTGAAATTGACGGTTGCGATTTCTATTTTTGAGTAGGGTTAACATAGCGTGTCAAGCAAGCAAAGCAGAGCAGTAAATTTTGATCCAGTGGACGGTCGCGTGGCAGGGGTTTCGACGTTGTCGGTGCACGCCGGCGAGCAACGACAAAAAGTCGCTAATTCGATTACCGATCCTGTTGTTTTAGCGTCGACCTTTACGTTTACTGACACTCAGAGCATTATCAATTTCATCGAAAACGACGAGGATCGTGGCGAGTATGGTCGGTATGGCGTTCCCGGCGAGCAGGTCGTTGAGAGAAAGTTGGCAGCTCTGGAAAACGCCGAAGAAGGGATTCTATTTTCTAGTGGAATGGCTGCCCTGGTTGGTTTGTTCAATGCAAAATTGAGTTCCGGTGATGAGATCATATTTTTTGATGAGTGTTATCATCGCTCGAGAGAGTATTGCAAGAAACATCTATCTCGATTTGGAATTGTCACACGGCAGGTAAAGACTGGCGATTATGCCGCGATGGAATCCGCGATAAATTCCAAAACCAAGTTGTTGGTAAGTGAGTCTCCGACGAACCCACATTTGAGTATTCTTGATCTGGAGCGTTTCGCTGGGATTGGTGAAAAGTATCAAGTCGAAACATTGATTGATGCAACGCTTGCAACACCCTTCAATGTGCAGCCCATCAATTTTGGAGTTGATTATGTTGTGCACTCTGCCACTAAATATTTGGGTGGGCACAATGATCTGTTGGCTGGAATTGTTTTGGGGTGCTCGGAAAAATTGGCCGATATTCGCGCTTTGCGTGGTGTGACGGGCTCGGTTAATTCGCCGCACAACTGTTACCTCCTCGAGCGAGGATTAAAAACGTTTGAAATAAGAATGCAGCGTCACAATGAAAATGGGCAGTGTGTGGCGGAGTTTCTCGAAAGCCATCCGCGGGTGTCTCGCGTACTCTATCCAGGTCTTCCCTCGCATCGGGATTATCAAATTGCCAAAGAGACGATGCGTGGATTTGGAGGTTTGGTAACGTTCGAAGTCGCCGATGCGGATTGGAAAGAGACGTCAAAAGTCGTTGACCGCGCGAAGTTAGCGAGAATTGCTCCAAGCCTCGGAGGAGTCGAATCCTTAATTGAGCAACCGCTGGTGATGAGCTATTGGGGTTATGGCCCCGAAGAGAGAAAGTCGTTTGGGATTTCGGACAATATGATCCGGCTCGCATGTGGCATAGAGAATAGCAGCGACATTATTGAAGACCTCGAGCAGGCGTTAGCAGTCGATGGCTAATTAACCTCTGGAGTGGCTGAGGTGCCAGTCTCTCAATTTGAATTTTCAGGTGGCCTTTTGTTCCGCTTGTTAATTGTCGGCGGAGGTGATTGGTGGCTTGCGGTATTGAATTAAACCAAACTTCTTGCCATGGTTTGTTACCTCAGCTTTGGCAGGGACGATGGGGCGTCGCGATGACTGGATGGTGGAAACGTTGCGGATTGCGGCGGTGTTCGAAAGTGGCGTCGCTGGTTTAGCGTTGTCGACGGTGGGAGCTACAATCGGCGGAGTGTTGCTGGCACAGCTTTCGCAAGATGGTTGACTGCACTGGTTGCAGCCGCCGTTAACCGATGATGCACACCCGCCGATGTCACCGTTTTTCCTCGCTTTGTGGCAATCGGCACAAGTACAGCCAAGGTCACAGCAAGAGCCGTCTCTCACCCGTTGCTTGACTTCTGCAATGTCTTGTTTAATCGAATTCCAAATACCTGTTCTGGTTGGAAGAGCTTTTTCGGTGATTGGCTTCCAACAAATGTATGGGGAGTAGCGTTTTGCCTGTTCGCCGTCGCAGTTAAAGAAAAGGCCGGTGTTACCCGTCTGGATGTTGAACAGCTTTCCGCGGGTCCACGGGTCACTTGGCTTGTAGAATTCCGTCGGAGCGCAATTCTCGTTTTGGTAGATGACCTGTTGAGCGTTTGCATCCGTTGCGATGCCAAAATAACCGGAAAATAGGGTGGTCAGAATAATGATGGTGGATGAAAAACGCACATTGCTCTCCTGATAATTGACGGTCAATGTTAGTTTCGACCAATACAACCCGAGAATGCCTTGTTTTTGTCAGTGTTAAAAAAGTTTAGCCAATGGGCAAGGTCGACGATCTGGCTCTAGTCGGTACAAAGCGTACAAATTACCGAAGGAATGCGGCAATAGTGTGAATGCGTGGATGGATCGCGAGCTTGGCGTCTTGAGGGGGAAGGCGAACCTGAAAGTTCAAAACCACTCGTTTTCGTTGTTTTTGGCAAAATTGGAGGTTCTCGTGCACGTTACAGAGGGTAGATCGATGCGGTTAAAATAGGGGCGAGAGGCAAATTCAGGTTCTGTTTTGAATTCATCACTGAGCGGGAATCGGCTTTTGTGGGTAGGCGGGCGAGAGTTGTCGGTATGGAATGGCCGATGCTTTTGTAAGCTGCCTTTAATCAACTCGCATCGCGGTTTAAAATATCGAGCATACCCCGAGTTTCAGGCTTGAAAGTGACCCATGGGTCGACCCAAAATTGGCGCGGTTTCCTACTTAAACACCAAACCCTTGGTAGCCGGGCTGAAGGACCAGCACGATTTAGAGGTCATTTTTGATCTGCCAAGTCGGCTTGCGGACCGCCTGTCAGCCCGACATTTCGATGCAGCTCTGATCCCGGTCGTGGAAGCTGTGAGTCATTCAGACTACGTGATTGTTTCCGATGCTTGTATTGCCTGTCGGGGGCCGGTTTGGAGTGTAAAGCTCATGAGTCGCGTTCCGGCGGAAGAGATTAAGACACTGGCCTTGGATGAGGGTTCGAGAACGAGTCGCGCGCTGACGCGTGTATTTTTAGACAAAAAATTTGCGGTGAAACCAAACTGTCACTCTCTTTCGATTCGTGATGATTGGCGAAAGACATCCGCGGATGCGGCGCTGATCATTGGTGATCGGGCGATGAATGCTACGGACGAGAATTTTCCATATGTGTGGGATCTTGGAGAGGCATGGAATCAGTGGTCCGGGCGCCCCTTTGTGTTTGCTGTGTGGGCGGCGTGGGCCGACGCCGACCTCGATCGGCTAGACCGAGTTTTATCGGAATCTCGTGATTTTGGATTGAATTCCATCGACTCAATTTCCCGTGCGTACCATGGCGATTATGCTTTGCAGGAACAGGAGTGCGTTCAGTACCTGCAAGATTACTTACATTTTCATTTAGGAGTGGACGAGAAAGCGGGAATGGATCAATTCTTTCGTCATGCTTCTGAGCTTCAACTGATACCCCAATCTTACCAATTACAATTTCATGATTGCCAAACTGCTTGAAAAATCTGTTGCCGGAGAGCGGCTGACTCCCGAAGAGGGACTCGCATTGACCGAGTGTAATGATCTGGCATTGCTGGGCTCTGCAGCGAATGCCGTCACACGGCGTCTGCATCCCGAGTCATATCGGACCTACAACATTGATCGAAATATCAACTACACGAATGTTTGCACTGCGGTATGCAATTTCTGTGCATTTTATCGTGGCCCCAAGGATCCTGAAGGCTACGTACTGGATCGTGCGGAGTTGCTCGAAAAAATCCGGGAGACTGTAGCCCTTGGAGGCGATCAAATTTTGTTGCAGGGTGGTTTGCATCCCAAGTACAAATTGGATTGGTACGAGGAGATGCTTTCGGATATCAAATCTCACTTCCCTCAATTGAATATTCACGGATTTAGTCCTCCAGAGATTTACCATTTTACCAAGGTGAATAATTGTTCTCTCGAGGAGGTTCTGACGCGGCTTAAGGCGGCGGGGCTGGGAAGTTTACCCGGAGGCGGCGCTGAGATCCTGGTAGACCGCGTCCGTGACGCCATCACTCGTGGAAAAGTCAATTCTGATAATTGGCTCGATGTCATGCGTGTCTGGCACCAGCTTGGTGGCAAGAGTAGCGCCACGATGATGTTTGGACACGTGGAGACGAAGCAGGAGCGTATTGAGCATCTAGATCGATTGCGACAACTGCAAGACGAGACCGGTGGTTTTAAAGCGTTTATCTGTTGGACTTTTCAGCCAGACAATACGCAAATGTCTGACGTGAAACCTCTGGGGGCGTTTGAGTATTTAAAGATGCAAGCCATCGCCCGTTTGTACCTCGATAATATTCCCAATATCCAATCCAGTTGGGTCACCCAGGGTTTAAAGATCGGGCAACTCGCGTTGGTCTACGGAGCCAACGACATGGGTAGTTTGATGATTGAAGAAAACGTAGTGGCCGAGGCGGGGACAGTTCATTACTTGTCGCTTGAACAAATGCGAGAGGCAATTTCTTCAATCGGTTTTACGCCACGGCAACGCAACGTCCATTACGAATTGTTTGATGAGGCGTATGAATCCAAGGCAGTAGAAGCGAACCGGTTGTGGATGCAGGAAAAGCAGGACGCGAGTGATGGAGAGGTATATCAACTCGCCTAATTTGCCTTTGACTTTTGATGGCAATTGAATGCTTAGCCGTCTAAGATGTTAGTTTCCTCAATCAGGTTCAATTGAAGGCAACCAATGTCGAATCTCAATCGGCGGACTTTTAGCCAAGGTGTGCTTGGCTCCACATTGACGTTTTCGTTGCTGGAGTCTCTGTTCTGCCGCGGTGTTTTCTCAGATGAGATCAAACCGCTTGCCGCGGCTTGGTTGGCGGAACTCAACACTCTCGGGAACGATATCAAGAATCGCAAATTGACTCAGGTCGAGTGGCAAGAGCAAGTCGAAAAATTGATGGCAAAAGTCAATCTGACGGATTTGATGAAATTCGTTGACTTTGAGAAGTTAACCAAAAACCTCCCTCTTAGTGACCGCGGCGAGCGTGCCGTAAGCAAGCGATTTCCCGAAGTCGAAGGTCTGCCAACGAAGCTTGTTTTCGGCCATCAGATTTTTGCATTGAAAAAGAATCGTTCGGTTGCACCTCATGGTCATTACAACATGGCGACCGCTTTTCTCGTGCTTAAAGGTGATTGTCACGGTCGACATTACGATCGCGTTGAGGATGGCGAAGATTTCATGATCATTAAGCCGACTCTTGATCAAAAATTCGGGGTGGGCGATTACTCAACTGTGTCCGACTACCGGGATAACATTCATTGGTTCAAGGCTAGTTCACAGAGTGCCTACATATTTAACATCCATGTACTCAACGTGGATGCCGACAAAACAAAGCGAGGGCGAGTTTATGTCGATCCGTTTGGTGAGTCATTGGCGCATGGCTACATCAAAGCAAAAGTGCTCAGTAAAAAACAGGCTTATGACCAATTTGGTTAAGATGTCCGTGTGGACTAGGTGAGCCAATTCTGAGCGTTGAATTTAAACGTCTATTGCCATGCAGGCAGTTGAGATTTGAGTAAAGTTTGCAGCGATATTTATTTGTATTTCATTTGATGGAACACACCATGGTTAGAGTTTTTAGTTTGGCGGTTACCTTGTTGGTTTTGATGTCAGGACCGATGTTTGCTCAGCGTCCAAATATTATTTTGATTTTATCGGACGATATGGGGTATTCCGATATCGGGTGTTACGGAAGCGAAATTAAGACACCGGTACTCGACGGATTAGCAAGAAATGGGTTGAGGTTTACCCAGTTTTATAATACCGGTCGATGCTGTCCGACGCGGGCATCTTTGTTGACCGGGTTGTATCCGCATCAGACAGGTATTGGGCATATGGTTGCCGACCGTGGTGTTGAAGGGTATCGAGGCGAACTTAACGGTTCGTGTGCCACGATCGCCGAGGTGTTGCAACCGGAGGGATATGCGACGTATTGCGTTGGGAAATGGCATGTCACCGGGAAAACATTTCCTAAAGCGGAGGCGGATAAATTTAACTGGCCATTACAGCGTGGATTCGATCGATACTATGGAATCATCAATGGTGCATCGAGCCTGTGGGATCCCAATTCACTAACCCGTGATAACGAACCAATTACGATTCGAAATGATGATGGTTATCAGCCCACAGAGCCTTATCATTTTACAGATGCGGTAAGTGACAACGCCGTAAAATTTATCAACGAGCATCCGGATGACAAGCCGTTTTTCATGTACGTTGCCTACACTGCTGCCCACTGGCCAATGCACGCTCGCGTGCGTGATATTGAAAAATACGAGGGAGTTTATGACGGTGGTTATCAGGGGATTCGGCAAGCTCGCTATGAAAAAATGAAAGCGTTAGGAGTCATCTCGAAAAAGGCTGAATTGTCGCCCTTGATTGGGGAGTGGGCAAATGTAGAAGATCAGGAATGGGAGGCCGCCTGCATGGAAGTCTACGCAGCAATGGTCGATCAAATGGATCAGGGAATTGGAAGAATCGTAGAAGCTCTGCGTCAAGAAGGGAAGCTAGACAATACCCTGGTCATGTTTATGCAAGATAATGGCGGATGTGCGGAAGCTGGCGGAAGAAAGACTTCCGGAGAGCGAAAGTTGCGGGCGGCTAAACCGACGTTGCCAGTCGTTTCTGATGATTTGCAGCACTATCAAGCTTCAGCTCCTTTACAAACACGAGATGGCTATCCGGTGCGGCGTGGTCACGTCATGCCGGGGCCAGCTGACACTTATATTGGCTATGGCCGTAATTGGGCAAATGTATCCAATACGCCGTTTCGCGAGTACAAACATTACGTCCATGAGGGTGGCATCTCTACTCCGTTGGTCGTGCATTGGCCGATGGGGTTTCAGTCCAAAGACGAGCTGCGATCTGAGCCATCCCACTTGGTTGATTTGATGGCGACTTGTTTAGATGTGGCAAATGTTGCGTATCCAAAAAAACGTGGAGACGTTGTTCTAACCCCACTCGAAGGGGCAAGTTTGCGGCCAGTGTTTCAAGGACAGCAACTCGATCGCAAAATGCTTTTTTTCGAACACGAAGGAAATCGTGCTCTGAGAATGGGGGATTGGAAATTAGTAGCCAAGGGGCGGCACGGTCAAGATGATGTTAAATGGGAGTTGTTCAACATCAGTAACGATCGAAGTGAGCTGCACGATCTGTCTGCCATCGAGCCGGAGCGATTTAAAAGCATGCAGAGTTTGTGGAAGGAGAAAGCGACCTCAGTTCACGCACTGCCGTGGCCTCAATCGAAGAAAGCGAAATCAAAGCCCAAGAAAACGCGGCAAAAAAAGTGATCCAACCGGAGAGGCCAAAGGGTGTGGCGGTGGTTCACTAACGCTTATTGGTTGGAGTTAGTTTTTTTAGATGCCTTAGTTTCGATTTTCTTCAGAAGTGATCTCAGCTGTTGGATAGTTTTTGGATGTTCGGCCGCTAGGTTCTTGGATTCGGCAGGATCGCTTTCAAGATCGTAAAGTTCCTCGACCAATTCTCGGTTTGTGTCTTGGGCATAACCAGGGACATTGTGTTTGGCTTTGAGGTATTTCCATTTACCTTTTCGGATTCCGTTCCCTTGATAATAAAAGGTATCTCTCGCTCCTGTCTTACTTTCTCCGAGAAGTAGTTGAGTTTGGTCGACTCCGTCAATGATTCGGTCGGTTGGAATCGAAAAATTGCTTAGATTGGCGAATGTTGGCAGGAAATCAATCGTTGCCAGTATCGCATCGGAAGTTTGATTGACGGGGACTTTTCCCGGCCATCGAATAATACACGGGGCTCGGGAACCGGCTTCGTAGCATGAGCCTTTGCCGTTTCGTAATCCTTTTGATTCTCCCCAGAAAATTGCCCCTTCAGGGTGTCCCTTTTTTTTGTTCGTGTAAGCAGGTTGGTTCCAAGGGCCATTGTCGCTGGTGTAAATTACGATGGTATTTTCGTCCAGCCCAAGTTGCTGCAGTGTGTCGAGTAATCGTCCAGTGTGATAATCAAACTCCTCGACGACATCGCCGTAAAGTCCACCAGCGGATTGGTTTTTAAATTTGGGTGAGGCATCAATGATCGTGTGCATCATCGTGTGGGCCAGGTAGAGCAAGAAGGGTTTTTCGGGGTCCCGCTGTTGCGATAGAAAGTGAATTGCTTTGTCGGTGTATTTTTCCGTCAAACTTCCCATGTCACGAGTCTGTCCAGCAACTTCATTGTTTTCGTGAAACTTGACCAGTCCGTTGTCGTTGGCACCGAGTGTTCCAAAAAAATAGTCGAAACCTTGTGCGTTAGGCATTCGATCAAGGATTGGCTTTCTATTTGAGACATCCCATTTGCCGATGCAGGCTGTTTGATATCCTGCTTGTGTGAGTAGCTCAGCGAATGTTATTTCCTTTGCCGGCATCCCCCAGCCTTTACTCCGAAACGGGTAGCGGCCAGTCAACAGAGCGGAGCGAGAGGGCCCGCAGACGTGTTGAGCGTAGAACTGAGTAAATCTTGTTCCCTCTTTGGCGAGTTGGTCCAGGCGTGGGGTTAAGTTGGTGGAGGAGCCATAGCAGCCGACGTCGCTTACTCCTTGATCGTCAGTGAAAATGATCAAGATATTGGGGCGCGTCTCATTTCCGCTTAGTTGATTAGGCGCGTAAAATATGACCAATCCGAGGACTGCCAGCGCGGCGACGGTTTTAAGTAACTTGAAAACATTCTGGATGGATGCTTGGGTCTTATTCATTCGTTGAATTATCCCATAGTTGATTTCTTAATTTTAATAATTCAGGGTATTGGTCGTCTCGGTCGTCATATTCAATTTTTAAATCCAGCAATCGTTGTTTCATCCGACGGATTTCTGAAGCGTATTCATTTTTGCCATAGACGTTGTTGGTTTCGTTGGGGTCCTGTTGGAGATCGTAGAATTCCCAGCCAGCAGTTGAGGGCGGAAAATTGCCTCCGCCGAGTTTAGCGTCTAACGGCAGTCCATGAAAAAAGACAAGTTTGTAACGACTGTCTCTCACGCCATAGTGCCCAGGGATTTGGTGGTGAGCGAGGTGCATCCAGTATCGATAATAGACTGCGTCCCTCCAGGATGCTGGAGATTTTCCTTCGAGAATCGGTTTCAAACTTAAGCCTTGCATCTGCGAAATTTCAGGCGCGTCGGTGACCTCCGCGTAGTCTAGAAGAGTCTGGGCAAAATCTAAGTTGGAACAGAGATGTTTTTGGTCAGTTGTTCCGGGTTGAATTCGATTGGGAAAACTGGCGAGAAATGGCATTTTAAAACACTCTTCGTAAATCCAGCGTTTATCGAAATAGTCATGCTCTCCGAGGAACATACCCTGGTCGGATGTGTAAACAACGAGGGTGTTTTCTGCGAGTCCGTTGTCGTCTAAATAATCAAGGACGCGGCCAACGTTTTCATCCACTGCTTTGACGCAGGCGAGGTACTGATGGAGGTACTTTTGATAAGCGGCTTGTCCTCTTTCTTTGTCAGTCATGCCGGCCATTTCGACGGGGCCGCCGTACCAATCTGGCTTTTGGACATCTCCGACCATGGACCTTCGATTTTTTAAGCGATTGGTGATTGACGTTCCCATATCGATCGTGGCGGGCGAGCGATGGGAGAAATCTTCCCAGAGCGAATCGGGTTCGGGAATGACAACGTTTTTAAGGTAGTCTTGATGACGGTCGGCGGGCTCCCATTTTCCGTGAGGAGCCTTATGGTGCAGCATCAGGAAGAATGGTTTTGAAGTGTCTCGCTGGTCTAGCCATTGGGTTGCGTAATCGGTAATTAAGTCGGTGTAATAGCCCTTGGTTCTCTTGAGTTTCCTGACTTTCGTGGTGTAGGCGGTTCCGTCGGTGGAAGCGATGAAAAATGGGTCGTGGTATTTGCCCTGCCCCGGCCCGATTTTCCAGTAATCGAAACCCCACGGGGCGGAACGCAGATGCCATTTGCCAATTAAAGCAGTTTGGTAGCCGGATCGTTGAAGGATGCTGGCGACATTCGGAGTGCCAGATTCGGGGCCAGGGAACGCGTCAATAAGGGTCTTCACCCCGTTTTTATGGGAGTGCTGACCAGAAAGAATCACAGCGCGGCTGGGCGTGCAAATTGAATTAGTAACAAAGCAACGATCTAATCGAATACCGCTGGCTGCAATTCGGTCAATGTTTGGAGTTGGTGCGATATTCGCAAGTCGACCACCGTAGGTGCTGATTGCATTACAGGCATGGTCATCCGACATGATGAAGACGATGTTCGGTCTTGCATCGCGTTGGTGAACCGCTGTTTTTTCTTCTGCTTGAATAGCTCTGCCGGAAACGCAGGAGAAGCAAGTTCCTATTAAGATTCCGGAGACGAATCGGCAAATGTTCATTTTGTCTTCTTCCACATCGTATTTTTTTTTACCCGAGAGTCTGTATCCGATATATTGTCACAAGCGACTAACAATCGGCTTGGTTGGTCCACAGTTTCATTCTAGCGGGAATACTATGCATTACAGTCCCAGAGCTCGTTTAATTTTTTGGATTCGAAATTCGTTTTTTCTGTTTTGGGCAGTCCTGTTTTGTTTGTCGGCATCTGTTCAGGCTCAAAAGGCGACTGATGCTTCCAAGGGGATCAATTCTCAATGGTTGAATTCCAAACCGGTTGCTCAATGGATTTGGAGCAAATCTCCCTCGGCTAATCAAAAGCTCTGGTTTCGAAGTTCATTTGAATTGGATTCAGCAGAGGTGAAGTCCGCAACCTTGTATGCGACCTGTGACAATCAAATGACGATGTGGATAAATGGAAAAAAGGTAGGTGCGAGTGACGCGTGGGAAACACCGCTCAAATTAAACGTGGATCCGTTTTTGGTAAAAGGGAAAAACGTGATCGCAATTGAAGGTGCAAATGAAGGTGGTGTTGCAGGAGTCGTGCTTAAGCTTGGCGTCACACAATATAACAGTGGTGGCCAGCCAGCTAAATTAAAATTTTTCTCAGTTGTTTCTGATGTGGAATCGTGGAAGTTCAGCGAGGAAAAAGTTCCTGATTGGGAAGCCATCGATTTTGATGATTCAGCATGGAAGAAACCGGTTAAGGTAGGCACGCTCGGCGGAGGCCCTTGGAATATTCCAGGGCTTCGTTCTGCGACCCCGGTTGTCCAATTGAAGTCAGAAAATATCACGGCACCCGAGGGTTTTGTCGTTGAACCTGTGTACACCGTTCCCAAAGAACAGGGAAGTTGGGTTTCGATGGCAACTGACCCGCAAGGAAGGATTTATGCATCTGACCAAGGTGGTGCGGGTTTGTATCGGATGACGGTTAAAGAGGGGGTCCCTCCGGTCGTTGAAAAGGTGTCGGTCGATTCGTTAGGAAAACTGTCGGGTGCGCAGGGATTGCTTTGGGCGTTTGATAGTCTTTGGTTTCATCGTAATGGGGGCCATCTTTATCGTCTTACCGATTCAAACGGAGACGATAAATTGGATTCGATGACAGAAATTCCCAGTACAACGGGCGGAGGCGAGCATGGAAACCACGCTTTGATTCTCACCGAGGATAAAAAAAATATTTTTGTCGACAGTGGTAATCACTCGAAACTGGCAGCCCATACGGCATCACGGGTTCAAAGTTGGGCCGAGGATTTGCTTTTGCCGCGGATGCCAGATTCGAATGGACATGCCAACGGAATCATGGCACCGGGTGGATGGGTGACTCAACTTGATCCTGAGACAAATGAACAAGTGGTGCATGCGATTGGGTTTCGAAATCAGTATGACATCGCATTAAATCAGGCTGGGGATTTGTTTACTTATGATGCGGATATGGAGTGGGATTTAGGCTCTCCATGGTATCGGCCAACTCGAATTTGCCATGTTGTCAGTGGAGCTGATTTTGGTTGGCGGCACGGTTCTGGAAAGTGGCCAGCCTATTATGAAGATAGCCTACCTTCGGTTGTCGATATTGGACCGGGGTCTCCGACTGGCGTCGTTTCCGGCGCTGGTTTGAAATTTCCAACCCGATATCAAAGTGGACTGTTCGCCTTGGATTGGACATTCGGTACGATTTATTCGATCGATCTAAAATCGGTAGGAGCCGGTTATACCGGAACAGCCGATCCATTTGTTTACAGTTCTCCACTGCCAGTAACGGATGCGATTGTTGGTCATGATGGGGCGTTGTATTTTTCAGTCGGTGGACGGGGCGCTCAAGCCGCTGTGTTTCGAGTTCGCTATGTTGGTGGTGAGTCCTGCGCCCCGCCGGCTAAGCCAAGTTTAACAGAGGCTCAATTGCGACGCCGAGCGCTTGAGAAATACCATGGCGTGACCAATGCAAAGGCTGTAGATGACGCATGGTCAGAGCTTTCAAGTGAAGATCGGTTTCTTCGTCACGCTGCTCGCGTGGCGATTGAGAGTCAACCGGTCGAGCAATGGGCGAATCGCGTGTTAGCGGAATCAAGCCCACAGGCAAGGATTACAGGTGCGGTTGCCCTTGCACGAATGGGAGATTCGACGCATCAGCAATCGCTGTTTGATTCGCTAACAAGTCTAAACCCTAAAGATTTATCGGAGTCCCAGCTTCTCGGGTTACTGCGTGCTTATTCGCTGGGCATGATCCGAATGGGCGATTTAACGAAAAAACAAAGGACTGTTTTAACAAAAGAACTAGATCCGTTGTTTCCGCACGATTCGTCCGATGTGAATACCGAACTCATCCGTGTGTTGACCTTCTTAAGAAGCGAGACGGTAGCGAAAAAAGCGATGCAGTTAATTAAGAATCGGAAATCGCCGGAAACGCCAAAGTGGTCGGAATTAATATCGAGAAACAGACGGTATGGCGGATCAATCGAGCGGATGTTGAGTAATCATCCTCCTACCCGCGAGATTGGATACGCATTCATGCTACGTAATCTTCGTGAAGGTTGGTCGCTGGATTCACGACGCGAATATTTTGAGTTCCTGAATGCCGCAGCAAAGACAGCAGGTGGCAATTCGTTTTCCAAATATTTAACGCGAATACGAGACGAGGCACTTACCAATTGTACGAACTCAGAGCGAGAGGCGCTTGAATCGATTACTGGCGAAGACTTTAATCCAGTTCCCGATTTCGAATACGCGGCGCCTGTTGGTCCCGGACAAAAATGGACGGTCGAAACCGTATCAAAGCAGGTCAAAAATAAGTCTAATTTTGAGCGTGGACGTTCATTGTTTTTCGGTGCTGGCTGTGCTCAGTGCCATCGGGTACGTGGACTTGGTGGAAGCGTAGGCCCTGACCTCACGAGTGTTCCTAATAAATTTGATCGCAATTACGTGATTGAGACGATCATTCACCCCAGCCGTAATATTTCTGATCAGTACAGTTCGTCGCTGGTCGTCTTGGCGGACGGGCGTCTGATTGAGGGAATCGTAACCGAGCAAGACGGGGGTAAAGTGGCGATTTATCCCGGGAAGGTGGGTGCGGATCCAATTGTTGTTGCGAAAGATGAGGTCGATGAAATTCGCCCGTCAAAGGTATCTCAAATGCCAGAAAATCTGCTGGATAAATTGAATGCCCAGGAGCTCAATGATTTGATGGGCTATTTGATGTCGGGTGGCGATGCCAAGCACCGGCAATTTAAAAAATAGAGTCGGGCAGCGGGTCGGGAAAACTATCAACGTTGATAGTGGGAAACATATTTGGCAACGCACCGCTTAAGCCAATGTGTCCTTGTTGGGTTATTTGCTGATTTTTCTAATCCACCACCGAAGGCCAATGAAAAGGAACCTCCAGTCTTTGAAAAATTCTGGAGGTTTTCCTTCGAATGCATGACCAATGAATTGGAAAACCCATCCGGCCACAAATAGGGTGACTCCCGCGTACAAACACCAGAGCCAGAAAAACCCAAATGGCATCAGTAGTAATCCGATGACAATGGTTGGAATCCCAATCGTATGACAAACCTGATTTATGCCATTTTGGTGGCTCAATGCGTATTCATCGACCCAGTCATCGACGTCTCTTCCAAATATTTTTTTGTTACCCATGGTCAACAGTCTATCGTGGTGGTTGCATTCCGCAAACGAAATCGCCAAGCGAAGATCCCGAGTTTTGGATAAATAGCCTTTCGTGCATTGTTGTTGAGTCGAGTGATGGGGCAATCGAGCGGAGTTCCCGATTCAAGGCACAATGGAAACATCGGTGAGAGGATCAAGCGCCGGTCATCTGGAAAGAATCAATGAGCGTTGGTCGATTTTTATTTATCATTGGGAATGTAAGGCGTCGTTGGTTATCCTTTAGTGACCGTTCGGTTCATTTTTTTATGAGTGAAGATGCTCGCAACTCCCTCCCCGGTTGATACGCTAATGATGTCGAAACAAAAACTAGCTTGCAAACTGCTCTGTTGGTTGCTTGTTGCTAATGCAGGATTTAGCGGCGAACTTTTTGGGCAGGATCTTTCCCATCGAAAATCTGATCTCACACTGACAGTTCAGGACGCTTTTGGAAATCCGCTTGAGGATGCGATTGTTGACATCCGCATGAAAAAGCATGCCTTCAAATTTGGCACTCAAGTAAGGGATCGCTTTTTTTCAATTAGCGAAACTGAATTTCATTCGCTCAACGAGACTCAGAAACAAAACCTGCTTCCAAATTTGACTGATTTGGGGCAATCACGTTACACACCTGATTGGCAGGATGCCGTAAATTATCGGCAGGCGGTTTTGTCAAATTTTAATCACGTTGTCCCAACGGTTGGATTGCAGTGGGTGGCGTTTGAAAATAGTGGTCCGGCAATTCCAGATCGTGCGATTTCGCTTGCACAGGGAAATGGTTTATCTGTGACGGGTGCGTCGGTTGTTTGGCAGCGCGATCGCTGGCCGACTCCGGTTGAATTTCGGCCGGAGTCATCGTTTGATGTGCAGGACTTTCACGATCGCTTGATGGAAGACCGACTCGGTGCTGACGGAATCATGGGGAGGTATAGTGAATCGGGTGAGGGGCCTGCAATTACTGACTGGAAAGTGCTCAACGAGCCGATTCATGAAAGCTATTACGCTGATACTTTTGTCGAAGCTGGAATTTATGACAATGAAGTTGAGGCGCTCGCAGACTACTTCGTACGAGCAGATAGTATCCGCCCTGATTCGGTACTTTCGATCAATGAATTTAATATTTTAAATTCTGGTAGTGATAATGCTGTCATTGAATATCGAGACCTCGTCAATGATCTACTCGCTGCGGGAGCGCCGATCGATCGGATTGGCGTTCAAGCGCACATGTCACGCAACGACGTTTCGAAAGCAGATATCGTCCGTCGGTTGAATATTCTCGCAGAGACTGGCTTGGGTATCGAAATTACAGAATTTGACTCGCGGGATGATGCAGATCAATTGACTCCACAGGAACAACAGCAAGTCTTTCGAGATATGTTGGAGGCCTCATTTGAAAGCCAGTCTGTCGACGGGTTTATCATGTGGGGCGTTTGGGATCCCGGTCATTGGCGTGGCAACGCTCCTCTGTACGATGAAGACTGGAACGTCAAAGAGGAGGCAGATCCATGGTTCGATTTGGTAAAGGGAGAATGGATGACCGAATTGGATGGAATCAGCTTGGATAGCAATGGGCAGTGGACTGCGGCGGATGGAGTGTTTAGCGGATTGTATGATTTCACCGTGACCGTCAACGGAGAATCGAGATTATTTAGCGGTTACGATCTCGGAAGCGACGGGAGTTTTATTCTCGCTGTTCCCGAACCGGGAGGCGTTGTGTTTCTGCTCGGAATCGCCGTTGTAGGGCTTGGGCGGCGTCACCGTAGAATGCCCGTTTGACACAATGTCGGGGTATTTGAGAATTTCAAATTCTTGCGAAATCCGCGACCCTTTCTTGTTTGAACTCCTTGTGGTGCTAACCAGCGAAGCTTCGGAAACCACTGTGTTTTAAGAGTTCGAGGTTGAGGAATTCGGGCGGGTGCAGCGTCTTGCCTGAGCCTTTTACACGAAGCCGTTTCTCGGCGAATTACCAATTAATCAGGCAAAACAGGATCGGATCATTGCAATTTTGGTCGGTCTTCGGTAATTTGTGAAAGCGTTTTCAAGAATGTTCCGCACCGCTCAATCTGGATTGACATGAAATTAATTTACCTTCCGACTATCGTTTTATTGGGGGCAGTGATCGGCTGCTCAAATCAAGCCAACATGCAAGCAAATAATCAGTCGACGCCTTCGGACAATGTACGGGTTTTTCAAGCGGAAGATCTTACTGGTTCGAGTAAAGAATTTAAAACGGAACCTGGTGACACGAGTGTCGTCAGTATGAATGAACCAGGTTGGCTATCATTTGATATGGACTTCGGTGTTGCCGCACGTTATCGGGTTCAGGTGTTTGCTCAGGCAGCCAGCGACGCTCAAGTGTGGGTTGAGGACTACGTCGATAACACAGACGGTCGAACCTACAACGTTACTGGTAGCATCCCTGTTACTCCGACCGACGAGGTTGCTGAATTCTTCATTGAGGGAAGTCCTTTCAACAAAGGGCCACACAAAATGAAATTTCATGTTTCAAACGGGAGTGTGTCGCTTGACCGAGTCGTGTTTACCCCGATGGTAGAGCACCAGATGACGCCGGAGAGTCTGACTCAGAAGATGGATGGAGACGAGTGGAAGTTAGCTTGGTCGGATGAATTTGATGGAGACGAAGTCGACGATGCGAAATGGACCTACGACGTTGGAAACTGGGGCTGGGGAAATAATGAACTTCAGTATTACACGGTCAAGCGTAAGGAGAATGCCAGAATTGAGGATGGCAATTTAGTGATCGAGGCTCGTAAAAACGACGATGGCAAAAACTGGACTTCTGCCCGACTGACCACACGAGGAAAGGTAAGTTTTCTTTATGGGAAAATTGAGATGCGGGCTCAAGTTCCTCGCGAACGCGGAAACTGGGCAGCCGGCTGGACTCTCGGCGATACTTATCGCGATGAGATTAGCTGGCCCTACTGCGGCGAAATCGACATTCTTGAATCAGTTGGTTTTGAAGTCAACGATGAGACTGGAGACGGGATCGCTCACGCAACGGTTCACACGCCGGCGTATTACTTTAAAATCAACAATCAGATCAGTAGCACAAAAAACATTCCTAATATGGCCGGTGAATTTCACACCTATGCGGTTGAATGGACGCCGACTGAAGTCAGAGGCTACGTCGATGGTGAACAGTATTACGTTTACGACAAGACCGCTAATGACAAGGAATGGCCGTTTAACAAGGCGCAGAACCTGATTCTTAATCTAGCGATGGGCGGAGGATGGGGTGGTGCCAAGGGACTGGATGAGTCAATCACTTCACAGAAGTTCATTATTGATTACGTTCGAGTCTACAGCAAAGAGTAAATGTAAGTTGGGGTTCTCAGCAGCGACTTTGGCTTGACTGTTTTCAGGCCAGAGTCTGCTTGGGCTGATCGTGAATCTCTAAAACTATCAAGGTGCTTATTTGAAAGTTGGAGGTCCCGTGAAAGTGTCGGTCCGGTTGATGACGTTGATGGTTCTAATCTGTTTAGTTCTCGGCGAACCCGCGATACTGAGAGGTGCTCAGCAAACTCCGATTTCCGACCGTATCTTAGTTTCTAATTCCCGCACGAGTCTTGGTACGCAGAAAAATTTAACGGCTTCTGTTCGTGTCGGCGATTTGAATGCAGACGGGAATATCGATGTTGTCGTTGCCAACGGTAGACATTGGCCGCAGCAGAATCTCATTTTCCTGAATCAGGGAAATGCTCGTTTTAATCAGGTCTGGTCGCTTGGAGCCAATCAATCGACATCTTACGCTACAGAGATTGCGGACATGGATGGTGATGGTGATCTCGATGTCGTTGTTGGAAACGATATGGCACCAAATTTAATCTTCCTAAATAACGGGCGTGCTGAGTTTCAGAAGGGTGTGCCGTTCGGGACTGTCTCGAGTGTGCGAAGTCTGACTTTGAGTGACCTCGATAGCGATGGTGATGTCGATGTCTTGGTGACTTGCCGTGGTCGCCAAAATTACTTTTGTTTAAACGATGGTAAAGCGAATTTGGGGAATCCCAAGCCGTTTGGCGAGCAGAGTGATTCGACGATTGATGTTGTCGTCGCGGATTTGAATCGTGATGGTTTCAATGATCTTATACTCGCTAATCGCGACCATCAGCAGAATTTCGTTTTACTGAATGATGGAAAACTTGGTTTCGATCAGAAGATTCCGTTTGGAACCGGAACAGACGAAACGCGTTCGGTCGCGGTGGGCGATCTTAACGGTGACGGCAATCTTGATCTGGCACTTGCGAACATTGGTGAGCCAAATCAGATTTTATTTGGAAATGGTAAGGGAGCTTTTGGCGATTCGAAATTGTTAAGCGAATCCAGCAACAGTTCCTATGCGGTTGCTCTCGCTGATATGAATCAGGATGAAGTGCCGGATTTAGTTTTTGCCAACGTCGGCCAAGCCAATACCATGTATTTGAATCAAGGCGACGGAAAACGTTACGCAATCTCTCAATTTGGTTTACCAGAGGCCAGAACATATGGGCTGGTAGTAGAAGATTTCAATGGGGATTCCTATCCGGATGTTTTGACCGCCAATTCAGACGCATTGAACTGGGTCTATCTGAATCGGCCCTTGAATCGAGCTAAACGCAAGCTCAAAGAGTGAAACCTCGATAGGGATTCTGGGCTAATCTATTTGATCAACCGGTGACATCTAGCTGTGTCCCTGATTCAGGCGGGGTAGTTGGAGGAGCGTCGCGGGAAGCGGATTGGAATTCGTTTTTTCCATTTCCCTCTCGGTCGGTTGTTTCGAGTGTGTCCGAAATGGAGGGATTGTCAACCTTCAGCTCTTTGGGTGAATGTCGCTGTGCATTTCGCGACCTTAGCGCTTGGTAGGCTAAGTTCATGTCAGTGGTTCCATTGATTCCAGAGGTTGCATCTGTTTTCATGATTGGATCCGGTAGGCGTTTGAGTAGTCGTTTGCGTGACTGGAGTTACTTAGATTCGACTCCATATCTTTCAATTATTTGTAGGATTTAAGGCCCTGGCCGAGAGGACCGGCTTCACCAAGTTGGCTTAACCAGCGCTGTTTTGTTTTTGGGTTTTCGACAGTACCTTTGACCTCGATTTGCAGGATGCGTTCACTGCTCTTGTGATAGAGTTTGCTGAGAAGTGGGATATCATATTTGTCGCGACCGAAGACCGAGTGAAATTTGAAGTCGAGATCTTGGTCGAGATTCATCTTTCCTTCGCCACTGAGAGAGATGGCATTGCCGGTAAATTTCATTTGGTCGAAGTTAATTTCGTCACCTTGGACATCAAAACTAATGTTTGCGGTGTCAAAAGCGTGGTCATCTTGGAGATTGAGGATCGTTAGCAGTCGCAAGAAGATTGGAAGTTCATAAATTTTTGCGTCATAGATTTGAATTGCTCCGCGACCTGCTTGAGACTGAATTCCTTCATAGTCTCCTTCGAGTTCGATTTTGGCGCGGCTGGTACCAGTGATATTTTGAGCGTCAGTCCCGAATTCTTTGCAGGATTCTTTCAAACAGCCGTTGGTTAATTCTGCATCAAGTCGGTAGCGATTCATTCCCGCTGTTTCCATTTCGGCGTTAAATACTACTTCACCTTTGTGCATTCTGCCTTTAATCGGCGGGTACCTTACCGGGCTATTTTCAGCACCGAGTCGAATGTTGTTTTTATTGCCTGCTAAAATTACTTGGTCATCCAGCCAAATGGGCCCCATAATTTCGGTGACTTGGTGGCCGTAGATTGAGATCGTATCAAGATTGATTTTTCCACTGCATCGAGAAGAAACCTGATCGGAGATTCCACTCACAGTGACAAATCCATAGATGTTTTCGACTGGCATGCCGATCATCATACGGGCTCCACTGAAATCAAATCGAACGTCGGACCATGATAGTTTTGCCTGTAGAGGGCCATTGCCCAAGATGGTTGGTTGCCCGGGTTGATTTTGAATTGGCTCGCGGCCCGCGCTCTCAACCTTCAAAGCGCCGCTGACGCCAATGATTCCCTCGAACTCGAGTTGCCTGATTGCCGGCGCAATTTCTTTAGGAACAGCGTCAATAAGATCGCCATCTACTTTTAGTGATGAGACTTCCATTTGATCGATGCTGATAAACCAGTCATTGTTCGTGTACGCGCCGCTGCCTTGGCAACTAAGTTTGGTGCGACCGTGATTCCCCTGAATATTGGTGAGTTTGACTTTGCCGTCTTTGACATTGACCTCTCCAGTCAGGTCGTTCACTTCGTAAGGAAACCAAACAGGAAGAATCGATATTTGATTTGGATTGGGGCGAATGTTGCGGGCTCCCATCCTCGCTGTCATTGCCAAGTCAACCCCCGGCGCGCCTGGTGGCATGGTCATATCTACTTTGAGTTGGTCGAGCGTGCCGCGAATGCGGAGGCTATCCCAAATCTCTCTAAGTTCACTTGAGAGAGAATATTTGAGCGTATCATCGAGAGGAATTGATTCGCAAAGAAAGGTGACGTCGAGTCCTTCGTTGGGGTTCCAATAACCATCGCAGTTAACTCTTCCCTGATGGTTTTTTCCGGTAAGATTGCGAAAGCGATAATCGTTGTTTTGAATTTGAATAAGGCCGTCAATTTCGTTAATCGGGTAATCAAAATTGTCGTGTCGGATTGAACAGTTTTTTAGGCGAACATCGAATTCGCGATTCACGTCGCCGTTGGGAGAATTCTTAAAAACCCGTCCTGTCCCGCTGACTTGTCCTTGAATGCCAAACCGATTGATGACGGATGCCATTTCAGGGTGTGCGTTGATGGCATCTCTCATCTTTTGGTCAATAGGCAAGGCGCCTGGAGCTGAGATATTGACTTCATAGGTCGGCGATTTGCCCACGCCGCGTGCGCTCCCCTTGAGCATAATCAGATCGTCGCCGGAATTAGATTGAACGTAGAAGTCACAGTTTTCATTATTCAGGGTCACCTTCCCTCGACAATTTGAAATTTCATAGGGAAGTTTAATGAATGAAAACGACATGTCCGTCAAATCAGCGTTGATTGATCGATTCAGCGAGTCACCGTCGTATTCAAGTTCAAAGCCAATGTCGCTGGTTCCCGAGGGTGAATATTCTTTGCAAAATTTCGTGCAATATTCGGGGAACCATTTGATAAGTCGCTCTTGATTACTGAAGTTGAAATTATCGAGACGTCCGTTCAGTTTGTATTGTTCGGGAGCCAGCACAAATCCGCGATGCCAATAGTCACACTTGAATTGCGCCTCGCCGAATCGAGCGGTTGCATTTGTGATGGAGAGGAATTCATTGTCATGGGCGTTGCTTGACTGAAAGTCAAAGCTGCCATTTTGAATTGGAAAGGGAAGCCGATTATCGTCAATTGTAAGTTGCTCAACTTGGGCATTGATTTGGATTTCGGGAATTTCCTCGAGCGTTGCAAGTCCCTGTGCTTCGACCTTTAAGTTGATTTTTCCAGAGACCGCTCGAAGCTCTTTCATTTGGTCTTGCATGTCTGCCGGTAGTAACTTGATTAGGCCGCTCGATAGCTGGGCGTTGGTGGCGCTCAGTTTCGCTTTCCATTGCTTAGTGGGCGGGTGAAGGAAGCCCTGGAAAGCGATTTTTGAAATCGCTTTGCTCTCAAATGCTCCATCAAACTGTTGGTACTTATTTCCCCCGTTTAGCCGCGGGCCAAGTTTGAAATTTACGTTGGTCAGTGTGATAGGTGGATTGTTAACATTTTGCTCGTCAATCATTCGGATTTCACAGTCTCGGAATTCAATTTGAATTGGATTCTTTGAATCTGTTTTGGGGAGCGAGTCAATAATGTTGCTGAAATCCCATTCGCCATTTTGGTCGCGAACAAGTGTTATTTTAGCGCGTGTGATGTCGATCTTTTCGATCGGAAGATCTGAGCCGATTAGCTGCGCCATCGAGATCGGGGCATGAATAAATGCCTCGTAGATTTCCAGATGGGAATGCGGTCGGGAGGGGGCGCCTGACGCTAGATTCAGGCTTACATAATTAAGCTGAAGTCCCCTACCCTCGTGGAATCGAGCTTGCTCGAGGTCAAAGGTTAAGTTTGTACCCTGAAGGACATCGCTGACTTTGTTGGATATTTGCTTCTGAAGCTGGCTCTGAACAGTCTCTTTAAAGAGCATGAAAGCCACGCCGCCCACCATCGCGAGGACCGCAAGGAAACGAAACAACCTTCCAAATGAGGATCTGTTATTCGGGTGCCGCGATGTCGATCGAAATGTAGGTTGCTGAAATTGCACAAAATTCTCATCAAGATTGGAATCAAGCCGAATGGTAGTGGTAGTCGGTAGATTTCAAAAGATGAGTTTTCGTTACTAGAGTCTGTGGGTGCGTAAAAAAAGGGACTCCCGATGGAAGTCCCTTGATTGCGTTGTAAGTGCTAGCCCTTTTTGCCTCCTGTTGGAAAGGCTTAGCAAGAGCACGACTGTTTTTTAGTGTCCATCGTTAAGGGACACTGGTTTGTATCCCCCTTTCGACTTGAAGTAGAACCACATTGCAATGTAGCAAAGCAACATGATCAATGGGAAGATTGTCATACTGGCGAGTGCTTTTTGTCCACTTCCGCTTGAGGCTTTATCGATCTCAGCTTGGAGTTTCGCTTGTTCGGCCTCGGGTGCTTTGTTGACTACTAGTTCAGTGACTTTGTCCTTGTTCAGAACTTGGTAAGGAATGATCTCGTAGATGCTTTTGTCTGTCAGAAGTTGATCTTCCTGGACTGATGCCACGAGTGGTTTGACCGCTTGGATTTCCTTATCAGCTTTAAGGGCACCGATGTAGGGGAAACCGAGGGTACCGACTGCCAACATTCCAATTCCAGAAATTGCGTTAAGCGTTAACGCACCACCGCGAGGGGTTTGCTCAGAAACAATTCCCAGCATGGTTGGCCAAAAGAAAGTCTTTCCAAGAGCGTACAAAGTTGCCGCTGCAAAAATGACTGCAACGCCTTGTGCGAAGGAAAGGAAGTACAGGCCAGCGATTGCCAGGACGCAACTAACCATTAGCAGGCCAAGGGCCGAAAGGTTGTGGACGATTGGACCGGCAAAGAACCGCAATACCATCATAATGAAAGATGTGTAAACCAAAATCCAGCCACCATCAAATTCGACGACGGATCCCATGATCCCTGAGATCCAACCATCGGTTCCGATTTCAGTAGTAGCCAGAGGCATCATGATGAGGATCAAGACGAACATCAGCGGACGTCCAAGGCTTTTGGTGTACGCTCCGAAGGCGACCACCATGGCGACTCCGATTCCCATAAAGACCATCTTGTTGCCTTCGGGGAAAAAGTCCATCAACTGAAGCGTTACTAGGAAGCCGACCACCGCTGCGCCGAGAATACCAAATTCAGAGAGCATGTCTTTGTAGCTTACACCTGCTGCGACACGTTCCTGTTGGGGGAACTCAACTTTGATTAGCATCAGGAAGTAGATGATTGCTGGAATTGCAATCGTTGCCAATTTGATAGTCCAGGGAAGTCCTCCCATGAAGATGACTAGGATTCCTGCAATGACGAGTCCGCCTGGCCATCCAGCATGGAGGATATTCAGCCATTTAGTTTTGTCTTTGTCAAACATGGTTGCAACGACGGGGTTGATAAACGCTTCGACCGTTCCGTTGCCTAACGCGAGAATCAGACCGCCCCAGTAGATCAGGAACTTGGCTGTTTCGGCATCTGTTTCAATGATTGACAAAGCATAAACACCCATCACAGCCCAAGTGAACTGACAAGCAAATGCGAACATCATTGAAAATTTGTAGCCCACCTTGTCGATGATGAGGCTGAAAATAATGATACTTAAAGCAAAGGGCCAGACTTGAATTCCTTTGTACGCACCGACTTGAGCGGGGTCGAGTTGGAGTGCGTCAACAATTGCGGGGTCATCTAAGAGAAACATCCGAGTGATGAACCCGAAAGCTGTGGTTATAAGTGCGACAAAGCAGCCCCAGAACAAAAACATATTTGTTTCGTTCTCAGACTGACTTACGGTAGTGTCTGACATGCTTGGTTACCTATGAAATAGTACAGTGGAAGTGGGCCACGCAAAACTCAATTGAATGATCGATGCAAGAGTTGTTGATGCGCCCATTGGTGATTTGACTTTAGCCGAACAGTATAACCATCAAAATTAACCATTGAAACTAAAAACATTCACCTTCCCGAGGATTGTCACCAAGGGCAGCTGAGTTTTTGGCACATTCGCCCCTATTTAACATCACGGGCTTGAAAAAAAGAGTTGAAGACGGCGATGAACGCCTAGTTTGGCTCGTTTTGACGTGTGAAAATAGCTTTTGATTCCTTTTTTTCAAACCGGATGCTGCAAGGCAGGTTCAATATCTGATCTTGAGGCGTGAACAAAGCTGCAGATATTTTGGACCACCAAGCCGAACTCATCGCTTGTCTGGGCCATTTTTTGCGAATCCAAAGTTCCCGCAGCCAAGTGCGAATGATTAAATCGGAGTCCTGGGTTAGCGATTCACATTGGAGCACGATTTGATTAGTGGATTCCTGATCGATGATTCGATCTAGTTGTTGCGAAGCCGCAATCAAAAAGCCATCCATCTCTCGGGCCTGATTTCCCAGACGAGTGATTGACTCGGTCACTGCATCGCCGAATCGCTCCTTCAACACCGGTATCAGCTCATTTCTTAAATAATTGCGAGTGTAATTTGAGTCGAGGTTTGATTGGTCTTCTTGTGTTTTTTGCCCAATTTCATCGAGGTAGTGAACGATTTCATGGCGTGTCACGCCCAGTAAAGGCCGGACGATGGTCAGGGCGTCGCTGGCGAGTCGTTTCGAGGGAATTCCCGCCAGGCCGCTGATTCCAGTGCCCCGGAAAAAACGAAATAGAATCGTCTCCACTTGATCGTCCAAGTTATGCCCCATCACCAAGTAGCGTGCTCCAGATTCGTTTGCCATGGTTTGAAGCCGTTTGTATCGAAAGTTTCTCAGATCTTCTTCTGAGTGGCCCATGATTTGGTTTTTTTCGGTTGAGCGTTCGATAAAAGCAAGATTAAGCTCAGCCGCAAGGTTGGCCACAAATTCGGCATCCCGATCTGATTCAGGACCGCGTAGTCCGTGATTGACGTGAGCAATGACCAGAGATTTTTTCGCTGACGAGGAGAACGATTCCGCGTTGGCCAGCAAAGCTCGTAAGACCGCGACGCTGTCGGGGCCACCCGATACGGCGACCAATGTTTTGAATGGTGTCCAATCAACACATGGAAAAGCGAGGTCAACTTTTTGTTCGAGCTTTTTCAAGGGAGCTTATTGCTACTTTATTGGATTGATTGTGTTCTTGTTTAGTTTTGCTACAATGCGTTTGAGCGAGGATTTCTGAAAACTCAAGATCACCGCTCGAATGTAATTTTAACAGCTGACTTTGTGACACAACCCTAGGAAGGGTCTTTAAGTTGGCAATGAGCTAAGAAAATTGAATCGTTGGTATCTTTCCGAGAAATCCAGCACATTCTCCTACGGTAAGCCATGGATTTTGTCTATCTAATCCTGAGCGTCTTTTTACGGCTTTCACCAGCTGTGCGCAAGTTGTCCCCTGTAATTTCCGGGGAGCGTCATCGCCCCTCAGATTTGGTTGAACTTGCGTTTTTGATTCCGTTGGTCGGATGGGTTTCGGTTTCGGTTCAACACCGTTTGGATGCCAGTTGGCTTACCAGACGGGTGCGGCAGCTAAATGAATTTCATTGGTTGTCGTCATTGAATCGTTGCGACGAACCGCGTTTGGGTCGTAAATCTTTTCAGCGGGAGTCTCCAGTACCCCGTCTGTTCGCATTGGACCTAGTCCAGCGGATATTTAAAGATCCTGCTTGATCTTGATCCGCTGTCATAACATTCAATTCTTACTTGTTGCCGACCACTAGATCTGGTTTAGGATTGTCGTCACTCCAGATATAAGAGAGGGGTGGTTGATGTTAGCAATGACAACTCCCGAGATGATTTTTGCCGCCGTTGGTTTGGCGGTTGGAGTTGGGATAGTTTTATTGTACGGGGTCGCGATTGGTCGCGGGGCGAAGGCCAAAGCCCAGTTAGTTCTCGACGAAGCTCAGCGTAACGCTGAAGCGAAAGTCAAAGATGCGGAAGTGGCTATCAAGGAGGTCGAATTAAAACGCGAGGCAGAGGCCGAACGTGCGTTAAGCAAATCGCGAGAAAAAATACACCAGCGTGAGCGTCAGTTGGATAAGCGAGAATCCGGGATGCACCAGTTGGGAGATGACTTGAAAAAGCAGGAGCAATTTATTGAGTCGTCTCAAAATCGCTTGAAGGTCAAATTAGAGCAGATCAGTCAAACGGAAAAGGATCTAAACGACATTCTTGAAAAGCAGCGACGTGAGCTGCATCAGATGACGGGACTCGACAAAGACGAGGCAACCAAGCGTTTACTCAAGTTGTTGGAAGACGAACTTGAGGATGAGGTGGGAGGTCGGATTCTAACTCACGAAAAGCGAATGCAAGAAATTTGCGAAGAGAAGTCTCGCGAAATTCTGATGATGACCACCCAGCGTTTCGCAGCCAGTCATACCTCGGATCACACTACCAGTACCGTCGATATTCCGAATGACGACATGAAGGGCCGAATCATCGGACGAGAAGGCCGGAATATCCGAGCCTTTGAGAAAGAAACCGGCGTCGATGTAATTATTGACGATACGCCCGGCGTGGTAATCGTCAGTGGTTTTGATCCAGTGCGTCGCGAAGTCGCGCGGCTTTCTCTCGATAAATTAATCGCAGACGGGCGAATTCATCCGTCCCGCATCGAAGAGGTCGTTAAAGAGACGCAGGCGGAAATGGATAGTTTGATCCGTAAAAAAGGGACCGAAGCAGCTCAGGAAGTGGACGTCCACGGATTGAAAAATCCAGTGATTGATTTGCTGGGCCGGCTCCATTTTCGAACGAGTTACAGTCAGAATGTTCTTCGCCACAGTATCGAAGTCGCATTTATCGCGGGGTTGTTGGCCGAAATGATGGGGCTCGATGGGCGATTGGCGAAGCGATGTGGTCTACTTCATGATATCGGAAAAGCGGCAGATCACGACATGGAAGGCGGGCATCCAAAGATTGGTGCTGATTTGCTGAAACGATATGGCGAGGGACCCGAAGTAGTTCATGCCGCTTTGGGACACCACGATGAGATTCTAGTCGAGTTCCCTTATACCGTGGTCGTAGCGACGGCGGATGCCTGCAGTGCGTCACGTCCTGGAGCACGTCGCGAATCTTTGGATCGTTATATCAAGCGAATGGAAGAGTTGGAGCAGATTGCCAAAGAGTTTAAAGGCGTAAGGCAGGCATTTGCAGTTCAGGCGGGCCGAGAGGTTCGTGTAATTGCTGCTGCTAAAGATGCAGACGATTCCAAGGCAGCTAAGATTTGCCGGGAGATCGCCAATGCTTATGAGGAACGCCTGTCATATCCCGGCGAGGTAAAAGTTGTCGTGATTCGTGAATCAAGATTTACGGAATTGGCTCGATAAGTGAATTGCTGAATTGCCTGCGGATGAGTGCTCAAGTTTCGAATTGAATTTTTTTGAGTACTAGTTCGCGGGTTTATTTGGTGCGTGATACTAGTAAAAGGAGGCTCAGCGACGTTTGTTGCGAGGCTCAAAATTTAGAAAGAGTTAAATCTGTGCGTATTCTGTTCATTGGTGATGTCGTCGGTAAACCGGGTGTCGAAATTGTCTTGCAGGCTTTGCCTGGGTTTCGCCGTGAAGAGTCCATCGATCTAGTAATCGTCAATGGTGAGAACGCGGAGAACGGCTCCGGGATTACTCCGTCGATTTATCGAAAGTTGATCGGCGCTGGAGTTGACTGCATTACGCTCGGAGATCACATCTATCGAAAAAAGGATATTATTCCGATCCTTGAGGAGAAGGATAACATTGTGAAGCCGGCGAACTATCCAGCTGAAGCGCCGGGGAAAACTTGGACCGTGGTCAAAGCCGAGAATGGTCGAGAGGTTGCGGTTTTTAGTTTGATTGGCAGGGTATTCATGAAACCGGTGGATTGCCCTTACGCGAAAGCCAATGCGATACTCGACGAAATTCCCGAAAGCGTAAAAATTCGATTTTGCGATTTCCACGCGGAGGCTACCAGCGACAAGCAGCTGATGGGGCGGCATCTCGATGGCCGCGTAACTGCCGTCTGCGGAACCCATACTCACGTCCCGACAGCTGATGAGCAAGTTCTTCCAGGAGGCACTGCGTTCATATCCGATGTCGGCATGACTGGACCGCACGAGAGTATCCTCGGGCGAAAGATTGAAAAAGTGCTCAAGGCAACGATTACGTTTCGGCCAATTCCCTTCGATGTGGCGACTGGCAACGTCCAAATTTCCGGCGTCGTGATCGATCTCGATCCAAAGTCGGGAAAAGGGCAAGGCATTCGTCGTATAAAAATCAACGAAAAAATGGCGGCCCAGCTAGAAGATCAGTACGAGGATTAGGTTTCACCTAGATTTCAGGGGCGTTTTCTGAGCTATCGCCCATTTCCTCCTTGCTATCAGAATTTAGGGCGTTTGCTTAAGTAAATGCTCTTGTTCAACATTTTTCATCCCGCTATGCTCCCCCGCGTCTATAAACGCGATTTTTTCAACGGGCTATCGCCTCGATATTGAGAATGGGATCAAGGATGAGCAAAGTTACCGGCGGCAGACTGGGAATACGATTCGCTACTTGCGCGCTAACGATCGTAATTCCGTTGGCAGTGCTTACAACTTCTACCGGCTGTATTCAGCAAATGGCGCAGTTGTTATACGTGATTAAAGGGCACAAAATCCCACCGAAATTTGCTGGATTGGAGGGGAAGCGAGTGGCAGTTCTCTGTCTTACGGATGCCTCTGCTTATGGTCCAGACACTTTAACCTATTCGGTTGGTAAGCACGTGAGTGGCAAGATTGCCAGTGGCGTCAAAGACGTTCAAGTCGTGTCGCCGGGTAAAGTCGAGGCATGGATAGATGAAAATGGCTGGGAAGAATCCAGCGTGGTGGCAATTGGTGAAGAGGTAAAAGCGGAGATGTTGATCGTGCTTGAAATGGGATCATATTCAATTCATGACGGAGCGACGCTTTACAAAGGCAAGGCTGATTTAACTGTCACGGTGTACGATATAGAAAAGGGTGGGCAAGTAGCGTTCTCAGATGGTCCTGAGCTATTCGCATTTCCCGAGAATGGGCGGCCCGTAATGCAAACAAACAAACGGAAGTTTGAAGCATTCTATCTTTCACGGCTGACAGATCATATTTCAAGACTGTTCGTTGCCTATGATAAAATGGATTCGTTCGCCGAAGACGCGATGATGAACTAGTCGCAGCGACGTTTGATTTAAATAAAAAAAGCCCGTGGTTAAAACCACGGGCTTTTTTATTTGAATTACAGTTTTGGCGGTGGCCGTTTCGTTTTGGGTACCGCGTTCATTCGTGGTTGAGGGATCCTTGGTTCAGCGTTGTTATTGTTGTTGTTATTGTTGGGCCCTGCTTCGCGGGGTTGGGGTGGCGCTGTGTAATCCTGCTCCCACTTCCATCCGATTGGAGTCTCGAGTTCCCGTTGGGCTAGAAGTGCCCAGGGGGTTCCGGGGTGTTCTTCAATCACACGATTGAGATAGTTGTTTGCTTTCTGCAATAATTTCGTGTCTTGGCTTCCGGTTTCGACAATATCGGCCGGTACTAAAACCCACGTGTTGTTTTGCGGGGTCTTCTTGTCTTTCGGTGGATCGAATTTCAATTTAGTTTTAATCAACGCGAGCATTGCATTGTAGGAGCTTGCCCGGACTTTGGCTGCAATTGCGCGTCCGATGGCAAGATCGAATCCGGCTTGCCAGCGTAGCGAGATTTCATCTGGTCGAGCTTCTTCCCCTACTTTGAGCATTTCGTAGAGTCGGTTGATTTGTGGTTCGACAATCGCAGCAGTTTGCTGGGCTGCGCTTACAGTCGCAACAAACGTTGCTTCGTTTAATTTCTCAAACCGCAGGGCGGGCGATTCTAGTGTGCCGGTCGTTGTAAAGGTTGCGGCCTTCACCAAAGCAGATCTCGAGTCACTGGCCTTTAGGCGGGCGAGGTAGGTTTGATTGGAAACATAGTCTGGCTTGTATCGCCGCATAATCTTGGGATCAAAGAAATGCTGAATCGACGCAGAATAGCTTTTCGTTTCCCATTTTTTTACACGACGCTTGGTATTGCGATTGGGGTGGACTGCAAAATAAATGCCACCAGTTTCGTAGCTTAAACGTGTTAAGTGAAACGGTCCGAATCCAGAATCAATCATGTTCAAGTCGCCAAAAGTTCCCGTCGAGTCGAGCCGAAGTCGCTCTGGCATAATTGATTCCGGTCCCTGTGACACAAGTGCCCATTGAGTGGATTGGTCAAACTCGGGATCCGGGTCAACCCATTTGACTTCGGTGTTTGTTCT
>JAAEMV010000286.1 GCA_024225195.1 Planctomycetaceae bacterium | reverse complement strand
ATCTCCATTCGCGACAGCTATTTCAGCTCGACGCACTATCGCGGCGAGCCACGGCTTCCGAGCGGCATCATCGAGCTGTTCACCGCTCTTCATTCGAGCGATATTTCCTGGCGGATGAAGATCATCTCCATCGATAAACTCAAAACCAGTCGAATTGCCTAGCCAATTTCCAACAAGCGTCTTTCCACTTCCTGAAACGCCCATCACTACAACTAGGTAAGCCAAAACATGCCCCGTAAATTAGGAGAAATAGGAGGTTCGCAAAATGCTATTTTCCCTATTTGACCAAACTAATCAACTCGCAATCATGAGCGTTCAATCTACTGCGGTCTTTGCAAATATAAACTGGCACAGATTGGCAATAGAGCCAGGAATCTCGCCATTTAGTCGGCTACTCTTTTAGCAATTTAAAACCTTCACCAGTTGCCTTGTAAGATTTGCCAGAACCTGTCAAAAAATAGGTTCGGTGATGCCTCCCCAGATAATCGGAACCAGCCTAGATGCCCATCCTCGGAAAAGAAAATGACATTTATCCCAGTGACCTGCTGGCGAACGATGATTATTTAACAAGTGAAGATCGGCAATGGTGGTGCGTCTACACACTTTCTCGACGCGAGAAAGATCTGATGCGAAAACTTGCGGTACTGAAAATAGCGCATTACAGTCCCGTCATTCCGAAACGTTACCGATCGCCCAATGGCCGACTGCGTACTTCGTATGTTCCTCTCTTTCCCAATTATGTTTTCATGTTTGGCACGGAAGAAGATCGTTACGAGGCAATGACGACCAACTGCATTTCAAAATGCAATCCAATCAAAGATCGGGAGCAGCTGGTTCACGATTTAAGGCAAATTCATAACGTCATCGATTCCGGGGTTGCCCTCACACCTGAGGCCCGACTGGAACCTGGAAATAAGGTGCGGGTCAAAACCGGTCCGTTTGCGAAGTACGAAGGAACAGTCATCCGCCGAGAAGGCAAAACCCGCCTGCTTTTATCCATCCAATTCATTGAACAGTGCGTCTCAATGGAAATGGACGAAGGGCTCTTAGAGCCCGTATAAATCCTCTTTGACCCAAGCTTCGCATTCGCCCAATTCGTTCTAAAGACTGCCAAGGTAGCGAAGTCGTGAGATGCGAAAGCGCGGCATTCTCGGTAGTATATTTTCAACCGGCATAATCGGTATTAAGAGATCGTTTTCTCGACTTACGTGCCCCTTGAACGTGTCGGCTTTTTCTATCTGTTGTTAAGGTGGATATTGGCGAATTGCCCCAATTCATTCGTCGAACGGAGGGGCAACGCTTTGATAGATTTACCTTTTCATTTTCGGTGCCACCGACCGGGACGGAGTCCGCGCCGTTTCTTCAAATTACATTTAATCCAATCGATTTTCTGCACTCCATTATTCTCTACCGACCGTGAAAAAAATACTCATCACCGGCGGAGCAGGATTCATCGGTTCCAACTTAATTCGTCATCTTCATGAGACGACCGACTATCAAATAATCAATCTCGACAAGCTAACCTACGCAAGCAATTTAAATTCCCTTGACGAGATAAATAACAGCCATCGTTATCAGTTTCTAAAGATTGATATCGCGGACGCTCAGCAGTTACAGAAGGCATTTACACTTTCACCAGATGCTGTCATCCACCTCGCCTCTGAAACTCATGTCGATCGCTCAATTGAAAATGCAGCGGAGTTCATCGAAACAAATATCGTAGGAACTTATAACTTATTGCAACAATCCCGAGAGCTTTACCAATCGCTCAGTGGCTTACAAAAAAGCCAATTTCGATTTTTTCACGTGTCCACGGATGAAGTTTATGGCTCACTTCAGTCGCATGAATCCCCATTTACTGAATCTACGCCATACGATCCCCATTCCCCATACTCTGCCAGTAAAGCTTCTGCAGACCATCTGGTAAGGGCTTGGCATGCGACCTATCAACTGCCGATTTTGATTTCACACAGTGCCAATAATTACGGACCTTACCAACACCGCGAAAAATTAATTCCTAAAATCATCGCGAATGCCTTGGAACTAACTCACATCCCGATCTACGGAGACGGGACTAATATTCGCGATTGGATTCACGTTGCGGATCATATCTCTGCAACAATGTCGATTTTAAAGAATGGGAGACCGGGCGAAACTTACAACATAAGTGCAAACTTCGAACAGACAAATATGGAAATCGCTTTGCAGGTATGCCGGATATTGGATGAACTCTATCCAATCGCCCAAAACCCATTCCAAGCCTCAAGATCATCAGAGACTGCCGACACTTTGCAATCATACGAGGAATTAATACGATTGGTTGCGGATCGACCAGGCCATGATTTTCGCTACGCCAACGACTGCTCTAAACTAAGTGACGAACTGAACTGGCAGCCTCAGCACACCAACCTGACAAGTCTTACCGAAACGGTGAAATGGTACATTGAGCATCTAACCGTCACCGATCAATAAGTGAAGAAATTTTGCACCTCGAATGCTATCAATGAGCTACTGCACTCCATCCTATTGTGCAAATTGATTATGATAATTATTCACGATTCACGATCTGTATTTTTAAAATCAAGCACATTTAATTTTGAACTCTGAAACCCAATTCGAATCTTTACAGAGCCAACGCATCTACGTAGCTGGTCATCGTGGAATGGTAGGCAAAGCGTTGCTCCGTGCTCTTGAGTCTAGCGGCGTCCAGGATGTAATTTGTAAAACCAGAGATGAACTCGATTTATGTGATCAACAGGCTGTCAATAAATTTTTTGAAACAGAGCGCCCTGATTGCGTTCTCTTTGCTGCGGCAAAAGTTGGAGGCATTCACTCCAACAACACCTATCCAGCCGAGTTTATCTACCAAAATCTTTCAATGGCCACCAATGCGATTCATGCCGCATTCGAAAACAAAGTTCCCCGGTTTCTTTTTCTTGGAAGCACCTGCATTTACCCGCGGATGGCACCCCAGCCAATGCCGGAAACCTGCTTACTCAGCGGCCCTCTTGAAAAGACAAATGAAGCTTATGCCATCGCAAAAATCGCCGGTTTAAAGATGTGCGAATTTTACCGTAAACAATACGGCGTGACGTATCACTCAGCGATGCCAACGAACCTGTATGGACCGGGCGACAACTACCACCCGGAAAACTCTCACGTTCTGCCGGCACTGATTCGACGGTTCCACGAAGCGAAAGAGAACAATTGCCCGGAAGTTGTGATCTGGGGAACGGGTTCGCCTCGACGCGAGTTCCTCCACGTTGATGATTTAGCCAGTGGAGTCCTTCACTTATGCACTCTCTCCAACCCACCTGATTTAGTTAATGTTGGAACTGGCAACGACGTAACAATCCTCGAGTTAGCAACCCAAATTGCAAACGTGGTAGGTTATCAAGGTGACATTAAGACAGACCCAAAACGTCCTGATGGCACGCCTGTTAAACGCACGGACATGAATTTAATGCACTCTACCGGTTGGAATTCAAAAATTTCTCTGCAGGAAGGTCTGAAAATGACCTACGACCATTTTCTGCAAGAGGCACAAGATGGTAAACTGCGGGCGGTTTGAACTGGTTGCCCTTTAGTTCGCAGAGCGCCATCAGTTTCAAAATGACAGCTCCGAATCTTTTAACATTCATCTAAGCTTAAAACTAAATGACCAAAAAAGCACTGATTACCGGAATCACAGGACAGGACGGATCTTATCTTGCAGAACTTTTGCTAGAGAAAGGCTACGAAGTCCATGGGATTGTTCGCCGTAGCAGCAGTTTTAACACGGATCGAATTGATCATATTTATCGGGACCCCCACGAGACCGACGCTAAGTTGTTTCTGCACTATGGCGATTTAACGGACGGTCAAAATCTCACCAATTTGGTCCTTGATGTTAAGCCGGACGAAATTTACAACCTCGGCGCCCAAAGTCACGTCCGTGTATCGTTTGACGCACCGGCCTACACAGTTCAAGTCGTCGGCATTGGAGCTCTCAACGTTCTCGAAGCCGCACGCCAACTCAACAAAAATCACCTGACCAAGGTTTACCAGGCATCTTCTTCGGAAATGTACGGTGACGTCATTGAAACACCGCAAACCGAATCGACTCCTTTCCAGCCACAAAGCCCATACGCCTGTGCAAAGGTTTACGCATTCCACCAAACCGTCAACTACCGACACGCCTACGATTTATTTGCTGTCAACGGAATTCTCTTTAACCATGAATCACCCCGCCGAGGTGAGACTTTTGTGACTCGTAAGATTACGCGAGCCGCAACGCGTATCAAACTCGGTTTGCAAAACAAACTCTTCCTCGGAAACCTCGATGCAAAACGCGACTGGGGTTATGCCAAAGATTACGTTGAAGGCATGTGGCGCATGCTACAGCACTCCGAGCCAGACGATTTTGTGTTAGCTACAGGTGAAACCCAGACCATCCGCCAGTTTCTTGATTACTCGTTTGGTCGACTCGACTTGGACTGGGCCAAGTACGTGGAAATTGACCCGCGTTATTTCCGCCCCACCGAAGTCAACTTGCTGCTTGGTGATGCTTCAAAGGCCAAAGACCTACTTGGCTGGACGCCTCAGACTAGCTGCAAGGAACTCGCCGAGATCATGGTTGATCACGACCTTGAGCTCGCCCGGCACGAAGCAACGCAAACGAGCTTGCAAGACAACTAATCAAACTGAGTAAAAAGTCCGTAATCATTGATGCGTACAGAATACCAAGACTCCAGTAATCACCAGCCATTGGTTAACCGGCGGAATTACTCAGGCATTCGCTTGTTAGGCAGTTTTGTATTCCTGCTGTCAATTTTTGCCGGTGCCAAATTCCATCCCTTGCTGGCCGATGGTGAAAACTTGATGGTGGTGGTCAACGCGGCATCCGCTGAATCTTTGGCAGTGGCAAATGAGTACATTTTTCTTCGGGACATTCCTCGTTCGAATGTCGTCTACTTAGACGAAGTAACCGTTATCGAACGAATCGATGACGAAACCACAAATTCGGCAAACTTCAAGAAAGAGATTCTTGATCCCGTCCTCGCGGCAATCAAAGAACGTGGACTCGCCGGGCGAATTAACTGCATCGTTTATTCGGCGGACTTCCCAACCAGGGTAAATGTTCATCCAGAAATGTTGAAGTACCTTAAAAATATGGATCTGGAATATGATATTCAACGCCACGCCCCCTGGTGTTCAATTACAAGTTTGACTTTTTTTCATGAAAATGCATTTTCAGAGAATCCAGAGTTTTTTAATTTTAAAGCCAATCGATACGCTTCGCCTGAAACAAAAAACGTCTTGAGCAACCCGTTTAGCGGAGCCACGGCCACAGAATTTGGAACGGCCGTGAACAGTTTCAAAGCAAACGATTACTCAAGAGCAATCACACTATTTGACCAACTCGCCGACGAATTCCCAGAGCAGGCTGTCATCCACTATTACTTGGCCAAATGCCATGCAGAAAAAGATGATGTCGATGCTGCTGCAGCATCGCTTAATAAATGCATTCAGTTAGGCTGGGCGTTCCAGTCATTCGTTAACGACGACCCTTCGTTTAGAAATTTGATTAAGAAATCATCAATCAAAAAATCTCTCCAGAAAATGCTCGATTTGCCAACCGATCAAAGACTGAGCCGACACTTTCAGTCAAGTGATTACTGGGGGAAAAATAGCTGGATCAACGGTTCAAAATTGCAAGGCCAGCGATATGTTTTATCGACGATGCTGGCCGTTACTGGAAACAATGGCTCTACACTTGACCAAGCAATAAAACAAATTCAATCCAGTTGCGAGGCGGATGGAAGTCATCCTCGGGGAAAATTCTTTTTCTCAAAGAACAAAGATATTCGTTCCACCATCCGCCATTCCCAGTTTGCTTTTGCAGCCAAGGAATTGTCGCAAATGGGATTCGATGTTGAAGTTTCAGACCAGTTGATTCCAAAAAATGAAAAACGTATTTTAGGCGCCACACTTGGTAGTCCTACAGTTGAATGGGGAAGATCAAATAGCAGGTTCGTAAACGGCGCTTTATGCGATAATCTTACGAGCTATGGTGCTTGGTGGGCGAAATCCGGGCAAACAAAAATCACCGACTATCTCAATGCAGGCGCGGCAGGTGCCAGCGGCGCCGTTTATGAACCCTACGCCATACCGGCAAAATTCCCCCGCGCAAATCTTCAGGTTCATTACGCACGTGGCTCGACAATGGCGGAAGCTTTTTACCAATCAGTTGATTCTCCGTTCCAGCTTCTGATCGTTGGCGACCCACTTTGCTGCCCTTTCGGGAACTTCCCAAAGTTCTCGGTCAAGGGAATCAAAAATCGTTCCGTCCAAACTGAGGACATAACACTAAACCTCACTGAAAGCTCCGGCAGTCCTCCAATCGCCTCTTACGATTTTTTGATCGATGGAAAATTTATTAAAAGCAATTCGAGATCCGGCCAGGTTTCCATTTCAATTGACGAACTCTCTGAGGGTTACCACGAGCTGCGGATTGTCGCAGTGAGTGACTCTTTACTGAAGACAACCAAAACAAAAAAGATTGAATTTTGGATCCGTAAATCAGGTTTCAATCTCGCAATCGCGGTAAATAAAAACAAGTTAGCGTGCAAGGATTTTCTAGAAATCTCATCTTCATCTCAAACCAAAGCACCTATCGAGATTCGGCAAAACTCGCGTGTGCTTGGTCAGATTCAAAATGGGAAACCCTTAAAAATCAAAGCATCATTGCTTGGCCTTGGTCAATTCCACGTACAAGGCTACGTGTCACTTGAGAATGAAACGATTGCAAGCGTCCCGGTCGAGATCGAAGTTAAAAAGTAAATTCTCCGATTATTTTTGATCAATGAATTCAAAAACACTCAACTCTTGGAAACACACTCCCAGTCGTTCAATCAAGCGACCGAATAACTTTTAATCATGTCGAATAAAGTACTATTCATCGTCGCACCGACGCAATACCTGCCAAGTGGCGGTATTCAAACGCAAGTCAGACGAACACAAGTTGAGCTTGAAAAAAGAGGATACGAGATCGAATTGTTTTCGAGAACGAAAGCATATCGCGCATCGGATTATCTTTGCGGTCATGTTTGGCGAGCGGGACTAGAGACGTACATGGACACGCTTTCTCTTGCCAATCAAGGCATTCCCTTTTCCTTGTCGACCATTTTTTTACGAGGCACCTTAAGTCGAATCTCGCGGCTTCAATATCGTTACGTTCATAATTTACTTGAGCGAAACCCTTTCCATTTAGTGAATGACACGCTCTGTGCACGAAAGCAGGCACAACTCTGCGGGGCAGCTTTACCTAATACTCAGTTTGAAGCTGAGTATTGCTACGAGACCATTCGACTGGCCCCTAAAAAGACCACTGTCATTCCAAACGGCGTTGATACGGACTGGCTTGTCGAAGAACAGAATCACCGCAAAGATCAAACACTCTTCGATCAACCATTCGTTCTCTGTGTCGGCCGGATTGATGACCCGCGAAAAAATTTCGATTTAGTAGTTCAAGCGTGTCTCAAACTAAAAATTCGATGTGTACTTGTCGGGAGCCTGAACGGGAATTCCAAACGCGGCCCCGGAAAAAAAATTCAACAGGCGGTCGATGCCAACCCTGAGTTAATTAAGTATTTAGGTGTCATACCGCACGGCAGTCCAGAACTTGCAGAGCTATTTCAAAAATGCACTGTTCTTGCGTTACCCAGCGATTTCGAAACCCCCGGCCTTGCAGCTCTGGAAGCTGGTTTTTGTGGATCCAAAATTATCATCACGCCCGTCGGTGGTACGCGTGAGTATTTTCAAGACGATGTTGAATATGTCCAACCCAAAAAAATCCGCCCCCTTAAGTTGGCAATTATTAAATGCATCAACCAAACTCAATCTACAGACCTAAGCCGGCGAATTGGCAGAGACTACACGTGGGCCAATGTTGCTCGATTGACTGCGGAGGTTTACGAGTCATTTCGGTAATTATCAATTCATTCCGATATGCGCGTCTCCATTGATGACATCTAGAAAAACAAAATTTGCTCGGTTACTAAAAAAACCAATTTTCCAAAGTGTTGCTTGGAATGTTGCCGGGGGTGTAATTCACAAATGTTCTTTGTTCGTTGCGATCACGCTTGCGGGCCGCCTTCTCGGCCAAAAAAGCTTCGGTGAACTCGGTTATGTGCGGTCAACCATTAATTCTTTTGTTTCGTTCACTAGTTTTGGAACGGGCAGCGCCCTCACGAAATTCATTTCAGAGTTTCAGGAAAAGGATGCGAAATCGACCGCCAGCTTTTTATTATTCGGCCTCTCATTTGTCAGCTTCTTATCGCTTTCGATTGCAATCACAATTTTCTTTTTTGCCAGCCTAATTGCCGATCAGGTTGGAAAAATCGAGCTTACCTCGAAACTACAAATCGGCTGTCTATTGGTAATCGGAATATCTCTTACGTCTGCGCTTTTTGGAGCCTTGGCTGGGTTCAAAGAATTTTTCAAAACAGCTATGGCACAGATGGTAACCGGCGTCATTGCGCTTCCTCTTATTCTGACCGCCACGTATTACTACCAGATCGAAGGAGCAATCGTAGGCCTTTTTCTAGCTGCAATGATTCAGAACACTCTCATGGCATGGGGACTGTTCACAATTTGCCGACAGCGTCGGTTAAAATTCTCATTTAGTGAAATGCCCAAAACGGCTCGCACGATGCTATGTTTTTCGTTGCCTTTAGTGCTTTCTGGAATAATGATTGGCCCAATGAACTGGCTTACCGATTCGATTTTCGCTAAATCAAATGAGGGTCTCGCCGAACTCGGCGTCTATTTTGCCGCATTGCAGATCAATTTGATGATTCAAACAATAAACCTCACTCTGGGCCATGTGCTATTTCCCTATTGTGTTGAGAACATCGCAAAGGGGAGCAGAGCATTCGAAGCAGTAAATATTCTTTTGCCTTGGGCGATCGGACTGGCGGTCACTTTGCCTGTGCTAATATTCCCTGAATTATTGAACGTTATATGGGGCGATAAATTCTCTCGCGACACGTTACGAATCGTTGGTGTTTTTGAGTGTGTTACTGCAATTATTATCGCTTCCAAACAGGGCATTGCGCGCGATGTTATCGCCAAGCATCGGGTTTGGCTTAGCTTTTCGAGCAGTCTTGTCTGGGGAGTAACGCTCATTATATTCGCCTTTCTACTTCAGGACCTGGGCGCAATTGGCCGGTCGTCTGCCGCCGTTTCAGCCTATCTCGTCAATACAATAATTTTCATTCCTGTTTTTATCATGCAAGGTATTTGCAGTCGAAAATTGGTCGCCTGTCTTCCAGCAATAGCAATTTGGACTCTCATCGGTTTGATGGTGTTCCTGCAGCTTCAATTTGATATTTCTGCGCCCGCGCGTTTACTTATTTTGCTGGTATCTGTCAGTTTCATTGCCTTGGCTTTCAAGACAATTTACAAAAACTTTACTCTCGAAGAATCCACTTTAAGCCAGAATTAGGAAGTGCGATTTCCAAATCGCATCAGGTACCTTGCCACCGCAAACCATTTAGATTTTATGCTTGAGATAAATAAAGCCCAACGATGAGCCAGAAATCCATCATTATTCGCGGTGGTTATGGCTACTCCAACTTCGGTGACGATGCCTTGCTATATGTTCTCTTTAGGTTTTTAAAAGAGAATCTTCCAGACGCAAGTATTTCACTGGCATGCCCCGCGGCTCAATACATTGAAAACCTGCTTGGGCAGCCAGTTAAATTTTCAACGACTGAGTCCAAATGTGATTTTTTCATTCTCGGCGGCGGCACACAGTTTTACTGGTTCCCATTCGACGGAAAACCGCGTTCACTCTCAAAAAGAATTCT
>JAAEMV010000285.1 GCA_024225195.1 Planctomycetaceae bacterium | reverse complement strand
GGAATTTACGGGCAGACATTTTCATGAAAGAAGTTGTCTTCGTCGCCCAGAAGGAAATTCTGTCGGAAGGTTTGACAACCGCGTATCGTACAGCCAAACTGCAGGTCGGCAGTACAACAAGATCCCGATCGATGGGTTGTAGAGTCTCCATTGAGTCCCCTTCTTAAAAACTTGAATTTGCGGCGGCAGCGGCGATGATTGAATACGACAACAAAGTTTGGTTCCGACACATTCTTAACTTTCACAAAACGGATACCTTTCGGATCCTTTTAAAAGAGATGGTGATTGTTGCTCTCTACACAGCGGTCGTTGCTGCGATTGAAATTCAGTTTCTGCGTGAAATGCGTGTGAATGAGTCGGGTGAATCTCTTGTTAAAGTACTGAAAAACACGACGGTCATGCATTCGATCCTTGGTTTTGTGCTTTCACTGCTGGTCGTCTTTCGAACCAATACGGCTTACGATCGGTGGTGGGAAGGCAGAAAGTTGTGGGGTGCTTTAGTCAACAATACGCGGAACCTGTCGGTGAAGATCAACACGCTTCTCCCAGAGTGTTGCCAATTGGAAAAAGAGTATTTCCGTATCATGATTGGCAATTTCCCGACCGCTCTCAAAGAGCATCTTTGTGAAGTTATTAAGCTGAATGAAATCGAAGAAGTCAGAGGAGTCGAGCCGAGTTTATTTTCGGATGGTCGCCAACATGTTCCGAGTTTGATGATTCAAGCCATGTATCGCAAAGCAAAATCGCTGATGGATGCAGGTCATTTGAGCGGTGAGGAATTGATTGTGATCGATAAGGAGTTGAAGTCGTTCTTTGACATCATGGGCGCTTGCGAGAGAATCAAGAATACACCCATTCCTTTCTCCTACAGCATTTTTCTGAAGAAGTTCATTTTCTTTTACATCGTTACCCTGCCGATTGGATTCGTTGCCTATTTCGAATACTGGGCGATTCCGATCTCCGTTTTTGTCTTTTACGTATTAGTTTCGTTAGAAATCATTGCCGAAGAAATTGAGATGCCGTTTGGACGGGATGCCAACGATCTGCCAACGCAAAAACTTTCCGATATGATTCGCGGCAACGTCAATGAAATCTTCTCGGCGTAATTTAAGAAGACTATCCGCAACGATAGGTTATTTCAGAAACTGATCCATCAGATCTAGACGTGAGTCGAATTCGATCCGCTGAAAACCTCCAAGAGTGAATCAAAATACCTATTAGGCGATAGCCTCCCACTTAACAGGAATGAATTCATGAAATCGCTGAATCTAACAAGATGCTGCCTGTTCCTTGCCGTAGTTCCGTTTCTCTCCGCCGTCGCCACTACCCGCGTTAAGGCCCAGGATCCCTTGAAGCACCCTAACCTAGTCATTTTTGTTGCTGATGATCTCGGCTGGAACGATGTCGGTTATCATGGGAGCGAGATCCGAACCCCGAATATCGACCAGCTCACGCAGCAGGGAATCGAGTTGGATCGATTCTACGTTTACCCATTTTGCAGTCCGACACGGACCGCGTTGCTCACCGGCCGTTCCCCTTACTCGTTGGGGATCACAAGGCCAATTGGTGGCAGTGCCGTGCTGCCCTTGGATGAACACTTGTTGCCACAAACGCTCAAGGCGGCTGGCTACCAGACCCTGATGACTGGAAAATGGCATCTGGGCAACGCCAATGAAGCTGCCCTGCCCCATAAGCGTGGCTTTGACAGTTTCTACGGTCACACCGGTGGCTCCATCGACTACTACTCGCACCAGCGGGGGGGAGGCATGCGACGACGTCCGGGGCGATCCCAGCCCGGAAACACGTCTCTGCCGGATTGGCAACGCAACGGCAAGACTCTTACTGAGGAAGGCTATTCCACGCAGCTCATTGGTAAAGAAGCTGTCCGCCTTTTGCAAGAACGCGACAAAAATAAACCCACCTTTCTCTATGTCACTTTCAACGCGCCACACACCCCGCTGCAGGCTCCTCAGGAGTTCATCGATCGCTACTCAACCCTTGAAGATCAAAACCGGCGCGTCTTCGCGGCCATGGTGGATGCCATGGACGAGGAAATTGGCAAAATCCTGAAAGTCATCGATGAAGAAAAAATGCGCGAGAATACGATCGTTTTGTTCATGAGCGACAACGGCGGCGCGGCCCGGGGTGGAGCCAGCAATGAACCGCTTACCAATGGAAAGGGGAGTGTTTACGAAGGTGGTATTCGGGTTCCCGCAGTCATTCGTTGGCCCGGTGTTCTGCCGACCGGTCAAAAATCGGACCAGCTGATCACGGCTCACGATCTCTTTCCCACTCTGGTCAAGGCTCTGCGGGTAAAACCCCGTAACTCCAAACCCTTTTATGGAGAGGATCTTTGGGAGGGTCTGGTCTCGAGAAAGATTGTCCCGCATCGAGATGTCATTATTGGCTCCAGATCTATCGCCATCTTTCACAAACAATGGAAAATGATCCAAACGGAGCGTGTCAACGGTGGACCCCCTTTCCGGGAACTTTACCTGATCACGGCGGATGCCAAGGAAGAGTTAGATCTGGCCAGCGTCTATCCCGATCTCACCGAAGAGCTCGGCTCCATTATCGCCCGGTTTCCCAAGGGAGCGGGGCTTGCAAACGAAGGGGGGAACCGAGGGGGCCGGAGGTAAAGCCACTGTTACGTCTGAGCTTGTCATTGTGTATGCCATCAACGGAAACCGGTTGGTGCACCGATTTCAAAATCAGGACCGCTGTTGGCGGCTGGTTTTTATTAAGAACCGTTCTGCTCGGATTCCGAAGCATCGGCTCTAAACACACTGGTTCGATGACTTGAAAGCTTGGATTCTTAGTTGTTTTTTTATCGAAACTGGGTATTTCTCGCGGCGAAAGCGAAAAACGTTTCAGAAGTCTAGTCCCGCTCTCTCGTGGTATCCGGGTCGCTTGAGAAATGCTTATCGGAGGCTTCCAGTATTACCTTCGCGCGTTAACAGGATACGTGTGATTCACGGAAATCCTCTTTAATCAGCGAAATGACAAAACAAACCCGTCGCAACTACCGTTGTTTCGAGGCAGCGGTTATGAGTTTTCTTCTTATTGCTTAAGTAAGACAAGCAATAGTTTGGCTTCGTCCCACAGGCTGAAGGAGAGTCACAGTCCATGCATAAACCTCTCGGCAACTCTGATGACCACTTGGTTGGGATGCGTTGCCAAATTCAGTCCTCCACCTAGAATCCTAACGACTCCTCCCCGTGCTTTCGGATTGGTTCCATAGGCTAGCCCGCTGTTGCGCGAAACGGAAAATGGGTGTGAAGGTAGTGGAGTTGGTGACTGAGGCCACG
>JAAEMV010000284.1 GCA_024225195.1 Planctomycetaceae bacterium | reverse complement strand
GGAATTATACGGCAAGCACCATAATAACGAAGATTTGGTTTTAGAGACTCGCAGTATTAGAGAGCAGTCTAACTAACTCCCGGACTTGTTTTGGTGATAGGCTTGATTGAATCAAGAGAGCCAAGTCAGATGGCGTCGCATTTGGCGTCAACTTTTGTTGACTTGCTGCTTTCACCCGTGTTTTAGAGGCAAGTTCAAGTACAATCTCGCTAACTGTCATACACGGTAAAAAACTTCTATTCTCTGTCGTGCTTTTTTTGGATTTTTTTTGGTTTCGGTAACATTCAAGCTGATTGTTTTGTTGAACCGAATGTCTTTTATTGAATAAGTTGAGATGTTGAAATTTGCCTACCGATGCTTGACTCCCAACCGCTGCGATGCGGTTGCGTTTGCGCTGCTGTTGCTCTACCTGACCATGCTGTTAATGCCATTACTCTGGCAATGTAGAGTGGCAATAGAGCGATGGCTTCCCGACGTCAACGATGGCCGGTTCCTGTTCATGGTGCCATACCTGGCAACCTGGCTGGCGTTTACGGCTGTCATCGGGACCTGGTCGAAAACAACCTGGAGGCGTCAATGGAAGTTCGCTCTGGTAGGCATGTTCAGCTATCTCGCGTTAATCGGTTATTCTGGTTTTTTAGGATTGCTGGATGGAGGGATATACGCAAACGGAACTGATTCGTCGGTGGCCGAGTATCGCCTGTTGATCCGGTTGGTCAGTTGGACCGGTTTGTTAGCGTGGGGTGTGAGTGCGGGGATCGGCCTGTTCGGCCGAAAAATGGAGGGGCGGATCAAGGTTAAACGAACTCGGACTGTTATCGTCGGCGCGGTCGTTCTGTTTGCCATTTCGGTAATTTTACGGGTTGTCCAGGTTGGCGACGGATTGTTTTTTTCGAGTCGCCTCTCGTTCTTTTCATTCCCTCCTGTTTGGCTGTTACTCCCAATCCTGCTAGCTTCATTGCCCGTTTGTTTGATCCAGAAAATCCGCGGTGGTTGGGCGTTGTCAGGATTTGTAGCGGTTTTTCTTCTGGCAATCATGCTGCTGATAATCTCAGTTATGGGACTCTCAACATCAGACGACGTTGAACTGGCGGTTGACTCTACATTGATTTACAGTTTTCTGTTTCTGATGATGGCGTTGTTACTACGCCAAGCGCAGGATCGTGCGATCGATCCCGGGGCAGAACAGCAAGGTGACGCTGTACCGCATCAATGGATCTCTGTATGGGGCATCATACCCAGCGTCATGTTGCCAGCGCTACTGTTTTTGACCCTTTGGTTGGACCCGGTCACTTTGATTTTCTGGAACGGGTCGGAACGATGGCAAGTGGCGCGCGACATTCGTAAATTGGACACGATACCTGGGACCCACACGCGGTTTGACACGATTCCCGGATGGCTGAGCTCTTCCCTAGGTGGATTCATGGTGGAAAGGGTGGACATGGAAGTTGTTTTTTCACCCGATACTCCAGCCGATTATTTTGACACGTTACCCGAATTACAGAACAACCAGCTGTGGTTAACGATCAAAAATATCCAACCCCATATCGATACAACACGGTTAGGCCGGTCGCAGAAGCCGCCACGTTTTCGTGTCGCCATTTCTGGTGGAACGATCACGGGAAAGCAGTTTCACGATCTGGTCCAGGGGTCCGACAGATCCTGGTTCGAAAAAGTGGCAGTTGTACCCGGCTCGGAATCTCCGCAAGTCACTCAAGCCGGCCAAATCAGGCTTTCTGATTTTGGGCCTGGTGAGGTCGCCAGAGTGATCGAGTGCTTGTCTGCCGGTTCGGTTGGTCAACTCTCTATTTCAGATTGTAAGTTGAGCCAGCAAGATTGTTCGGCGTTGTTTCAGCTAGGCCGTACGACTCCAGTCGATTTACACATCTCTCGGCAAAGCGGCGGGGATATGGATCATAGCGAGCGATTTGCTTCCTTGGGTTCGGACATCGTCCGTATTGGCCAACAGTACCCTGATAGCCAGGTAACGGTCACCTGTAACTCGGGATTTTTCACCGATCAGCAGCGGTGGGAATTGTTGTTAAATACCGAAATCGGTATTGAGATTGACGGCATTGCAGGCGCTGGCCCTTTTAGCTTAACCCGAGGCGAGCATGATCCGGTAAGTCGTCAGCGGTTCTGGGATTCGATTTTTTTGGTGAATCGGCTTAGCCAGTTGACGTTACGCCGGGTGAGGTTAGCCATCGATTCATCTTCACCGACGTTTAATTTTCCGACAGATTGCATCAATCATCACTGGGCTTACGGCTCGAGGGAAATCAAACCTGACAAGATCGAGGCACTTTTCCTACCGCAATTCGAACCGTGGCAGATCGACGAGGTGGGAAAGATGACCTCGTTGAAAAATCTGAGCCTGGACTATACCTGGTTACCAGCATTTTCGTTACCAACACGTTCAAAGGCACCCACCGAGTTATTTCCAACTCGAGTTGACCTCGGACCGATTCAACGATTGGTGAACTTGGAGCGGCTTGTCCTTCCAGTCAACCTGAAGGTCGAGGACTTCTCTTTCCTGCAGCGACTGAAGAACTTGCAGCACCTGCAATTTGACTGTGGGGTTCAGGATAAAGTTCCGCTAACCGCCAAGCAATGCCCCCGGCTCGAATCGGTCCGATTGTTTGGCTCGCCGTCGCCGGGTCTGCTACAGGAACTGGCCAAAATTAAGACGCTTGACAAGGTGACAATGGTTCAGTGGCCCTGGTATAACTTCATTGCACAGGGCGATCGCCAAAAAGCCCGCCGCCTCTTGCCCCCGCGGGTCGAGTTGGAGTTTTTACCCTGGGAGAATGCTGGCGATGTGCCGCAGGCTTTTAATGATCATTGTCGCCAGGTCCGCCGTGACCTACGTCAAAAGTACCTCGACGACTAATAGGGATTTTTAAGCCCTCGCGGCACGTCAGTCAAGCGAAGGAAAAGGCTTCAATATCAATGCGTAGCTGAGACAAAAATTGTCTCATAATTTTGAACTAAATAAGATTTAGATTTAGTCCTACCCAGCTTCAAACCCATTTTTCGTATCGCGCATCCTCGGGCTAACTTATGGAACCAATACGAAGGTGCGGGGGGCGCGATTAGGATTTTGGAGGGATTGGTCGAGTGATATCGAGGATCGTGACACTTGGCGAAACGTCCCATGGTGATTATCGGGAAATCTTGCAATTTGGAAGTGCAAGCTGAAGTTGCTCAATCTGTTCTTCACCTATTTGCGTATTTTCTAAATTTAGAAGTTCGAGGTTCTTCATGCCCTCCAAAGGAGATAAGTCCCTCACTTCGGTTCCGTCGAGCGTTAGGATTTCAAGGTTCTTTAGCAATGCCAAAGGAGATAGGTTGTTCACCTTCGTTCCGTCGAGATGAAGCCATCTAAGTTGCTTCAAATCTGCCAGAGGAGATAGGTCACTCACGTCGGTTCGCCTGAGATCAAGCACTTCAAGATTCTTCAATCCTTCCAGAGAAGACAGGTCAAATACTTTAGTTTGGCCGAGGTAAAGCACTTCAAGGTTGCTCAGACCGGCCAGAGGAGACAGATCACTCACTTCGGTTCCGTTTAAGCAAAGAACATCTAAGTTCCTCAGTTCAGACAAAATGATTAGATCGCTATCGCTCACTGTCGTGGCATACAGGTTAAGGCCTTCGAGTCTATTCAACTCTGCCAGCGGGGTTAGGTCACTCACCGCAGTATTACTGAGTCTAAGTACCTCAAGGTTCTTCAGACCGGCCAGAGGAGCAAGGTCACTTACGAGCGTGTTTGACAGGTTAATGAATTTGAGGCTTTTCAATTCTGCAAGAGGAGATAGGTCATCCACCTTTAATTTTTCGAGGTGAAGGAATTCAAGGTTCTTTAGACCGGCCAGAGGAGATAGGTCAGTGACTTTAGTTTCGGTAAGCCGAATCTCTCGCAATAGTTCTCCAAAAAATTTGTCAGTGGTTGCTACCACCTTCCTATTCCACCAGCTAATTCCCCAAAAACCAAGATTTCGGTGCCCCCCCACCTCCTCCACCCAGGCGATCGTTGTCTGTTCTTGCCGACGTCGCTCCTGCTCCCAACTAATCCATCCAAGTAGCATCGAAACGAGCGTGACCAAAACGAGCAAAGTCCGCAGGCGGAGTTGAAACCAACGGCGTTGGGGTAATACCTTGGTTGCTGGAGTTTCGTTCATCGAATCGCCTTTAAGAATTGATCGCAGGCAAACCTTCAAAAACTAAACACGCCCCAGAGGAATAAGTTTCGGCGCTAAAACGAATTTGAGTTAGATGGTAATGAGTCCTGCGTGGTCGAGGGATCTCGAAGCATTAGCGAATCATACAACTTCTTCTTAGCCATTTCCAAAGATCTAGATACCTCGCACTAGAGGGCTTACTCATGGAAGTAATCCGGAGGGACGGTGGGCATTATGGGGTACCGGGGAGTGGTTGGTCCTATGGTGCGTATCGCGTGCGGGTCAGTCGCCGGGTCAGTTGCCAGGTCAGTGAGGATCAAGCAAGTTGGAATTGCAAGCTCGAGTTCGTCAATCCGTTCTCTAGTGACCTTCGTTTCGTAGAGATCGAGATATTTGAGTCGCTTCAGGTCTGCCAGAGGAGATAAATACCCCACCCCGGTTCCTCTGAGATCAAGCACTTCAAGGTTCTTCAAACCTTCCAGAAGAGTTAGGTCGCTGACTTTGGTTCCGGAGAGCCAAAGTTTTTTCAGGTTCTTCAGATCTGCCAGAGGAGCTAGGTCATGCACCTCGGTTTTGATGAGACTTAGAGCTTCGAGGTTCTCTAGACCTGCCAGAGGAGTTAGGTCGCTGACTTTGGTTCCGGAGAGCCGAAGTTCTTTTAGGTTCTTCAGATCTGCCAGAGGAGATAGGTCATGCACCTCGGTTTCGATGAGACTTAGAGCTTCGAGGTTCTCCAGACCCGCCAGAGGAGTTAGGTCGCTGATTTTGGTTCCATCAAGGCATAGCTTTCCGAGGTTCTGCAGTCCAGCTAGAGGTGAGAGGTCACTTACCTCATTATAATTGAGATCAAGAAATCTAAGGTTCTGCAGAACTGCCAACGGAGATAGGTCACTAACCTTCGTTTTCTCGCGATCTTTATCTTTTAGTTTCTTAGCGTTTACCCGAAGCGTTCGGTTTGGCGCCGTTACGGAGGAGCCACCGCCGCGTGTACTACCGCCGCGTGTACTACCGCCGCGTGTACTACCCGATTGCTGAGCTGCTCGTTGCTGTAGAGCTGCTCGTTGCTGTAGAGCTTTGATAAAAGCTTGCTGCTCGGGTGGTCTACTGCCGCGTGGTCTAAGGCCGCGTGGTCTACTGCCGCGTGAGGCATCAGGAAAACGAAGCGAATTAAGTGTACTTACAAAAATACTTGCCTCAGATAATTCTTCTGGAAACCAAGGTTCAAAAAGTATTTGGTCAGAAAGTGTTAGGTTAACCTCGGCTACTCTTTTTCCGAACCAGGCATCTTTTGTTTTTTTCCACCCGCTCGTTTCCAGACCACTGTTGATTTGCAACTCAAAAGAAACCGTACCACCCATCTCCTCCACCCAGGCGATCGTTGTCTGTTCTTGCCGACGTTGCTCCTGCTCCCAACTAATCCATCCGAGTAGTAACGAAACGAGCGTGACCAAAACGAGCAAAGTCCGCAGGCGGAGTTGAAACCAACGGCGTTGGGGTAATACCTTGGTTGCAGGAGTTTCGTTCATGGAATCGCCTTTAAGAATTGATCGCAGGCAAGCCTTCAAAAACTAAACACCCCCTAGAGGAAAAGGTTTCGGCGATAAAACGAATTTTAGTTAGCTGGTAATGAGTCCTGCGTAATCAAGGGATCTCGAAGCATTAGCGAATCATGCAACGACACCCTTACGAACTTTAGTCCATCAGTTCAATCATATGCTCGTAGGTCCCATCATCATTTCGAGTCGTTATTACTTGGCCCCTCGCTCCCATAAAGGTTCCTGTGCTGATTGGCGTTTC
>JAAEMV010000283.1 GCA_024225195.1 Planctomycetaceae bacterium | reverse complement strand
GGGAACCAATGTCTCCCGAGGCTTTTGTAGTCGGGCTGACTGGATTCGAACCAGCGACTTCTACACCCCCAGAGTCACCACGCTGATTGACGCATCAAGCAATACCGCGGTCATACGAGAATCAACGCAGTAAGGACAACTGTGCTACACACAAAAAAGAAGAGTATTACTGAGTTAAGGAGTATTGAGGAGTAAAGACTTTCACTCGCTTTCCAAACTAGTCCCGCCCGTTCTCAGGCCAGTAAAGCACAACTTGGGACTCGCTTTCACTTTAAACTGGAGCAGGGGAGTCATACATTCCAAGATGCTTGGCAATCTTGTCCAGCGCCGAGACCTTAACCGAACCACAGGCATTGAGTGCCAGTTCCCGCAATTGGTTTAACACCCAGTCGGCATTGACCTGAGTTCTCTTTTCCTAGGCTTTCCTCAGTGTCTGAATTTCAGTTTGAAGGTCTATCTTTGACAGTAGGTTAGAGGCAGCCCGGTTCGCTGATTTCGAACTATAACCAACCCGCATAGCCGCTCTCGAACCATTAAGATCGACCATGTATTCTTGGCAGAATTGCTTTTGCTTTGGTGTCATGATCGAGTGCCCCACAAAAACAGATATTTCGACTCAATTGTACCCGCATTCTCGTGATTTCAAACCAAATACATATATTGCCCGCAACATGCTTTTTCCGTTTAGCATTCACTTTTAATCCTCCAATTGGTTTTGCCAATTGGTTTTGCCAATTGGTTTCACTTTAAAACGAGAAAAGAATCAATCTTGGTAAAACAACGCCAAAACCATATAAACAAGAAGTCACTTTTTGTTTGATGAATTTTCGCGAGCCAAGCAGAGGAAATTGGATCATAAATGCTCAGAATGTTCAAAAACATCGCGCAGGCTAACCGCCCAGAAGTTGGCGTTCCCCAGCCAGTGCGATATTCGACCGGTGTTCCCAACGAATACTATCGAGACTTTGTCTCCAGTGGGGAATTTCGAAACCCAAAAAAGACACTTCTGCGCGACGGCGACACCGTCTTCACCATGGGCTCCTGTTTCGCCAACGAAATTCGTGCCTACCTTCACACGCATCAGCTCGCTGACACCCGCCCTCAAGTCCCAGCCGTTGCGTTGCCTTTCTTTCACGACCGCTCAAAAGAGATTAGCTCGTGGGGAGAGTGGGATGGCACCAGCAATCTTCAATTCTATAACACTTTTTCAATTCGCCAAGAAATTGAAAAATCAGTGGGAGGGTGGACGCAATCGCCAAATGATTTTTGGCAAGTTGAGATCGGCGGAGAAACACTTTACCAATGCCCTTACCGAAGACGAATTTTTGCCGAAACGCCAGAAGCTTTGAATCGGATCACAATCTTAATTGACGAAGAGATCAAGGCCTCACTCGAAGCCGCAAATCTAATTGTCTTCACCCTCGGGCTGACCGAAGTGTGGCAAAAAAAAGACAATGGTCTTTTTTCTTGTTGCGAGCCAGGTTATTGCCATGGAGCTGGGGGGGACGAAACTGAATTCGTCGCCTCTTCGTACGAGCAAAATCTCTTTAATCTTCAGCGCACCATTGAAATAATAAATCAAGAATTTGGAAAGAAGCAGATTCTAATTTCCGTTTCACCGGTTCCACTTGGACGAACCTTTAGGCCGCTGGAGGCCTATGTCGCTAACATTGAGAGCAAGTCGATTCTGAGATCGGTCGCAGGTCGCATCGACAACGAATTCGAAAACGCCACCTACTTCCCTTCTTATGAAATGTGTCTCTCTGATCCGACCACGTTTCGTGAAGATGGACGGCATGTCAAGCCAAAAAAAGTAAACCAAATCATGGATTTTTTCCAAGCGTGTCATCGTGCGTCGGTTTAGCGAACGTCTTGTTTCCACCCCTTTTTAAAAAGAAAGTTAGTAATCCTTTGAGTAAGATGAGCCGGTGGGCCAAACGCACACAACTTTCTACCCGAGAATTTATCAGCGACACTTCATCGGTGCTCTCTGGTTATCGAGAATTCAAACGCGATGGTGCCACGCCGGAAACGGCCTATTTGAGCATGCGGCGACTGTACCGAACTACCAATGGCCGATTCAATGATGCCGTGGGCCTTTTGTGCAAGACAATCCACCGCAAACGCACTGCGAGCCTGCCAGAAAGTCTCTTCGGTGACGCAACGAATCTGGAAGTCAAGCAGATCGGTGCATGCCTGAAGAAAGACGGGTTCTATAAATTCCCAAGACAGATTCCCCGTGAACTATGCGACCACCTTCTTGACTTCTCATTGAAAAGCACTGGCACCTCTGTTTCTCTGGAATCATCTCCCCCTGCGGAGACACGTTTTGATAGAGCCAACCCGAAATCAGTCAGGCATCAATTCAACTCGTCCACATTATTTGAAGATGAATCCATCCAGCAACTCTGCACTGACCCTTACTTACACGCTGTCGCTGCTGAATATCTTGGATTTAACCCCGTACTCGATCTCCTATCAATGTGGTGGAGCGCTCCCGGCGACACTGCATTACAGTCGAGAGCCGCTCAACTTTATCACTTCGACATGGATCGCTTTAAATTCATCAAATTTTTCATTTACCTGACTGACGTCGATACGAACAATGGCCCTCACTGTTATGTTCGGGGGTCACACACACGAAAACCGGTTGCGCTATTGAAAGATCAGAGGCTGACGGATGGGGAAATCCTCGAACATTACGCACCCAATGAATTAGTCGAACTGACTGGGCCGACAGGGACTCTACTCGCAGTCGACACACGCGGATTTCACAAAGGAAAACCACTCCTAGAACGCGACCGTTTAATTTTCCAAATTCAGTTTTCTGACTCTCTCTTTGGACAGAATTACCCACCTGTCAGCGTTCCCCGGGAAATTTCTGTAACCGCATCAAAAAGGTTTTCAGAAAACCCTCGCTGTTATGCGAATTTTGAAACCAGCTAGAACGAAATAACATCAAAAATCAGAGCCGATTAGCTAACACTGTTTTTAATCGCCGATTCAAATACTTTACGGGCGATATTTACCTCCTGACTGGAAGCAATCAGCGGCGGTAACCAGCGTCGCACGCTTGAGCATCAAACGGTTGAAAACTCTGGGTTTTCTCGACTGAAAGAAAGTCGGGCTGACTGGATTC
>JAAEMV010000282.1 GCA_024225195.1 Planctomycetaceae bacterium | reverse complement strand
CCGTCGAGGCATCATGGAATCGACTGATATTAAACCTGATGGTTCAGTATTGATTTGCTGCGAAATTCCTCTGAGCGAGACCTTTGGATACGCGACTGATCTGCGTTCCATGTCACAGGGACAAGCGACGTTCACGATGGAATTGCGAGGGTACCGACCGGTACCGCGTAACGTTCAAGAAGACATCATTGATGAACGACGAAAAATGAAAGAAGCGTTGCAAAACGCCTAATTCTGATTGAATTAAGATTACAAAACACCGTTGGCTGTTGCCCACGGTGTTTTTTTTTGCCCGGAAGAAAGAAGCCGAAGGGCTATTTTCGACGTTAGTCGAGCGATTTGCTAAGATAAAAAACACCTCTAATTTACTTGAATCCGGCAGGGGCCGGTTCAAACGGAGATTCGCCTATTTTCTGATTTTAGCAATCGAGAAAACATGCAGCCCTTCTTCCTTCAGCTCAAGCTCATTCTCCCATTATGCTGCGTGTCGTTAATCTGGCTCGTAAGCACTTCGTTTTCACTCGGCGTTTGCCAGCAGCAATCGTCGCGGCAGTTTCGTCCGCTGAGCGTTCCTGCGTTAAAAAAGACAATAAAACAGCTTAAGCCAATCAATGAGTTGCTCGGTGAACCTCAACCAGGTCAGTGGCTGGCCCAGCAAAAAGAATCTGGTCAGTCATTTTCGGAATACCTCCGCAGTCGCCCACTGACCCTCACACCCGCCAGACACACGCTCTACGTTCAGCCAATTGGTAATTTCAATCCAAGCCAGCAAGAGATCATTAAACTCAGTTCGGAATACCTGTCCATTTATTTCAGCTGCCCCGTAAAGATACTCGACCCTCAATCTGAAGACGAGATCCCGGCGACGGCAAAAAGAATTCATCCGACACAGGGCAACCACCAGTTATTGACTTCCCACTTGCTGGAGAAACAACTGGCTCCCAAACTACCTCCAAATGCGTTTGCCTTAATTGCCTTCACGGCATCCGATTTGTGGCCAGGAGATGGCTGGAATTTTGTGTTTGGCTACGCGTCTTTCCGAGAACGAGTCGGAGTTTGGTCCTTGTCTCGATTCGGCGATCCTGCCAGCGACCCCGAATCATTTCGTCGCTGCCTTGAGCGGACGTGCAAACTGGCCACTCACGAGACGGGGCACATGTTCTCGATCAAACACTGCACGCGATATGCTTGTAATATGCAGGGCAGCAACAGCCTCCAGGAATCCGACAGCCAACCGGTCCATCTGTGCCCTGAATGCCACGCAAAAATCATCTTTGCGACTCAAGCAGATCCGGTCAAACGAATCGACAATTTAATCAGCTTTTCTCACAGGCACGGCCTCAAGCAAGAAATTGAATTCCTTCAAAAAGCAAAAAAGATTCTTGACGATTAAGTTCTACGGAACGGAATCCCAAGAACTGCTTCCATTGCACGGCACCATTTGATTCAACTAAAATATTGTTTTCGCCCCCCAAACCACAACTTCCCCCTCTAAATAAAACAAATCGAGTCGGTAAATATGAAATCGAATTTTATCAAACGCATTACGATCGCGGTTTCTGTGGTTCTGTTTTTGGGACTGACGACGCCACAGTCCTGCTTCGCACAAATCGAAGAAAAACGCCTCGTTGCTCCAGTCTGGGAAGGCAAAGTCAGCGAGTGGAATGGATTCAACAAGACTGATTTTAAGTTCGAAAACCGAGATGCCTATGTTGTCTCTCCTAAAACGCCCGCCCCGGGAAATCCATGGGTCTGGCGAGCCAGATTCCCGGGGTTTCATGCCGAGGCCGACCTAATTCTTTTGGCCCGCGGCTTTCACATCGCCCACATCAATACCAATGGCTTGCTCGGCAGTCCCAGAGCGATGAAAGCCTGGAACAACTTTTACCAACATTTAACAACCAATGGACTAGCCAAAGAATGCGTTCTCGAGGGCGTTAGCAGAGGAGGGTTATTCGTTTACCAATTTGCATCGCGATGGCCTGAACGCGTCGCTTGTATTTACTGCGACACTCCCGTCGGTGATATTTCAAGTTGGCCGGGTGGTAAAGGAAAGGGCAGGGGACATGCCCCGACGTGGCAAACCTGTCTGTCTGAATACGGCCTTACCGAAGAAACTGCAAAAGAGTTTAAGCAAAACCCAATCGACATCCTTGCTCCGATCGCCCAAAACGACATTCCGATTTTACACATTGTTTCGATGAATGACGTTATCGTTCCGCCCAGTGAGAACACATTTGTCTTGGCAAAGCGTTATCGAGAGCTGGGAGGTACTATCGATATAATCAAAGTCGAAAAAGGCACTCAAAAATCAGGTGGACACCACTTCAGCCACCCCGAACCCATTCGAGCAGCTGACTTCATGGAACGGTTTGGATCGACGCTCCCAAAATCAAAGGACTATTTCGAAATCCGTGGATCACTCAATAATTGCCGCGAAAAATTTGAGAGTCAAAAAACAGGCCGCGTCGTTTTTCTCGGCGGCTCCATCACCACTATGAATGGCTGGCGCGATCTCGTTTGCAATTACCTTCAACAAAAATTCCCAAAAACAAAGTTTGAATTCATTGATGCAGGTATCTCATCGACCGGTTCCGTCCCGGGTTCGTTCCGACTGATGAGAGACGTTTTCGCCAACGGAGACGTCGATTTACTATTCGAAGAAGCCGCCGTGAACGACTTGCATAACTCAAGGAAAACCATCGAAATGACCAGAGGGATGGAAGGAATCATCCGCCACGCACGGGTCCAAAATCCTAACATCGACATTGTGATGATGCACTTCGTTGATCCCCAACATGTGGCAAACTATCGTCGTGGCGTTACTCCTGAAGTCATCCAGCAACATGAGCAAATTGCCGAGCACTATAACGTTCCTTCGTTACATTTGGCGCGTGAAATTACGGAGCGAATGGACAGCAAACAATTTGATTGGAAAAACGATTTCAAGAATTGCCATCCCTCGCCGTTTGGACACACCGTCTATGCATCCTCGATTCGACGAATGCTAAATGAAGCGTGGGCGGAACCTCGAAACGCTAACCAGCAACCCGTCCCCCATTCGCTTCCCGAGCCAATCGATCAGTACAGTTACGATCGCGGCAAAATGGTTTCCCTAAAGAACGCCAAGGAACTAACTGGATTCAACATCGACGAGTCGTGTGATCCCCGTGCCGACAAGATTGGTGGCAGCGTCAGAGCCGGTTTCCATAATGTCCCCATGCTGGTCGGAACCGAACCCGGCGATCAATTCTCGCTGGATTTCAAGGGACGTGCCGTCGGGCTATTTCTGGCAGCTGGCCCCGATGCAGGCACCATTGAATACTCAATTGATAACTCGGAATTCAAGCCACTGAACCTGTTTACTCGTTGGAGCCGCGGCCTTCATATCCCTTGGGTTCACGTACTCGAGAGTGAACTCTCAGAGGGTGCACATCAACTCGTTGTCCGAATTGCCCCGACGAAAGATTCTCGCAGCAAAGGGCATGCCTGCCGAATCGTCAACCTGCTCGTTAACGAATAAAGCAAACCCTCCGATTCCGCGTTTTCTCAAAGCTCGGGAACGGGAGCCCCCGGCTGTATCTCCTCACCTTCCCAAATGATTTTACCATTGATCCGCTCCAGAATTCGCTTTGCACTACCGGGAGCGGGACGGCGATTATTCTCCGGAAGAAATTTACGATGGCTCTCAATCAACGAACTCAGTTCGCTGCGACCCGCCAAATTAACCCATTCATTCGGGTCAGACTGGAGATCATAAAACTCCTCAGAGCCATCAGCGTACTGAATAAAACGATAACGCACTGATCTAACCGAATGGTTGTCATGGTTATGGGTGGTTATCGCAGGAAAGTCTCGCTTCTGATTCCGATCGGCAAGCTGCGGGACAAGACTATGTCCTTCAAGTGATCGCTTTTCTGGAAATTCACAAAGCTCCAAAAGGGTAGGGTAGATGTCCAGCAACTCCACCGGTTCTCGACAGTTAGCTCCTTTGGAAACGCCGGGGCCCGCGAATATCAACGGGACTCTTGTCGATTCCTCCCACAGCGTATTTTTACCGGTGATTTCTTTTTCCCCGAGATGAAATCCGTGATCCGACCACAAAACCACGATCGTATTCTCAGCTCGACCGCTCTTCTTCAACGCAGACAATACACGCCCGACCTGGCTATCGACAAAACTCGTGCTCGCCAGATACGAACGGGTAAGGTTTGCCAGTTGATTGGATTCCGTTAAAAATTTCAATCTTGGCTCAGGTAATTTCCAGTGGAGATACCATGAAAAATCGGGCGTATCCTGACGATCCCCCAATTTAATCGGCGGTAAAACTAAACCATCTTCGGGATAAAGGTCGAACCACTTTTGCGTCGCGTAACAAGGAACATGGGGGAGAAAGAAACCGACTGAGAGGAAGAAGGCGTCATCCTTGTTTTCCGCGAGTGGCCCTTCCAACGTCTTGATCGCCCAGTCCGCTACCTTCCAGTCCCCTTTGTCCTCGTCTTCGTGCGGGAACACCCCCCAGTCGACAAGCCTGTGCCCAGAAGGAGTGTTAACCAGTTTGGCTTTCGGTCGCGCGCCGACACTGGACGCTGTACCAATAACATCAAATTCCGTATCCGTCTTCTTTCTGCCATTCCCTCCGTGATAAATCTTTCCCGTCGTGTAAGTCGTATAGCCCTGATTCGAAAAATACTGAGGAAGCGTTTCGCAGTCCCTAAATTCGGGCAAGCTCTTTATCCAAGGAGCCAACCCATAGATTCCAGTCGAGGACGGACGAAGCCCCGTCATCAAGCTCGTTCGCGACGGATTGCACAACGGAGACTGACAATGAGCATTGGAAAACAAAGTTCCCCGCTCCGCCAATCGGTCGATATTTGGTGTCTTGACCTGGGGGTGCCCATCCAGACAGCCAATCCAATCATTTTGATCATCGATCGCAATAAAGAGGATGTTGGGTTTCGTTTTAATTTCCTTTTCAGCCTGCAGGCATGCCGCACTGGATGAGATATCACTCCCCAGCAAAACCACTGCAACAATCAGCATCAGCACACAATAGTCGCGTCCAAACATATATCACACAATCTTCGTTGCAATTCGAATTGGGAACCTCAGATGGCTGCTCGCATCTTAAGCTCTCCCCGAAAGAGTTACAACAAATTTTAGCCAATGAATGAAGCACAGATTCCTGATGCAGAACACTCCCTAGCACAACAATCCAATTGCGCAAAAAGCAGCAAAACGAAAATGCTGCCTTAAAATAATCCTCGGCAAGGAAGACTAATTAGATGCCATAAGAAGTTAGACGCGTGAAAGGATGACGTTCAGCCTGCCGCTTCAACCAGCAATAAAAAAACTGTAATTGCCAATAGCTTTGCAGACATGCCGACTTATTAGGAACCGACTTAATGGGAGTCGACTTACCTAGATGCCGACTTTTTAGCAGCAACCTAGCCAATGCCCAGCGGTGCAACTACAGAAGCGAGTGGTTCACTTTTCAGACCGCAAAGGCTCAGCAACCCAAAACTCTTCGATATCAATATCGCTCATCTCGGCACTGGTCTGCTTTTCACGAAAGGATTCAAGTAGTTCCTTTGGAGGCGGCAACTCTTCGATGCGACGCCCTTTATCATTGCTCGGCTGTGCTTCAAGATTCGAATCCGGACTCGGACCGTCGTCTGGTGCATTTGGATCCGAAAAAATTGAGCCAACTCGACCATAACTCGAATTAACCCGCTCAAATTTTCCACCGTAGACCGGGTAATCGTAATCAAATGGTCCGCAACACATACTACAACCCAGGCTGCCCACACTCAAAGTGGCCACGAAGATTATCAAAATTGAGCGTTTCATAAAATTACTCTGTATCTATCTGGCGGACTGCTAATTTTCAATTGAATAAAATTAAAAATTTAAACGAAACTCAAAACCCGGATCAACTCAATTTAATTTGATCTTGGCAGTCGACCGCTGAGACATAGCCTCTGGGCGATCGAAGCCAAACTTCTCCCAGTTCAACCGGTTGCTATTTGCTGCCGATTCCGTTGATGCATTTAGCTTCAACGTATTCGGAGCCGGCTTCACCAACCGTTTGGACGGGCGAGGTGTAGTGTCAACCACTGGCTGACTTCCACCTGATTTACCCGACCGAAGCCTCTTCATTCCAATCGCTCCCAACTCTTCTCTCCAATTGTCCGCTTGAACAATTGGAATCTCCTCTTGATACCCAACCTGTTTTACTTTTTGAGTCTCGACCACGGCTTCCCGTGAAGACGATGCCTCAGAAACTCGCTGGTACTTCTGAATTCCCGCATTGGATCCCTGATCAGGAATCCGATACCGCGGCTCTGATTGCTCAAACAAAGGGAACTCACTCTCAAACTGCACTTCATCAAAAGCTGCGTCGTCAAAACTTGATTCATTGAGTGAATTCATGTTGGTGGTGCTTTGCACCCCACCTTCAGCACTGCTGTTTTTGCTTGCCCCAACCTTCGGAGACCCTCCGATGTTATCCGATGTCGGCCAGTCTTCGCCTCGACTGATGACCTGGGGACGAGTCCAACCGTAATCGATTTGTCGGCTTGCCCCTCGTCTTCGAGCGTGCTCATCAGCGTCGCTGTACGCCTTCCCAGGCCAAGGCCCTTCGCTGAAACTAATTCCGCTGTAGGCAAGGATCGTTCCCTTGCGACGATGAATCAGAGCTATCACTTTGTTGTACTCACAAAGTGCTGTGTAGAACGTGTCTTCAGCTTGAGCCCGCCGACGCTGAGCCTCTAAGGCTACGTCCAGCGTTTCTACTCCCGCGTCCTGCAATCGAATAAAGTGAGCCTCTTCAACTGTCGTGTCTTTCCACTGATTAAAGGAAGCCTGCATCACCATTTGATTAGCTGCCAGAGCCCGCATCGCCTCACTAAGCTCCTTGGTGACATCCAATTCCATATCTTCAACACGGGCAATCTCTCGGGCCAATTTTAACTGAGCGTTGCGAACATTGGCCAACTCTCTGCGATAACCGACTGGCATCGCGAACGTTCCACCGAATTGGACTTCCTGAAAATTACCACCATAGAGCTCATTCAAAGCCCCGCTATCAGCACTTGGGAATGGCTGACTATTACTTGAGTTAACACCAAACTGGTTCCCCAAACCAAGCCATCGATAAACCATCGAGACGTTCAGTTCAGGCAGCAAACTGTTTTTAGAATAGGCTAATGCAAGTTCTTTCTTTTTGACTTCCCATCGTTCCTGACGCAGTTCAGGACGATAGGTCAACGCCTCAGCCAAAGAAGCTTCCCAATCGAATTCGATCGGTGCCATCACAGGCTCATCAGTCGGCCGCAAAAATCGACCGTCAGTCGAAGCCCAGCCAAGTAAATACCTAAGCTGACCTTCAACATTGAGAAGGTTGTTAAAACTGTCAATGACCTGGGAATCAAACAAGTGGTACTGGCCGCTCGCTTGAGCCACCTGCTGAATGTTAACTTCTGAACCTTCGTCGAATTGATCCTTGACGATTCTCCAGGTCTCCAAAGCCGCCTTGCGACCGGTCTTTGCAGCTTCGAATCTTCGGTAGGCACAATAAAGTTCCCAATAACGAATTTCGATATTAGTTACTTTGTTTTGTAGCGTTGACTCTAAATTAGCAATTTGCTGATCAGTCCCAATCCTGGAAATTACGATCGGCATTCGATTGATGAATGCACCTCGTCCACGAAGCAACGGTTGGCGAATTTCCGCTTCGAAACTGGTCTGATAGAAACTATCGAGAACCTGAAGTCCACCGCCGCCCCCTCCAGCCAACGGGTTGTTATTAGCCGTGTACTGATTGACGTTGCGAAAAAAGACCTGGGTTCCGCCGGCGGTCTTTTTCCCAATTTCAGATTGCCATGACACCTGATCTTGCTGAAAGATGGGATCATTGAGCGGACTCGTTGGAATGCTGTTCCTCGGAATATCTGACTTGGCGTAATTAATGCTGCCGGTCAGCTGTGCATCAAAATCAGCAAGTGCCGCTTCGACACCTTGATTGACATCTAACCCGCCGTTGGTTGACAGACTCGATGGATTGCCAATTTGCCCAGGCTGTCCAATGAACCCCGGTTCTGTTTCGCGGATCGCAATATCATAGGAAGTTGCCGCCACGCCAGGGTTGACCGCCAAACTATCCTGACCAGGCAAGACTCGTGTCGATTGCAACGCGGGTGTGCCGTAGCCTCGAACTACTTTTGAGTTGGCCAACGAATAAGCGACAGCGTCTTCAAGTGAAATATCTTCGTAAGAATCAAAATCGGGGTCCATCACCGTAATTGGTCGATGGGCCTGAGTCACTTCATCGAGCGTTGGTACTGCCACGTCGGGGTACTCAACGGTGGTCGCCTGCTCCACGTAATGCGAGAGATCCCCAACATCATTAAAATAGATGGGCTTGGTCGGCGTGCATCCCGAGACAACAAACGCGACCAAAACGGAGCAGAATAAGATTTTCGAGGGGCTGAAACTCATCGGAACGATCCTGATGTTTGTTCGAAAAAAAACGCTTCGTGGCTCGCAGCAAGCCACGAATACGCTTTTGGCAAACTACTTCGGTCTGCCATCGAACCCCCCGGTTCTGTCCTTCGATGACCCGCTGCACAAAAGGCGCAGTTGAATCATCTCGGAACCAACAAAAGTATTTATCGTCGCTACATTCGGCAAACTTGCGATAATCCGCAAACTTTACCAAACTAATCGTTCGCTCATTCCTCAACCCGTTTTGGCGAGACGTAAAGCAGTAAAATGCTGCGTTTTACCTGTTCCGATGCTCGAACATTGCAATCCAATCAGCCCCAAGCAACCGCTTTTACAAGCTAGCAGGTGGGAAACTGATTCCAATTTGGCTACTTCGATGGAGAGGATCTTTAGAAGGCGGGCGTCGTGAGCGGCTCGTCTATTCCAATAAAAATTGCAATGTATTTT
>JAAEMV010000281.1 GCA_024225195.1 Planctomycetaceae bacterium | reverse complement strand
TATGGATGGTTACTATCAGCGAGGCGCTGATTATTCAATTTATCAGGAACCAAAATTTGACCGATTCCATATCCTACCCTACGACAATAACGAGACATTTCGTGCTCAAGCGAATCATGGACCGGGATTCGGTGGAGGTCCAGGAAGGCCCGGACCGGGTGTTGGAGGTTTGCTCGGTGGTTTATTTGGTGGCGGACCTCCTCAGGGTGGACCTCCTCCGCAAAACGGAGGTGGCGGCCCGCAATTGAAGCCCTTTGACTTAGATATATTCGCGGGAATCGATCAGCCGCTTGCCCCGTTTATAAATCGTCTGCTCGAAAATCCGCAATTAAAGGCGCGGTACGTAGCTCACGTGAGAACGATTTATCGAGATTGGTGTGACTGGAATACAGTTGCCCCTTTGATCGAATCTTATCGGAAATTAATTTCGGATGAGATAAAAATGGACACGCGAAAATTAACCAGTTGGGAGGCGTTCGAAGCTGGCGTTGGGATGAGTTCGAGTCAGGGACGCGGTCAGTCGCCTGGACTTCAGGCGTTTTTTAAAGGTCGCAAGGCTTATCTCGATTCAGTTCCTGAGCTGTCTCAGAAATGTCCAGAGTTCAAGTCAGTCAAAGCGGTTACCGGAGCGGTTGTTGGGTCGGGGATTCCGGTCAACGTTTCGGTGGCTTTGTCCGAGGTGTCGGTCAAACCAAAACAAGTGTTTTTGTATTACGCGACTGATCGTTTGGCTAAATTTAAATCTTTGGAAATGAAATCATCTGGAGAGAGTGTTTACACGGTTGAAACAGAGTCGTTGCCAATTGGCGACAAGTTTTATTATTATTGCGAAGCGCGTACGGATGATGAATATCTGACGACTGCATTCTACCCTCAGTATGCAGAGGGTAAACCAAACGAGTTGGATCTATTCCCGCAACGCCAGAGCAAGCCGTTAGTTGTTATTAACGAAATTATGGCTGCCAATCAGAGTTTCAAGAAGAACAGTAAAGAGCAGTACGCGGATTGGATTGAAATTAAAAACATCTCAGGCAAAGAGGTTGATTTGAGTGGGATGTATTTAACAGATGATAAAAAGGACTTACGGAAATGGTCATTTCCTGTGGACGGCTCAACCATTGCTGCGGGTGATTTTTTAATTGTCTGGGCTGATGGTACAAAAAACGCCACAGGTAATTTTGCTTCGTTTAAGCTGTCGCAATCCGGGGAAACTATTTGGTTGGTTGGTCGTGATCAAGATGGAAATGAAATTGTAGACTCGGTAAAGTACGGCAAACAAACCGAGGATCAAGCCTACGCTCGAACCAAAAGCGGCCGATTCAAAATTCAACCGCCGACGTTTGGCTCAGCGAATGAAAAATAGCCGCAGAAGCAGAGTTTAGGAATCCTAATGCACTAATAGAGCCAAACATTCGCCGCTCGTGAGGTATTGCGGTCATCAATGGTGAGAGACTGTTTGGGCATTTATTCCATAATCTTTGTCTGATTCTGGTTGGATCTGTACTTGGTTCTGTAGGCCAATTAATTCCGAGAGAGAAAGAAGGAGTCACGATGCGACAGCCATTTTGGACAACGCTTACTATTTTGTCTGCTTTTTTTGTTGTGCCACAGTTCGCAACTGCTCAGAACCTTACGCCGCAACAAATGAGCCGACTCTTGAAGCGATTCCCTCAAGTGGATCGCGACGGCGATGGAAAACTATCTCCCGAGGAAATCGCACCGCTGCGCGAGCGTCTCGAAAAAGCTAAAAAAAGGAAAGAGCAAGGGGTAACACCAACTCAAACTAAACCGAAAGGCCCTGCTCCGACTCACGCCGATCTGCAATATGGCGATCATGAAAATGCCGTGATGGATGTTTGGATCGCAGACGCGGAAAAGCCGACGCCCATCGTTGTTGCTATTCATGGGGGTGGGTTTAAGAGCGGTGATAAGTCAAGATTCCACGGTTGCGCGGAACTTCAGGCATGCCTTGAAAATGGTGTCTCGTTCGCCTCGATCAACTATCGGTTCCGTGACGAGGATCCACGCGGGATTCTTGCCTGCCTTCACGATAGCAAGCGGGCAATTCAGTTCATCCGCCACCAAGCAAAAGAATGGAATATTGACAAGGAGCGGGTGGCGGCTTTCGGCAGGTCAGCTGGTGCGGGCACGACACTCTGGCTGGCGTGTCACGACGACATGGCCGATCCAAATAGTACGGACCCGGTGCAGCGTGAGTCGTCCCGGGTCGTCGCGGGGGGCCTGATGGGAACACAGGCGACCTACGATGTGCTTCAATGGAAAGAACTCCTGCCGTTAAAGCAACCGTGGACTCCTGAGATAGAGAAAAGGCGTGAGCCGGATATTCTGGTCGCCTACGGAGTTCAGTCGCTTGACGAACTGAACTCGGAAAAGGGGAAAGCAATCCGAAAAGAGCGCGACATGCTGGCGTGGATGTCAGCGGACGATCCACCGATCTGGATGAAGAATACAATGCGAGGAGGACCGATTGCGATGAATGACCAAAACCATTTCAATCATCATCCAGCACACGTAGCATGTTTAAAGAAGCGGGCAGATGAGGTTGGAATGCAGACCGTCGCGATCGCACCGAGTGTTGGCCTCAAGCCGAATCCAGAAATGAGCATGATCGACTTTCTCTTTGAACACCTTGGCTTGGATCCAAGTCGCTAATGATGGTTCACGGTGATGGGATCCGCCCCACGCGGTGTAAGGAATCAGCTAAGAGGAGTCAGCTAAGAGGAGTCAGCTAAGAGGAGTCAGCAAAGTTTTAGGAGCAGAAGGCATGGCTCACGGAAAACTGGTTTAACGCTTCTCCCACAAAAGTGAAAGCGTTATCAAAAACAGAACGTTGGATTGGATACTTAAGGCAAGAGTCATGTTACCGGTGGATAAAGCTTCAGGCGGTTATTCAGCGGAGAGCCCAGTTGCAGTTGGGTGAGACGGGTTACTCCCGCTGAGATGACGAAACTGATTCATATGCTCCAGCTGGTGCCCATTTGCCAGTATTACCGTCAAAAATGGTGAGAATCGAGTAATTACTGGGGCGATGGGCGTTTGCTTATTTGTTTTTTCAATGGGAGAAATTACATTACTCAGAGGATTTGTCGAGAAATGTATTTAGGCTGCACCATGTTATTCACCAAGCGATTGAAGTTCATTTGTTTTTTCCAGATCGCACTCATTGCGATCCCGATGCTCGGTTCCACGATCGTTGCTCAAAACAAAGAAAAGGGGCCGGCCTACACCAGTCCGCCTGCCAAGGATATGAGCTTCCCGCTGATGGGAGAATTCATGGGGTCGGTCACCTCGGATGATGGCAAAAAGCAGATCGTTGGTTTGCAAATCCGTTCGATTGGCAATGATCAATTTGACGCGGTGGCTTATTACGGTGGCTTGCCGGGGCAGCCAAGATTCAACCCGGAGCCGATCCAGATGATTGGCAAGCGATCAGGGGAATTCGTTGTGTTGTCTGGTGGCCCCTGGGCGATCTTCGTAGAAAATAATCAATGTCGTGTGGTCGATGTAAAGGGGAAGTCGCGAGGTCAGCTAAAACGTGTTAAGCGAAGGAGTCCGACAATGCACTCCCCTGCCCCGGAAGGTGCAGTGGTCCTGTTTGATGGGACAGGGACAGACCAATTCACAACTGCTGAGATGACTAGCGATGACTTGCTGATGGAGGGGGCTGATGTCAAACCAATGTTTCAGGATTTCAACTTGCATGTTGAATTTCGATTGCCGTACATGCCTTATGCGGATGGACAACAACGGGGAAACAGTGGCTTGTATTTACAAAGCCGTTATGAGTGCCAAGTGCTGGACTCGTTTGCGTTGATTCCAAAGATAGACGGGTTGGGGGCGTTGTATCGTTTTCGTCCGCCAGCGATCAACATGTGTTTCCCGCCGTTGGTGTGGCAAACCTACGATGTTCAATTTACGGCGCCGCGTTGGAACGCCGATGGAACGAAGGCTCGAAATGCCACGATTACAAGCTGGATCAACGGCGTGAAGGTTCAGGATAATGTTTCTCTGCCCAACAAAACTGGAGCTGGCAAAATAGAGGAACCAGTGTTGCTGCCAACTCGTTTTCAAGATCATGGCGACCCGGTTAGATTTCGAAATATTTGGGCTGTTGATCGCGGTTTAACGTCTGGTGATTTCCCCAAAAAACCTACTAAGGAACAAATTCAAAGTGCGATTAAATCGGAGCAGTTGAAGCGAAAAGAACGGGCAAAGGCGGCGAGAAAGCAAGCTGCGGAGAAGAAGCGTGCAGCGGCAAAGCAAAAAGCTAAGGTAGATTCGGCTAAAGCCAAGGTTGAACAAGCGGCAAAGACTTCCAGCGAACTGGACAAAAAACAGCCAGATCCAAAACCGGAGTCCAAGAAGCCAGAGTCCAAGAAGCCAGAGTCCAAGAAGCCAGAGTCCAAGAAGCTGGGGGCTGAGAAAAAAGCTGACAAGAAGGTGCCGGCGAAGGCCATACCCAAGGCCACACTCAAGACGCCGGAAAAACAACCAGCTAAAAAGACAGGTGAAAACCCTGGCTCTTGAGCGTCTGAACGACTGACGCTCTCCTGATCGAAAAACCTGTAATTCATGAATTTCTGCGACGTCAGATTTGAAACCGCCCGCGTTGGGTCGGCCTTTCCAGTTGGCTTACTCTTGGAGCTTAAAAGCGACCTTCGAGCGATGTCACGGCTTTACCCAAATGCGACTGATTATTTGCAGGTTGCTGGGCGGTGCACTAAATTGAAGCCTGCTGTCGTCTGACGTGATGATTGACTTTGGTTGTAAAACGCGTTGGAAGAATAGGTAGATGGAATTCTTTTTACGCGGGTAATGTCAATGTTTCGTTTCAAATTAATTTGTGCTGTATCCGTTTCGATGTTTTGTGCATCAGCTTTCTGCCAAGCGCAAGATGCAGTCGGATTCGTCGATTTATTCAACGGTAAAAACCTTGAAGGCTGGACGCAGCGGAATGGGACGGCGAACTATCGGGTAGAGAATGAGATGATTGTTGGAACCACCGCAGATGGGTCTCCCAATTCATTTCTCTGCACCGACGAGGTGTTTGGTAATTTTGAATTAATGTTTGATGTTAAGGTCGATTCAAGATTGAATTCGGGAGTTCAGATTCGCTCGCAAACCAAAAATGATGATCCCCGGGAACGTGTTAATGGTCCGCAGGTAGAAATTTCAACTGATGGAATGGCAGGGTATGTTTACGGCGAAGCGGCTGGAGGTTGGATGACTCCAGGGAAAGACCGAAAGGCTCACGCTCTGTTTAAAGAGGGAGAGTGGAATCATTATCACATTGTTGCGTTTGGCAATAAAATTGAGACTTGGTTGAATGGAGAACCGGTATCTGACCTTACTCACGAAGAAAAATTCAAATCACATGGGCGTGGTTTTATCGGATTGCAGGTGCATGGAATTGGACGTGGGCAGGGACCCTACGAAGTTCGTTGGCGCAACGTAAAATTGCGAAATCTGGATTCATTTGTTTCGCTATACAATGGGACAGATCTGACCGGGTGGGTAACGTCTGGGAATTGGATTGCCGAAAAAGATGGAGTTCTGTTGATTCAGCCACGCGATGGTGAAATGGGGTGGCAGCGATACGGTGATTATTTGTGGTCAGAGAAGAAGTACAAAGACTTTGTTCTCGATGTCGAGTATGCCTATCCTCCCGGTGGGAACAGTGGAGTTTATTTTCGAGTGGCAGATCGCGAGAACCCAGTTGAGACGGGAATTGAGGCGCAGATTCTTGATTCCTCAAAAAAGGCTGGGCCATTAGGGCATCATGATCACGGGGGAATTATTCGAACTGTGGGCGCGGCAAAAAACATGTCTCGTCCTCCGAATCAATGGAACCGCATGGTTGTTACCTGCATTGGTAATCACTTACAGGTCGATCTTAACGGCGAACAAATTACTGATATCCAGCTCGATGAAGGAGCAATGAAAGACCGGCCTCTTGAGGGCTACATCGGTTTGCAAGATCACGGACAACCTCATAACCTTCGTTTTCGATCCATTCGAATCCGAGAGATAAAGCAGTAACCTGCTCCGTCACAGTTTGGCGTGATCAATTTTCGTTTTGGTTTGGCGGTTTTCACATGTAGGCGTTTTGTCATAATGAGTGGACGTTCAAATGAAGGATTGATTTTTGAGGTAGGAGCTCGCGTTGCGTTTGAAAGATAAAGTGGTTGTTGTGACGGGGAGTTGCACCGGGATTGGCAAAGCAATTGTCCGCCGGTGCGTCAGCGAAGGTGCCTCGGTGATTGTTCACGGACTACAAGCTTCGCTTGGTGAATCGCTGGTTGATGAGTTGGGGGCCGATCGAGCGGCTCTGCTGATCGAAGATTTAACCAATGCTGGAGCCCCGGAAAGACTTGTCGAATTTGCGATTCAAAAGTTTGGAAGATTGGATGCGATTGTCAACAACGCGGCAATGATTGCCACTGGCACGATTCAGGATACTTCTGGCGAGCGATTTAATGAATTCATTCGCATCAATACCCTCGCACCGTATCTTTTAATACGGGCGGCTTTGCCGGAACTTAGTAAGCGACGTGGGTCGGTTTTGAATATCGGCAGTGTCAATGCTTATTGCGGTGAATCGAATTTGCTGCCTTACAGTGTTTCGAAGGGGGCCTTAATGACGATGACGCGGAACCTGGGGGATACGTTGTTGCGGGAAGAGGGAGTCAGGGTGAATCAAATAAATCCCGGGTGGGTTCTGACGGAAGCAGAGAATGAGAGAAAGCGTGCAGAAGGGTTGGGGGATGATTGGGTTGGCCAGTTGCCAAAAGATTACGCGCCATCGGGACGGATTATTCAGCCATGTGAAATTGCGGCCGCTGCCGTGTATTGGATTTCCGATGAATGTGGACCGATTAGCGGTCAAGTGGTCGATCTTGAGCAATATCCTTTTATTGGTCGGAACCCTCAGAAAGACAGTACGATTTTGTAACGTTGGTGTCGGCAACTTGGAAGAATTGTTCTCAAATGAAAAAGGCTCCCATTAATTAATGGGAGCCTTTTTTGGTTGAGTACCCGAGGCGGGACTTGAACCCGCACGTCCGTAAGGACACAGGATTTTAAATCCTGAGCGTCTGCCAATTCCGCCACTCGGGCATTTTGTTGGTGAAGCAAAAATCTTGAAACCGAGGAATTAGATAGGCGAAAGCCGCCTCATCTTTTTACTCATTTCTGGTGGAAATGTTAGGCTCGGAGTTTATCAAATAAAATCTCCGAAGGCTATACGTGGTGATTCAGGATTGTGATTTTTCTTGAATCCGCGACGGCGATTATCTGCTTTTCAGAGAATTGCGAGTGAAGAGTTTACATTTCGGAAAGTGATTTTCGAAACATGCGTTTGGGTTTAGATGCGTGATGGAATTGGTCATGCCACGGTTCCAAGGGGAGCTCACAGACTGAATCTGGGAAGATCCATTACGGCTGGTTTTTAGGAGCGGTGTTGGCACCGCTGAGTTCGACTTCGACTTCCATCGCTTCGCCGTCTCGAATAATTCCGACGTTCAATTTGTCCCCCGCGCGGTATTGGGCAATTTGTAATCTTAAGTCTTCAAATTGAACAATAGATTCACCATTGATAAATTCAATGATATCTCCAGTTTCAATTCCAGCTTTGGCGGCGCCTGACTGAGGAATGACATCGGAGATAAATGCCCCGCCTGTCCGTGAGTGGTCGGGTGGCACGATGTTTCCATCAGGTCCGAATTCCATCGGACCCCCAATTCCAACAGGTGTTCCCCGCACTCCAAAGAAAGCTTGGCCTGAGAAATCAATGTTTATATCTGGCCTGTTTTTCTTTAATCTTCGATAAGAATCTGTCGAAAATTTGCACGCCGATAAATTTAGATATTTAATATTTGCGAGAGGCTCAATTGACTGCAGAGCTGCGTTGTCGACTTCAGTATCCTTGAACATCAGACTTCGAATGTTCTCAAATTGCCCGATGGATTGCAGTGTGCGATCGGTGATTTTGCAGTTTGCAAACTCGAGCGATATCAGCGATTTAATTGATGCAAACGCCTGAACGACCCCTGGTTCAACCGTTGTATTTTTGAGTTCTAAAGAGGTTAGGTCTCCCCATTGTTTTTCTTGCATGTTGGCTGTGTCAATTTCGCAGCGCTCAAAAGTGAGTTTCGACATCGATGTAACTTCAGCAAGTTTGCTCAACAAGTCATTCGAGACTTTGCGTTCAATGAATGTGATGTTATCAATTTTTCCAATGTCATCGACCGCGGGGAAATCGCCAGCCTCCCCTGTCCACTTCGGCCCGAAAGTTATGTCCAGTCCAATGCTTCTATTCCCGAACGGTTGACCAAGCAAGTTTCGGTTGAGCCGATTGTTGCGTTGTTGCATCAAAAGTATTTCAAACTTCAAATCGTCTTGATTGCGATTTCTCTCAGCCAGTGCCTGGTCATCAAGTTTTAAAGATTTTGGATCGGGTACCTTTTTTGTTTTCTTAAAAACCAAATCCCGATTAGTCGCGGTGTCCGAATTGACAATTTTGGTGATTTGTTCACGCAACTCGGCTTTTGTGGGAAGTTTTTGGTACTCTCGTTTAGTTGTTTGCTGCGGAGTTGGAACCATACGTTGGTCCAACCTAGGGTGAAACTGAAGAGCAATGCCGGGGCCGTTGAAAAGGATGTCTGCATTCTGAAATCCGGCAATTTGTGCCATGTCCTCATCGATGTCTTCTAATGGGGCGATAACAGTCGCGCCGAGTTCTCGGAGATTTTTGATAGCCAGTTTTTTGCGGTTTGATTTCCAGCGTGCTTCCAGTTCGGCAAACGATTGCCTCATGGCCGCACTCTTCATCCCACTTCGAAATCGAATTTGCAAAATAGCGATTGATTTCAAGAACACCGGCTCATCTCCACTGGTGCTGATTTCTTCCAGAATTTTTCGGATGCGCCATGCCGTTTCCGGTGTGCAGTCCAGTGATTTGAGAGCGAGCGGTTCGATCGCTGGTTCCCCCAGTTTTACCAATTGCTCAATTGCGTTTTCACGATTTTTAAAAATGGGTGAATCGAGTTCGTTGAGCGCACGCGTGATCGCATCGGTTTTCGTTGAATGATTTGCAACGCTGAAATTTGCAACGCTGAAATTCGCCTGCGTTTGCTCCGCGTCATTAAGACGGTAGTCGGTTGCTAATTGAGCCTGGGTGGATGAAAGGGTAAGCCCGCTAAGCAGAGTAAATGCTGAAATGAATAAGCAAAAGCTGATCTGCCGCTTTGCAGAGGTATAGATCCGCGATGGCGCGGGGTGGTAGCCAATGCCTGAAGAGGCTGTTTGACGTAACAAAAGGATTTTGTCGGGCATCGCTAGCACCTATGCAGCCAAGGGACATTGGCAGTTGAGTTCGAATAACATCCTAGAGAAATCAGGAATCTGTGTCGAGATGAACCCCGAAAAACCGCCAAGTTTGGTTTGTTGGGAAAATACGAACAATCGGATTATTTTAACTTAAGCAGTCGCCCTGAGTCGCCGATGAAAAGAAGGACAGCGTAGTTTTTTCCCGCAATTCGTATGGGGATAGTCGCTGCCAAGAAAAACGTTACTCATACGGTGTCGAGATGAAAATTCACACAACAAGGTTTGCTGCGATCGAAATCGAGCCGGATGATATCTTGTTTTTTCGAAATGGACTCTTGGGGTTCGAAGATTGTCGCCACTGGGTTCTGTTGGCCGACGCTGACAATTCATCGGTAGCATGGCTGCAGAGCATGCAACATGCAGATATCGCGTTGCCCGTAGTTTCACCCCGTCGATTTGTTCCGGAATACCAAGTGCGTTTAGAGCCATCTGATGTAGATGTGCTGCAGCTAACATCGGTTGAACAGGCGTATGTCCTTGGAATTGTAAGCCGAAGTGATGAAACACTGACGCTGAACATGCGAGCACCGCTTGTTATCAACCTAGATCGCCGCATTGGTTGTCAGGTCGTCACTGTTGATGCACAACCGATGCAGTACGAATTGGCAACTTTACCGATCAGTTTAAAGCGAAGTGCTTAATTTGGTCGCGTGAATATCTCGCAACAACCGCTCTCTCTATTCGTAATAGCGGGTAACTCTGATTGGTGTCGGACCAATTATTAAGCGGTGTACTGGCCGTTCAGTCGTTATGAACGGAATAACACCGGCGTGATATTCCGCATTCGCGGAACATCAGACAAGTCATCCGCTTTTCTCAATGGTTCACTACGGCTAGGCCGATGAATGCAGGGAGTATTGTTTTGCACCGTTTCCGCTATTGGATACGGAGTAAACCCCACAGCAAAGGATTGCAAAGATATTTGTTTGCTCGCAGATAACGGGAAGGTATCCGTTAGGCGACTTTGTTGGAATTCAAATTAAGATTTAAGGAGCCAGCCATGCTGGTCTTGTCGCGGCACAGAGACGAAAGCATCATGATCGGCGATAACGTCATGATCACCATTGTAGATATCCGGGGAGACAAGGTCCGTTTGGGAATCGATGCTCCTCAGGAAATACCCGTTCATCGACAGGAAGTCTACGACGCGATCAAGCTTGAGAATCAAAAAGCGAGTCGTTTAGGCCCATCCGAGACACGCGATATCGGAAAGTAAGCCGCCAAGTAAAGGTGTCCACTTTTGGAACACACACTCGGCACAAACTTTTCGCTGGCCTTAGCGCCAGTTTTCCAAACCACTCTTTGGTCCTGCAGACCTCGATCGCCAGGTTGGAAAGATTACTTAAGGACGATTTACTGGTTGAGTAAATCGCTAATGCTGTTAAGCAGGCGATCCATTGTAAACGGTTTGTTGATGTAGTCGTTGACTCCTAGCATCTCAGCGTACTCTCGATGACGTGAACCCTCGTTCCCTGTAATCATAATGACAGGAATCGGTGTGCTGTCGTTCTGCCTCAATCTTTCGAGTACCAAAAAACCGCTACGTCTTGGCATCATGATATCCAAAATCAGTAGGTCGGGAGATTTTGCCTCGGTGTAGGCCAGGCCCTGGTTTCCATCAAGTGCGACCGAAACCGAGTAACCGGAAGCGATAAGCGCCTGACGAATAGACTCCGTAACTTCGACATCATCATCAATGATAAGAATGTGCGGGTTATCGTTCGAAGATTCAGGTTCATCTGCTTCGGGGTTGGGTTGGTTCGACATCTCAATTAATTGGTTGGGCGAGGCGAATGCAGGTAATAATAGGCTTGAGACCAGCTGGTTCGGCGACAATTGAAACTTTGTTGCGGCCGGAATTTCCACCTAGGCTGACGTATGATACTCGCCACCGAGGAGGCTTACCACAAGTCCCTCCAGTTATTCGGAAAAATCCCGATATTTGTGAACGGATCGGAGGCTGCGGTTGCTGGGGAATTGAACCGGTTTGTCCAGATCACTTGAGGAGCGGCCTCGCCCGCGTTTTGGGTGGCTTGAGTAGGGACTGTAGTTGGTATTACGACTGTAGCGCTGGTAACTATACCGAGCAATAATGTCACTTTCTTTGACCGCCGAATCCGATAACAGAGTTGGGTGAACATGCTAACGACCCTGTAAGTTTGAATATTTCGAGGATTGAGACATGTGGCGTGCCTTCTTTTTTGCAGTAGGTATCATGTTGATTATCACTGGGCTTGAATGTTTGGTGACACAACAATTTGTGATTCATGGTGCGCGGGTTCCTAACTTCGTAGCGGCGATGCTATTTGATGGTCCTGCAGACACGATCACTACGCCAACCAACGAGGGCTTCCGAATGGCACAGGCTGGCTATCAAGCCCCGCGGTCGACGACGCGAAATTCCGGGTTTGGTTCATCCAGTTTCGGTGATCCCTATGGAACTGAAAATAATTATCGCCGACAAAATGGAAATCAACGGTCGGATTTTAGTCTCGCCGGTTTCGGCCAACGCAGGTCTGAAATTGCACCAATGGCAATGCCAAAGCCTAAGCAGCAAACCCAGACGACCGTTATAGGGCCAGACAAGACGGGTGTCTTTCGCCCTCAGGATTGGTTGCCGTGGAGTCTTCTTGCAGCAGGAACGCTGGTTGTGCTCTACACCAATTCACTCGATCCTCGCGCATAAGCGACGCAGGCTGTAATGTTTGAGCATAACGCTCAAAGAACTCTTCTTATGCGAATTTGAGGTTTCTTCCTCGAAGCCCAGACCGGCAAGGTCACCTTCCGATTGTAGGGGTGTTTTAGTTTGTTCCGCAGGGTCGGGGCTTACGAAGGCTCGGCGATTTTCCCAGCGATCCTTTGCCCTGAGTAAAATTCTCTCCAGTCAGGACCGAAGGCAATCGGAATTTGGGGGTAAGGTCTCTTTCATCCCGCATACTTATCACGCGGTTGGTAGTTTTTGCAGATTATTCGAATTTGCTTTCTGTTATTGATTTCTCGGCCTATCTATAATCGACGGGGTTATCCTACCAACGCCCGTTGAATGGGATACGGTATCTTCCAGACCAACATTCGACTGGTCTGGCGCTCAAACTTCTCATCAAGCTTATTTGCTTCCAACGCAATGAATCAGTCCAAAATTCCAAGTCTGCAAGAGACGTTTGAGAAATCGACGTCCCAGGGAGACGGAAGCGGAACAAACAGGAAACGTTTGTCTACTTCCGAGTTGTTTGAATGGCCCGGTCGGCTGGCGTTAATTCTAGCAGTCGTCCTTTCCCCTTGGTTTTTTGCCAGTGTTGAAAACTGGGCTCAGTGCACGATCACGCTGGCGTTGATGGTGGGGATGGCATTTTGGTGGTTCGAAACTGCTCTCAATCGAAAGAATTCCCAAGTATTCCCCTATGTGTCTGTGTTGGTATTTCTTGGGATCGGAGTGGGGCTATTTCAAATCTGGACATTGCCCAGTTCATTGGCAGATTTAGTCTTAGGCAGACAGGTTGAGATTTACCAAGAGTATTCTGGCGATGCAGATGCGAGCGTATCCGTTTCGCTTGATCGAGAGGCGACGTGGGGGCAGGTTAGATTGCTGTTAATCGCATTATCCGCGCTGCTGATGGGAGCCCGGTATTTCCGAGCGAAGCGGGATGTTGTGTTGTTGCTGTCAGCGGTGTCGATAAATGGATTCGCGATTAGTTTTTTCGGGATCATTCATAAGTTGACGGACAACGGGAAAATGTTTTGGTTCCATGAAATATTCGGAGGAGCCCCTTTTGGGCCTTTCGTTAATCGGAATAACGCTGCGGGATATTTACTGATGTGCCTCGGATGTTGCATTGGTCTTTTTGTGATCGTGATGTCGAGAAGTGCTTCCGATGGGCCAAGTCCAATTTTAGGACGCGAGATGCCCGTCTGGCGTCGTTGGAAATTTCAATTTCTGGAAGTGCTGCGCGATTTGACCGCAACGAAGTTGGCGGTTCTTTTTATGTTGGTCATGATTGCCGCTGCCATACCCTCGACGCTTTCCCGCGGCGGAGTCATTGGATTATTAGTTGCGGTTATCGGTACAGTTTTTGTTTTTGGTGTGATACGTCAGCCCAAGAATTTTGGCATTGTTCTGGCCCCTGTATTTATCATCTCAGTCCTGTTGTTTGGATGGATCGGATTTAGTGATGAACTGATTGATCGCTTCGACAGCATGGACACGACAACCATTGAGAGTTCGGATGCACGCATCCAAAACTGGAAAGACACTTGGCCCGCAGTTGCCGAAATGGGATTCGCTGGATCTGGATTGGGTTCTTACCGTAATGTCCATCGCCTTTATCGAAGTGGTCGTGAAGTGGGGGTCTTTGTCTACGCTGAAAATCAGTATTTTCAAGCGTTGGTGGAAGCCGGGTGGATTGGATTGGTTTTGTTTCTTGCAGCCTGGTTGCTGGTTTATCAGAATGCCGCATTCGCGCTTCGTGAGGGGGCCTCACCAACCACCATCGGTGTCGGGACGATGGGGGTATTTGTGATTTTTTCACAGGCGACTGTTTCTTGTTTTGATTTTGGATTGTACATCGCCTCCAACATGCTGTTGCTCTCGGTTCTGATGGGCTTTTTAGCTTACCAGGCTCATGCCCTAAGCGGACGATTAAAGAAATCGTCTTTCTTGCAGTTTCAATGTCCTAATTATGTTGTGCAGTTTATCGTGTTGGTTCTATTCGCTGCTTCGACAATGGTCGCGTTGGATCTGTACAGAAGAGCGCAACTTGATCAATACATGAGACCGCGGATCAGTCGCCTGAATCGCGAAAACATGGATCTGGAAAAGACCACTGATCGGATTGCGGCGTTAACCCGTTTGATTCAGCGGACGCCTACTGCGGAGTGTATGAATTATCTTGGCGACCTGTGGATGCACCGATCGCGTTTGCAGCTTTACGATTCAATGACGGATTCTGTTGAGTTCCAGGATGCTTTTGAATTGATGGACTCAAAACGGCAAGCTCAGTTTTCAGAGAACCTTTGGAATCTGACTCATGTCCAGAGGGTGCAGGAGACGGCCTGTTATTTTCAACGCATCGAATCGCGGTATGATCTGGTTAAATTCCTGAACCAGCCTGCGATAAGTGAGGATTTGCCATGGGCCTTGACGTACTTTAAGTACAGCCGCGAATCCTCGCCAATCCAACCGTTAGTCCATCTGCGAATTGGGGAAATAAAAGGAGTGATTGGAGAGGCTCGCTCGGGTGATGTTGATATAGAACGAGCGTTGAGTTTGGCGCCAAGTAATCCAGCATTTCAAAAGGTTGCGGGGATTTATTATCTTCAGTCTGGGTTGGTTGCAGGTTCGATTGCCCACCTGAACCAATATCTAAAATTGGACCCAAGGGGTTATCAGAAATTAATGAAAATCCTAACGGGGCGAACCAGTCGAAATATTGTTGCGGTACCGGAAGAGAAGATACTGGAAATAATTCCAGATGACGGCCAAATGATTCTTGATTATGTCGATCAATACATGTCAGAGGATAGCCCTCAAAGGGGAGAGTTTTTGGAGCGGGCAGCAAGTGTCGTTTTAGAAATTCAATATCCCAAACGCGAAGATAATATTTTGTTAGGTGAAATTCGAGCGAGACAGGGTGAACTGGAATTGGCATTGGATGCGTATCAGACTGCGGGAAAACGTGATCCAAACGATCTTGCTGTCAAATATGAAATCACCCTGCTTTTGAAGGGTTTAGGGCGACTGGACGAGGCTCTCGCTCTGGCTAAAGTACTAAAATTGCGCGGCCCTAAAAAAGCTGGTTATGGTAGACTGGTGGAAGAAATTGAGTCGGAAATCTCAGCAAGCGGGAAATCGGATTAGTTTGCAAAGAAGTATATGTCCCATTGTTTTTTTTAATTGGATAAGTCTGTAGATGCTGTCGGTTATTTTCGCATTTGTCGTGTCGATTTTCGGAGCCATGCTTTTGGTGCCTCGACTGGCTACTGTTGCGCGGCGATTGAATATCGTTGACCGACCAGACCGACAACGAAAACTACATCAGTCTGCGATTCCAATGGTCGGTGGTGTGGCTGTCCTGTTGACGATGATTGCGGCGGTTCCACTTTCTGTGTACGGAGGTAATGAATGCCAATTTCTGTTCGGGCAATTGGTGGAAGATCTGATGGCTATCCTTCCATTCGAGGTGAATTCATTTCAGCTAACGGTGAGAGAGAGTGATTACCTAAGACTGATCGGACTTTTGGTTGGTAGTGTTATTCTCGTCGGTGTTGGAGTGCTGGACGATCGATTTCAATTGCGTGGCCGGCAGAAACTTGTTGGTCAGGCAGTCGCGGTGACGACGTTAATTATTTTTGGCTATCATTTCAGCGAAGTAACGATCGCGGGGGTCAAAATTGAATTTGGCATCTTTTCCGTGTTGTTCGTTTACGCTTGGGTTTTGGCGGCGGTCAACTCGGTAAATTTACTTGACGGTGCGGACGGCATTGCTGGAACGGTGGGAGTCGTCATGAGTCTGGCTTTGAGCTTGATGGCGATCTATCAGGAGGAATGGTTGATCGCTTTGATTTCAGCTTCGATGGCCGGGGCGCTGGTCGGTTTTCTGCGATTCAATTTTCCGCCTGCAAAAATCTATCTTGGCGATGCCGGCAGTATGTTGATAGGTTTTGTGCTGAGCGCATTAGCGATTTCATGTACGTCTAAGCAAAACTCAGCGATCGCTTTTTTTGCTCCCGTTGCGTTGTTGGCTATTCCGTTTCTTGATTCGGCAGCAGCCGTTATTCGCCGTCGTTTGATGGGCAGGAGCATCTTTGAGGTTGACCGTGGGCATCTGCATCATTCGTTGATGAAACGTGGGTATAGTCCGAGAGTGAGTTTGCTGTGGGTGGCTGTGTTATGCACGACAACTGCGGCAGGCGCCGTTTTGAGTCTGGTGAACCAACAGCCAGCATACGCTTTTGCGTCGATTCTAATTGTGGTTGTTGTGATGATCGCGAGTAAGATTTTTGGTGTGGCTGAGTATCAATTGATTAGCCGACGGGCTTCGACGATCGCGAAGTCGTTCTTGAAAATGCCATCGGCCAATGGCTTGAATTATCAGCAAGCTTCTGTTCACGTTCAGGGAAGTCGAGACTGGCAGGATGTTTGGAAAATGCTCTGTGTGTTTGCAGATACTAAGGGTTTGAACGAGATTACGCTTGATCTGAACGCTCCATGGCTGCACGAGTCTTTTCATGCAACTCTTCGTCGTTCGGATGCTAATCGTACTGATAATCAACAGTGGTATTCTCAGATCCCGTTGGTGTCCGAAGGTCGTGTTTTCGGCCGAGTCGAAGTTTATGGCCCGAACGAATCTGGATATTCTCATCAGCAACTTCTGGTCGATTTGATGGACGTGACGGCGTTGATCGAACAAACAATCCTGGCAAGTGATGAGGATTTAATTTCCGACTCCGGTGGTTTCGGATTTCAACCGGTCAAAGTGGGGCCGGGAGGAGATGAGATTGCCGAAGAGTTTTCACTTCCTTCGAAACCGCGGTAGCCATTGCTGGCAAATTCAATGAGGCAAAATGCTTAGCCTCCCAAGATTCAGGCCCCCAATCTGGTTTGTTTTGGGTTGATCCAATGAAAATCTACCGGGCCGGTGCCGTCGGTTCGTTTGCAACTCTTGATCGTTGTTGGGTCGATGTTTAGTTGTACTGTCAAAACGAACGGGAAATCGATATTGGGGCGACGGGCAAGATGAGTACAATCGGAGGTGCATTACGAAGAGTCTATTCAAGAATGAACAGAGAGCTAAATGCCAAACATCCCAGTTTTTATCGTGTCTTGTCCAGGTTGTGCGATGAAAAAACAGCTTAATATTGACTGTTTGGGACGCACTACGCAGTGTTTGAGGTGCGGAAAAGAATTCATCGCTAATGGTGCCGATAGCCACTCGGCGGCCATTGAAGATCCAGTTCATTACTGGATTAACTTTACCGACCATGATTTTCAGGATGAACCGCTACCAGAGTGGCAACAAGCTCGCGATTTGGGGCGAACGCCGCGGTAATTGATAGTCGGATGGCCAAACTGGCCGTAATCTGAGACGTACAAAGGGTGCGGTTTGAGTCGCAAATTAGCTACTCTTAAGCTTTGGATGCCTGCTGGTACGGTTGTAAGATGTGAAGCTTGATACAACTCGTTTCGTATGGTTTTTCCGCGGGATAAAGGTTGCCTAATCCAAAACTTGTGGCAAAATAGAGAGGATTGTCGGGGCTCAATCGTCGAAAAATGATATGAGCGTGACCACAGATCCAACGAACCGACTGAAAAACCAAAAAATTTAGGAGTAACCGACGTGAATCGAGGCAAAAGTCTTTTTTGTGCATTGTTAGTCGTAGTTTGTACCCTTGTGTTTACCGTTCCAGCGTCGGCACATAGCGTATTCAAGAAGCAACTAGCCGCGAAATATCCGGATCGATCAATTAGTTGCAACACTTGCCATGGCAAGAAAAAGAGCGACCGGAACGTGTATGGGCGTCTTTTGATGAGCCAATTTGATTCAAAGTCTTTAACTGCGGATTTCAAGTCAAAAAAAGGTGCGGATAAAAAGGCCTTTGAGAATGAAGTGATGATCCCCGAGTTTTTGAGCGCGTTTGACAAAGTTCAAGCGTTGACTCTCGCTGAAGCGATTGAGGCAGCCGAGCTTAAAACACTTTTGGCGGCAGCGAAGGCCGCTGATTTGGTTGCACCGTTGTCCCAAACCGAACAAGACGTCACACTCTTCGTTCCCACGGAAGCCGCGTTTGCAAAGCTTCCCGAGGGGACGGTTAAAGACTTGCTGAAGCCTGAAAATAAAGAAAAGCTTGCTGGAATTCTCATGTACCACGCAGTGCCAAAGAAAGTTGGTGCAGCTGATGTTGTGAAATTGAAATCAGCAGAGACTGCAGGTGGCAAATCTGTGAAAATTTCGGTTAGCAAGAATTCTAAGGACGAAGACGAAGTTAAGATTAACGATGCCATGGTTACCGAAACTGATATCATGCTTAAAAATGGTGTGATTCACGTCATTGATTCTGTCTTACTGCCTAATTAATTCGGTACTTAATTTAGTCCGATAGGCGATTGACAAGTCACCCAGCGAGACAATAAAGTATTGTCCTCGGGCGTTTAGCTCAGTTGGCTAGAGCATCTCGTTTACACCGAGAGGGTCGGGGGTTCG
>JAAEMV010000280.1 GCA_024225195.1 Planctomycetaceae bacterium | reverse complement strand
TTAAAGGTCAGGATGGAGGCCCTGTTTACGGTGCATGTCGCGCGTAGAACCTAATCTATCTGGGCGACGAGTACGGAATCGTGAACACCCGGTAGGAGGTCTGTATCGGTGACGACGACGAAATGATCTCCCGTTTGCAAGTCTTCATTGGATGACGCCCATTGGTTAACAAAGCTGAGAAGTTCGTCTTGTTGAAACGGCGACGAGCAGAGTACGGGGGTAACGCCCCAAAAAAGAGACATTCTTCGGTAGCAATTGGGATGGTCGGTAATGCAAATCGTGGGGATTAGATCACGTTGTTTGGACTTAATGAGGGCGATTTCAGATTCGCGACTGGCGATCACGACCATTTTCGCATGAATTCTTTTGGCAATATGAGCTGCGCCAAAAATGACCGCATCGGAAATTTCCCAGGCCGACGCGTAGTCTTCACTTCTCATGCGGGCGCGTTGCTGGGACAGTGATTTTTCAGTTTCGGTCATGATCTTGTTCATCATTTGCACTGCTTCGACCGGGTATTCTCCAATGGCTGTTTCGCCGGAAAGCATGCAGGCATCTGCTCCATCGTGAATGGCATTGGCGACATCGGTTACTTCAGCCCGGGTTGGTTGTTTGGATGCGTGCATGCTCTCGAGCATTTGGGTGGCGACAATCACCGGTTTGCGAAAGCGGAGGCAAGTTTTAATAATTCGTTTTTGTGCAGCTGGAGTTTTCTCGATATCAATTTCAACACCTAAGTCACCTCTTGCGACCATGACCCCGTCAGTCGCTTCGACAATGGAATCGAGGGCATCGAGCGCTTCTCTTTTTTCGATTTTCGCGATCACCATGGCGAGGCTGTTCTCTGCCGCTAGGAGGCTTTGGAGTTCCTTGATTTCCTCGGCGTTGCGGACAAAGCTGAGGCTCACAAATTCAACGCCCTGCCCTGCCGCCCATTTTGCGTTGTCGCGGTCGACGGGGCCAAGCGCGGGCACGCTTAAGTGGGTGCCGGGGAGATTCACCCCTTGTCTCGAGCGGATCGCCCCGCCATCGTTCACTCGGCACACCAAATGGTCTTTTTCCTTGGTAATGACTGACAGCCGTGCCAGGCCGTCTGCCAAGACGATAGCGTCACCAATTTTGACCTCGTCAATAAGAGGTTCGTAGATACTCGTTAGCTCGTCGTCCGATTGGGATTCTGTCCCGCGGACGAACTTGATCTCATCCCCGTTGTTGAGCACCAATGGGTTTTGAGTTAACTGCCCCAGACGAATTTTCGGGCCAGCCAGGTCAACGAGGATTCCTGCGGGAAGTCCTGTCGTTTCCGAGGCGGATCTAATATTCGCGACGGCCAGTTCATGGGATTCCCGAGAGCCGTGAGCCATGTTTATTCGAAAGACGTCGACGCCCGCATGGAGGAGTTTTTTTAAAATGTCGGGTGTAATCGATGCTGGACCTACCGTCGCGACGGTTTTCGTTCGTGCGTTGCTCAAAGATTGGACGCTCAATTTGCATTCCTTGTTAGAATTCTTAGGGCAAAACAAAGCGACGTAGGCGGGAGTCGTGTTTAGCCCGGGGTTGGCTTCGAATTGTATGGCATGTTGATTATCGGCTCTATCCGCGAATTAAAGGACAGTTACCCTTTGTATTCGATGCAAAACACAAGAGTTCTTTAACGGGCGTATATCGCCCCTTGCGAGACATTTGGTAAGAGATTTACGGATTTTTCCGCATTGTTAATCTTTAGAGATTAGGAGGTTTAGTCCTTGAATTCTAAATTTGATGTGATTAAACTATGCCGCAACACCTTAGATTTTAAGCACTTTGATGCCTCAAACTTGGATTTATTAATGAATAATAAGTTATTTGCTGTCGCGGCTTCCGCCGTCATCGCTATCGGAGCGTTATCGAGCGTTCTCCAAGCTGATGTTTATTTCACAGAAGGCTTTGATTACGCGGACGGTTCTTTGACGACTGTTTCATCGGACTGGACGAGACACAGCGGAACCGAAGGGCAGATCCAAGTGTCTGGTGGAAAAATCACTCTGACCGATTCCCAGACGGAAGACGTCAATCGCTTGATCGGTACCACGGTCACGACAGGAACTGTCTTTGCTGGATTTGATTTCTCTGTTTCGGCATCTAACCCCGGCGGAACTGATTTTGAGTACTTCGCTCACTTTGGAAATGGCACCTCAGATTTTACCGCTAGAATGGACATCAACTCTGCCGATGCCAATGGTTTTTTAGTCGGAATCAGCCATACAAGCACCGCTCAGGCGAGTTGGGGTTCAACTTTGGATTACGACACCGTTTACAGGGCAATCATCGGGTACGATCGAGACTCAGGGCTTGCCAATCTGTGGATTGATGCTTCACTCGAATCGGATACATCGATTGTCACGACGACTTCGGACACTAACAACGTAGAGGGTTTCTATTTTCGAGAATCAAGTTCATCGGTCAACGAAACGACTGTCGTGGACGACTTGATTGTTGGCTCGACTTTTGCTGATGTAGTTACTTTCAGTGCGGTTCCAGAGCCGAGCAGTCTTTTCGTTCTCGGAATGGTTGGCTTTGCTGGTCTAGCCCGTCGCCGAAGAAGCTAAGGCACCATCTTTGACAAATACACACGGAGCGGCCATCCATCGGATGGTCGCTTTTTTTATGCGCTCTCTTTAGTTTTGTTAGTTGAGATTTAGATTGGTAAATGACTATTTGATTTTGATTGACGGATACAATCTGATTTTCCAGTGTGGGCTGGAAGGCAGGTCACGGACACCGGCGTCACTGCAACGGGCGAGGCGCCGGCTGGCTGGGGAGTTAAAGGTCAACTTGGCTGGGCCGGTACTGCAACGCACGGCAATTATCTTTGATGCGACTCGGTTGCCTGTCGGAGAGTCTCAGGCGATACGAATTGAGGATGGTTTGACAATAATTTATGCGCTCGACCATGAAGATGCGGATACGCTGATTGAGTTATTGATTCAAAAGAATTCCACGCCTAAAAAATTGACGGTTGTTTCAAGTGACCACCGGCTTCACAAGGCGGCGATTCGAAGGAAATCAACTCCGGTTGATAGCGACCAATGGTTCGATCAAATTACCAGTGAATCGCCAAATCAAAGGGCGAACAGGCCAGTTGAGGTAGAGGGCAAGCCGTCATTCGAGGATCTCACTGACGTCGACTGGATGGCGGAATTCGGATTAGCGCAAGAATCGTCCGGCGAAAATCAAAGTTCTGATGGACGACCTGAGTCAGAAACGCCGTCTAATTATGATCCTTTTCCGCCTGGTTACGCGGATGATTTGCTGGACGGTGACCAGTCGTAGCAGATTATTGTGTTGCAACGGTGGGTCAGTTGGAGCGTGGTTTTTAGGTGTAGCAAATTGGGAGGTAGCGATGGCTGATTTTGATATTGCGTATGGTGAGACCGAGTTGCGTGAGGGCGGGTATGTCAATGATCCCGTCGACCGCGGTGGTGAAACCCATCGTGGAGTCGCGAGAAAGTTCAATCCAGACTGGGAGGGGTGGGCGTTAGTGGATCGCCTTAAGCGAGAGAATCCTCAGGATTTTAAGGCAGTAATCAATGAAAATGTAGAGCTCAGTTTATTGGCAAAGGAACTGTTTCGCGTAAGGTATTGGCTGCCCGTTCGTGGGGATGAGATTCCAGATCAGCACATCGCAAACAAGGTGTTTGATACGGGGGTGAATCAGGGGGTCGCGCGATCCGTACGCTATCTTCAGGTTGGGTTGAATCGTCTCAATCGGAATGAGAAAGATTATGCAGATATTGAAGTCGATGGAAAATTTGGAGATCGTACGTTAGCGACAATTGGGGCGTTTCTCAAATTGGAGAAAGGGCGCCCGGACTATTTATTGAAGCTTTTGAATTTGATGCAGGCTGCGCATTATCTCGATGTCATGAACCGAGATTCGACCCAGGAGCGGTTTGCTCGGGGGTGGCTAAATCGCGTCGACTTATGTTGATCGCGAGTAACTTTATTATCGCAACGATCTAAAATGCCCGTTGAGGTTGGTTTTCATCGTCAGTCGGCGAAACGCTAGTCATGGTTTCGCTGATCGTCGAGAGTAATTACCTAACGACTCAGGGTGATCGCTTTGTCCGAGATGTCTTTTCTACACCAGGCTCCATCCCAACGGATGCATTTAATTGCTTTGTAGGCTTGGAGTTTTGCGGTGGCGACGGAGTCTCCGAGGGCGGTGACACCAAGGACACGACCGCCGTTGGTGACCACGTTTTGTTCGTCATCCAGTCGGGTGCCGGCGTGAAAGACTTTGACATCTTCGATTGCAGCAGCGTCTTCGAGACCGCGAATGATTTTCCCTTTTTCATATTTCCCGGGATAGCCGTCGGAAGCCATTACCACGCAAACGCTGGGGCGTTCGTCCCATTGCAGGGGGCCAATTTCGCCAAGTCTGCGATCGACGGTTGCCTCGAGAAGGTCGAGGAAGTCAGTTTTTAGACGCAGCAATAAAGGCTGGCATTCGGGGTCACCAAATCGAACGTTGTATTCGAGAACTTTCGGCCCCTGCGGGGTCATCATCATGCCGGCATACAAAATGCCTCGGAATGGATTTCGCTTTCGTTTCATGACGTGTACGGTTTGGACCAGTACGTTCGATTCGACCCAGCGAAGCGTTTTGTCGTCGATTGACGGGGTTGGGCAGTAAGCACCCATGCCACCTGTATTAGGACCAGTGTCTCCGTCGTGAGCACGTTTGTGGTCTTCGGCGGGCGGGAGTGTCAGAATTGTTTGTCCGTCGGTGATCGCTAGAATACTGGCTTCGATTCCTTGAAGCCGATCTTCGATAATCATCTTATTGCCGGCGTCGCCAAATTGTTTCTGCCGGGCGATAATGTCGATCGCTTCAAGTGCTTCATCGCGAGTGCTGCAGACGATTGCGCCTTTCCCCGCGGCCAATCCGTCTGCTTTAATAACGACGGGGCAGTCATCAGGGGTTTCGCTGTATCTTTCATTGATGAACCGCTCGGCGGGTTCGGCACTGTGAAATTCTTGGAAATCAGCGGTCGGCACGTCCGCGGCCCTGAGAACGTTTTTGCAGAATACTTTGCTGCCTTCGAGTTGGGCTGCGGCTCGCGAGGGGCCGAAAACCTTCAAACCCGCCTCTTCGAATGCGTCTACGATTCCATTGCAGAGAGGGATTTCCGGGCCGACGACGGTCAGTCCAATTTGGTTTTGTTTGGCGAAAGCGACCAGTTCGGTGATGTTGTCGGCCGCAATTTCGATGTTTTCCACATCTTTCGCAGTACCGGCATTACCTGGGGCGACGAAAACACGATCTGCCCGAGGGCTTTGCGATATTTTCCATGCGATGGCGTGTTCACGCCCTCCGTTACCAACAACGAGAACTTTCATGATGTTACGATTTTCTTGAAATGGTTGACTTCAAACAGGCGTCATTTAGCTGAAGGACGATTTTAAGGGATTGAAAGATGAATGACAGGGGCAACAATGGAGTTCCGAGCCTAGTTCATGAAATCAATGGGCAAATTTGTTACAATAGGTTCGGTACTTAAAGCGTCTAAATAATATATGAAGGTCCTAATCCACATTCAGGAATCGATAATGAAGCGAGTTTTTTTCTGCACACTGTTGTTTGTTTTTTGCGTTTCGATGAACTCCCTGGCATGGGCACAGGATGGTTGGGGGAATCTGACCGGTCAGATCGTAATTTCGGGGGATGTTCCCGTAAATCAGCCTGAGGATGTCAAGGATAACCCGGATAAAGCGGTTTGCTTAGTCGACGGTAAGATTCCGCTTGATGACGGCGTTGTGGTTAACGACAAGAACCAACTGCGTGACGTGTACGTGATGATGTACACAGGGCGGGGAGCAGATACTCCAGACACTTATCACCCGTCTTATGACGCTCAAAAAGAAGTCAAATTGACCTTGGACAACGTCAAGTGTCGGTTTGTTCCTAAGGCTAGTTTCGCTAGACCTGGGCAAACATTAATCCTCAAGAACAGTGATAACGTTGGGCATAACTGTCGCATTGCTACGATGGAGCATGAGCATAATGTCAACATTGTAAAGAATGCGGCGTCTGAAATTGTTCTAGGAGAAGAGAGTGATAAGATTCCCGGTGAAGTTAAATGTGACATTCATCAGTGGATGGATGCGATCATTCTGATCCGGGACAATCCTTACGTCTCCATTTCTGACAAAGACGGAAAGTTTAAGATTGAGAACATTCCTGCAGGTGACTGGAAATTCCAGTTTTGGCATAAAAAAGGAGGCTACCTGAAGACGATTGAGGTAAAAGGTTACGAACCGGATCGACGCGGTACAATTGAAGCGACGATTAAAGCGGGCGAAACTCTTGATCTTGGCACTCTTGCTTTGCCCGGGGAAGCGTTGACTAAATAGCTCACGCGATCAATTTGTTAAAAACATTTTGATTGGCAGCCGTTTGCCTGTTTCGATTGTTGGGCGGTTGCCGGTTGGCTGAGAGCCGGAAAACAGTTGAATTCACACCCTTTTGTTCTGATTTGGCAAAGGGGTGTTTTTGTTAGTGTGGAATCCAAACGCGTCGCCCAATTCGGGCTGATTTTAAGAAACGGTCAATTTTGAAGGGAATGGATTTTTGATGGTGCTCCGCAATTCGTGTTTTCTGATCGTATTGATCGTTTTAATGGGCAGTTTTGTTGGTTGTTATCAGCGTACGGTCGCACCTGCGTTGACTTTTGATCAAAAAAACGCCGAAACTCTCGATAGTGAAATTAAAAAAATGGAGTGGGACTAGTCGTTCAGTCCCTGTTTTGGGCGAATCGGGTTGCTCAGGTTAAGGAAATAGGCTGAGAACGGGTTTTATAACGGTTCTGTGACAATTTGTCCGGTCGACAAATTGCGAAAATCAGACAAAATACAGTGTCGCTCGGCCGTTCATTTTCGCGACCTTACGCTCAAAACTGCTAGGCCAATCTTTAGGATTGGAGATTTTGTGTTTCGACTGTTTTTCAATCTCATCATTATCACTACCGCATTGCTGGGAATGGCCGGTTGTGAAAAATCTGAACCACCTGTCTTCCGGTTCAATTCAGTTGAGTGGGTGAAGCAGGAGAAAACGCACCTTGGCGAGGGCGAGCATTTCCCCGAGGAGTACAAAGCGGAAATCGGTACTATCATGACTGCGTTGTTTGGCACGCCGGATGATCCGAAATTTCCGTTCTTTCTCGGTGACGAAGACCCTGCCCACGACATCATTTCACTTGAAAATCTGAAAATGGCGGCAGGGCCAACTCGAGTCGATAAACGCGAGGCGGCGTCTGGTTTGTATCGCGAGCACTGTGCTCATTGCCATGGGATTACGGGGAACGGCGCCGGCGACACGGCCGCTTCGCTCGAGCCCTACCCTCGCGACTTCCGCTTGGGGAAATTTAAATTCAAATCGACACCATTGCGGTCACCACCAACCGATCACGATCTAACCGAGATTTTAGTTAACGGAATTCCCGGTTCTGCAATGCCTTCGTTTAGAACACTGCCAGACGATCAAATTCAGTCGTTAGTCGAGTACGTCAAATATCTAACGATGCGAGGCCAGTTCGAGCGTTTCCTTTTGGGCGAGTTGGCCGTCTTGGACGGGGAACCGTTGATCGATCTTAGCCTGGTGGACAAGCCCGATGGAGAAGAACCGTCGGAAGACGACATCGAAGAATTCGAAGATCAAATGTACACGGTGATTGGAGAAGGTTTACAGGAGCGAATCATTGATCGCTGGTTAAGGCCTGAGCGGAAAGTTACCAAGATTGAGGCAGCGCCAGTTGAGTTTGATATAACGCATGAGGGGCACTCAGAATTTGTCCAGCAGGGGCGAGAGCTGTTTTTTGCCAAGGGTAATTGTATGCAGTGTCATGGAGACACTGGGATTGGCGATGGCCAGTTGAACAACTTCGATGACTGGACGAACGATTGGATTAAATCGGCGGAGGTCGATCCCGATGATCCGGCGAGTTACTCTGATTTTTCTGCAGTAGGCGCACTCCCCCCTCGTCCAGTAAAGCCAAGAAATTTGACACGTCATTATTACCGAGGCGGCGATCATCCTGATGACTTGTACCTGCGATTGAGGAACGGCATCGAGGGAACTCCAATGCCTGCGTCTACGGCAATGACCTCCGATGAGATTTGGGCAGTGGTCGCCTATGTGCGGGCAATGCCTTACCAGGATTCAAAAAAGAATCGATCGGTAAAGCCTGTGAACGAAAAGCAGGTGATGCGATAATGAACCGTTTCTGGAGCGTTTTGTTTCTGCTGGTTCCTGTCCTCGGAATTGCTTCCGTTTTGATGGCGATGTACGGCGTTGCGCCTTTAGAGTCGGCTTGGTTGCCAAAGTCTTTGAGTCAGGCCGGGGATACGATCGATCAATTGTTTAATGGAATCCACCTTCTGGCGGCGTTCATTCTTGCAGGCACGGTGTTCACCATTGGCTGGGCTTTGTGGCGGTTCAGTGATCGGGGAAACTCAGATGCGAAAGCCCTCTACATCACGCACAACACGAAGTTAGAAATTACTTGGACAGTAATTCCTGCTCTGATACTCGTGTTTCTTGCCTTTTTTCAAATGAAGTCCTGGGCTGAAAACAAAATGGATCGACCGACTGTGATGGTCGACGGTGTCTCGTCATTGAAACCACCGATGGTCATGGTAAAAGCCAAGCGGTTTGGGTGGGAGTTTTATTACGCGGGCGATGACGGAGTCGTAGAGACTGAGGATGATATTTTTGTTGAAAACCTTCTTGTTCTTCCGGCGGGCGAAGAGATTGTCCTGCAGATGGAAAGCCGAGACGTTATCCACAGCTTTTATGTTCCTGAACTAAGGCTGAAGCAGGACATCGTTCCGGGAATGACTCAGTTTGTTTGGTTCAATGCCCGTGAAGAAAAAGAGATTGAAATTATGTGTACCGAACTGTGTGGCTGGGGACATTACATGATGAAGGCGGATTTGAATTTTGTTTCGCGGGCTCAGTTCGACGCCTGGATTGCTGAGCAGAAATCTGCCTACTCACCGGAGTTTAAAAAAGCGGCGGAGCCAACGGCGTCACTGCGAACTATAAATAACTTGCCTTCTGCGAACCTCTTGGGCGCTGCCCAGACCGCAGTTGGAATTGAAAATTAATTAAGATCATGATTGGGTTGGATCTGTAAATGGCGGAAGCTTCTGTTGAAAATTCGATTGCACCAGACCGTAAGGG
>JAAEMV010000279.1 GCA_024225195.1 Planctomycetaceae bacterium | reverse complement strand
CACAGTGCAGAACTAAACCAAGTATCTAAAACATCTTCCTCACGTATTAGTTCCATTCCTTCCAAAGCATTTTCAAATTCCTCACAACCGGACTGAACGCACACGTGAACCGAGGCGAAGGGCAATTCCAGTTTGGCTCTCTTATCCGCATCGGTCTCTTCACAAGGCTCTAATTGAATTGCCGCGACCGTCTTATCAAAACCGGGAAGCGATTGAATCGCTTCGATCAATGGTTGGACTTCCGCTTCGGAATCACAAGATTTCGTCCACACTGGGATTTGATGCCCCCACCATAACTGACGGGACACAGGCCAATCGCGTTTCTCTCCGAGCCAATCAAGATACCCACGTTCGTAGCGTTTGGGTGTAATCGATACCTGACCATCGACCACTGCATCGATCGCTGATTGAGAAAGCTCACTCATCGCGACAAACCACTGATCGGCCAAGTACGGCTCAATTGGAGTTTTACTTCGATCAGACTGAGGCAACTCAATCTCACGATCCTCAACCGTTTCAAGAAGTTGCATCGCATCAAGATCTTCCACAACTTTTTTCCGCGCCTGCTTCATCGTAAGTCCGGAATAGACTCCCGTTTCGACATTGAGTGTCCCGTCTCGGTTCATAATATTGATCATGGGAAGATCACAACGCTTCGCCACCTCGTAATCATTTGGGTCATGAGCAGGTGTAATTTTCACACACCCCGCCCCCAGTTCCGGCTTTGCCCAAACATCACACACCAGGGGAATCTCTCGATCCATCAGCGGCAACATTAGTTTTCTGCCATCGGCTGCCATGTCACGCAATTGCTCCAGCTTGGGTAGCATTTCCTCTCGGCGTGCAGCCAATGCTTCCAGTTGCCCTTCAACACTCGCCTTCTCTGAATCGGAGCTCTTTTTTAATTTCTCTCTCAATTCTGAGGCGACGCGGTCAAGCGCTCGATCCGGTTCTGGATGAACCGCAACTGCCGTGTCGCCCAACATTGTTTCCGGGCGGGTGGTGGCAACAATGACGTATTCAGGTTCACCCGGCTTGGGATCAATTACTGGATATTTAAAATGCCAAAACTGCCCTTTGACGGTTTTGGAAAAAACTTCATCGTCACTCACCGTGGTTTGCAAATATGTGTCCCAATTGACAAGTCGCTTTCCTCGATAGATTAAGGACTTTTGAAATAGGTCAAAAAACGTATGCCTAACTGCCCGCGCGCACACTTCGTCCAACGTGAACCGAGTGCGTTTCCAGTCACAGCTTGATCCAATCTGTTTTAGCTGACCAAGGATTCGAGCTTCGTATTGCTCTTTCCACTTCCAAATGCGATCGACCAGCGCCTCCCGCCCCAAATCGTGCCGGGTCTTTCCTTCGTCCTCTTTTAATCGACGCTCCACAACAGCCTGAGTAGCAATTCCTGCGTGATCGGTACCGGGCATCCAGAGTGCATTGAATCCCTGCATCCGCTTCATACGTATCAAGGTGTCCTGAAGCGTATTGTTCAAAGCATGACCAAGGTGCAACGCTCCCGTAACGTTGGGCGGTGGTATCACAACCGTGTAGGGCGGTTTCTCAGACTCTGGATCACCTTCAAAATAGCCTCCCGATTCCCACATTTGGAAAATTCGGTTTTGTGCCTCAGCAAAATCAAATCGGCTTGGAATATCGTTAGGATTAAAAGTAGTCATCCGTCTAGGACCCTGAATCAAGTTTGTAATCTTAGGCTTCCTACGAAGCAAAGATAGTGAATGTCGTAACCCAAGTTTATAGGCAAATTCGCTAAATTCCCCAACCGGTTTCCTCGTCGCAATTCCCTAAAAATAAGGGATTTCATGTCAACGTCTTGAGCGACCCCCTTTTTTCGACCTGTTTTGCTGCATTCGTCGAATCGCGATTACGTTTTGCCCATCCCAACCGCCCGCAGACAACCTCCTAAAAAACTGCAGGATGGCTTCTCTTCTTGATTCACTATTGAAAATCACCGATGATTACCCCAGTGGAAGCCATGTAGGGCAAGCCCGTTACCTTTCCCAAACCAATTTGAGTTGGATATGCCGAAATGGTGCTCAGCAACGGTCGTCGATAAAAGAACATGGACCGAAGGGTTGTTTACGTTGCGGGTCGCAACCGACGAAGTGCAACCATTTCTCTCGGGGCAATTTCTCCATCTTGGACTGTACCCCAATGGGTACGAGGGCGACGACTCTAAAATCATCAATCGTCCCTACTCCGTTGCTTCCCCCCACAGTCAAGAACTTGAGTTCTTTATTGTCCTGGTCGAAGATGGCGAACTAACGCCCCATCTTTGGAATCTTGAGAACGGCGACGAGATTCTGGTAGGGCAAAAGGCAGCTGGTAGTTTTACCCTTAAAAAAAGCCCCCCTTCCGAAGTGTTATGGCTTGTTGCAACTGGCACCGGACTCGCACCCTATATTGCGATGCTCCGCACGAGTGAGCCCTGGGAAAATTTTGAAAAAATCTGCGTCGTACACGGCGTTCGGCAATTCTCTGATTTGGCCTACACAGAGGAACTCCTCGCTTTAGAGGCCAAGCATCCCGGCAAATTTAAAATGATTCAGTCGTTAACACGCGAAGAAGCAAGCGGCACACTTAACGGGCGAATTCCCGGTTTATTTGAAAACGGAGAAATCGAGTCAGCCAGCGGTTTTCAATGTCGCGCAGACAACTCGACTGTCATGTTGTGCGGTAACCCGGCGATGCTGGACACCATGGAAGAAATTCTCGGAAAACGCGAGATGAAACGCCATCGCAGCAAGTCACCCGGTCAGATTGTGCTCGAAAGATACTGGTAGAGCCTACCTCAAACATTGCCCTTT
>JAAEMV010000278.1 GCA_024225195.1 Planctomycetaceae bacterium | reverse complement strand
CTGATGTTTAGAAGGTAAGAACCCCGATCCCCAAAGTCGATCGTACAATGCTTGAAGTTGTCCCCTGCCCCGCGAGATCATCACAATGTAGGCCGGCATGTTGTCGTTTTCGCTGCCAAGTCCGTAGCTCAGCCAGGAACCAAGTGTTGGTTTTCCTTGCTGCTGAACCCCGGTGTTGATGTAGGTAATAGCAGGGTCGTGGTTCACTGCCTCGGTGTACATCGATTTGACAATTGAAATTTTGTCGACAATAGAAGCGGTGTTGGGAAGGAGATCCTTGTTAACCCAAGTTTGATGTTCGCCAAATTTTTCAAATTTAAACATTGGTGCGACGCAAGGGAATGACTTTTGATCACTGGTCATTCCAGTCAATCGCTGACCTTGACGAATGGAGTCTGGAAGTTCCTCACCATGAAATTTTCGCATTTCCGGTTTGTAATCGAAGGTGTCGATATGGCTCGGTCCGCCAGCCATAAAGAGATAGATTATCCGCTTAGCCTTGGGAGCGAAGTTTGGAAATTGAGGCAGTCCGGGGTGCGAACGGTTCTGTTCATTCGCGTTGAGACTACCGACTAAACTCGGGTTGATTAGCGTACTGAGCGCCATCGCTCCGACACCATTTCCGGAGCGCATTAAAAATCGGCGACGAGATTCCGTTTCAAAATTCATTGATTTGCTCGGTCAGTTTCGTGTCAGGGTTTCATCTAAGTTGAGAATCATTTGACAAATGACACTCCAGGCGGCCAGATCAATTTCGGAAATTGATGTTGATTTAGGAGATTCGCCAACGGCTAGGAATTGTTTTGCGCTTTCGGGAGACTCGGTAAATCGTCGGCGTTCATCTTCAAGTAGTTTTTTAATTACTGCATGTTCAGGCGGGCTTGCCTTTCGCGAGGTGCAGAGCTGGTACGCTCTGTCAATTCTGGTCGAAGTATCAGCTGATTCGGTAAGGATTCGTTCGGCCAATTTTCGGGCGGCCTCGACAAACTGAGGGTCGTTGAGAGTCACCAAAGCCTGAAGTGGCGTGTTGGTGCGAGCCCGTTGGATCACGCATTTCTCTCGCGAGGGTGAATCGAAAATCATCATGTTTGGCATCGGGGCAGATCTTTTCCAATACGTGTACATTGACTTTCGATACAAGTTTTTCCCTTTGTCTTGCCGGTATCGAAGTCCTCCATTAAGGCTGACTTCATTCCAAATGTTCGGCGGTTGGTAGGGTTTTACGCTTGCGCCTCCGGTCTGGTCGGTAAGTAAACCACTCACAAACAGCGCCTGGTCGCGAATGAATTCTCCCTGCAAGCGGAAGCGAGGGCTGTAGGACAAAAGAAGGTTTTCCGGGTCTTGTTGTTGCTGGAGAGAAGACCGACGAGAGCTTTGCCGATAAGTCCCTGACGTAACCATCAGTTTTAAAAGATGTTTGACATCCCAGCCGGATTCCACAAACTCCACTGCCAGCCAGTCGAGAAGTTCTGGGTGCGTCGGGGGCATCCCTTGAGCGCCAAAGTCTCCTGGTGTTCTCACAAGACCTTGCCCGAATAGCATCATCCAGTAACGATTGACGGCAACCCTTGCTGTCAAAGGATGCTCGGGTTGGGTAAGCCACTGTGCTAGTCCCAGACGATTCGTGGGTGCCAGTTCCGGGAGCGGTGGTAGTGCTGCAGGAACGCCAGCGTTGACGGGTTTTTCTTCTTGGGGCGAGTCGTATTGTCCACGCTCCAGAATGTAGGTTGTTCTCATTTTGTCAGCGGGATTGTCTTGCATAACCATCGTCGTCAGTGGTTTTGCATTCAGAGCTTTTTGTTTTGAATTGGCATCCGCTATTTCCGCGGCGATCGTCATGGAATCCTGATCAACCGTTGAAAAGAAATGTTGCTTGAGCGCATTTATTTGGGCGGCTTGACGTTCGTTTGGTGGGATCGAGAGAATATGCTCAATCGGGTTTCCGGGGAACGAGTTAATTTCCTTGGTCGAGAGTGCGCGGTCATAGATGCGGATGTCATCGACACCGCCCCGCCAGTTCGCACCTTGTGATCGACTTCCAATTTTAAAGGCTGCGGCTGTTTCTGTCGTACCGTTGAGCGTATCTGCTTCAACGGCATTGTTTGAGAGTTTCCCGTTGATGTGGATTTTTACTCCCGTGGCTTTTTGCGAGCCGTCGTAAGTAATAACGACATGCTGCCAGGTATTAATTTTTAGTTGGTCTACGGATAACGCTTTGAGAGCGTTGGAGGGCCAGGTGTTTACAATGTGCGTCCCAATGCTTCGCCCTTGAACCCACATGTCGTAACCACGGTAGGCTTGAGGTACGTCCATGCGTGAAAAAACAGCACCGGAGGATTTACCATCAGTTTTTATCCACGCTGCGAAGGAGAATGGTTGGTCATTTTTGATTTCGCTCGTTTTTTCATTGGAAATAAATTGTGTCTTACCATTGAGATCAAGCGCTGTGGTTCCACTGCGATCAGCGTTTTGCCATTTCCCTTTTTCTTTGTTTGCAACGGCTCCGGAAACACTGTTGGTTAATTTGTCTCCAGTCGTTTCGTCTAGCGGGTACCACTGGGTTAATCCCGTTGGTTCGGTGTTCTTAATTTTTACGGCGGCTTCTTGTGACGCCTGGTCGACCCATTTGAGAAATTCTGGTGCTGCGGCAACCTTTCGCTCGGCAAGTTTCTTTTTTGCCGTTTCGATGCTCAACTGCAAACTGTCAAGTTGGGCGCGGAGTTCAGCGGGGATCACACGGACAGTGGGACTCTGGTTGCCGTTCCTTGTCTGCATTCCAGGATCGGTCGTGTTGTTAAAGTAAGCGAAAAATTGGTAGTACTCTTCTTGAGAAATAGGATCGTATTTATGGTCATGGCATTGGCTGCATTCCATCGTCAAACCTAGCCAGACGGTGGAAGTAGTTTTCACGCGGTCGACAACATATTCCACGCGTAACTCTTCCGCGAAAGCTCCACCTTCATCGCTGGTCGCATGATTTCGATTAAATCCGGAAGCAATTTTTTGTTCTACAGTTGCGTTAGGGAGCAGGTCCCCGGCGAGCTGTTCGATAGTAAATTGATCAAACGGCATGTTTGCGTTGTAGGCATTGATGACCCAGTCGCGCCACGGCCACATGTCACGAGGCCCATCGGCATGCATTACACTGCTGTCCCCGTAGCGAGCGGCGTCGAGCCAAGCTAGTGCCATCCGTTCACCGTAAGCATTTCGGGCAAGCAGGCGATCGACCAACGTTTGGTAAGCCGCGTCGACTCCGCGATCGGCGATATCATTCTTGAACTGCTCGACCTCAGTGGGCGTTGGAGGGATTCCATTTAAATCGAAAGTCACCCGACGAATCAGTGTTTCGGGTTTGGCGGGGGGAGTGCCGTTCAGCGGAACAGTCGATAGTTTGTTCGCAACGAACTGATCGATTGACTTCGACTCAGGTCGTCTCTCAGGAGGCACAAACGACCAGTGTTGTTGGTATTCCGCTCCTTCTTCAATCCAGCGTTTTAGTATTTCTTTTTGTCGAGAGGTTAGGTTTTTGTTCGAATCAGGCGGAGGCATGATGGAATCTGGATCGTCAGAAAAAATACGATCTACCAAATCACTCTCGCTGGGATCGCCGGGGGTAATTGCGTTTGCGGCGATGGCTGGTTCTCGTTTGTCGAGACGTAGTTCCGCAGCGCGTGTGGATGCTGCGGGGCCATGGCAAAGAAAACAATTGTCTGAAAGAATCGGGCGGATGTCGCGATTGAAATCTAGTTTGTCTTCCGCCACAAGGTTTCCAGAAAACAAAAGACCAACAAGAGCCACTAGCATTGAGACTGGCTTCGGTAAAGCGGAGAAAGCAATCAGCGCTCTAACGTGATGTGCCAAAGAAATGTCGGTCAATTCTAGATTCATAAATCGCTTCCGTAGGTTGATCCGTAAGCCATAGCGCGTCAAAAACAGTCGGCTAACTAAATGAGAGCGATTCGTTTCTGAATGATCTGCATTTGAGCGATTTGCATCTCGGCTTTTATCGTTGATTATAAGAACGAAGCCGACGCTGATTCCACTGACCCTCTTATCTTAGACAATTTTCTACGGGCTTACTGCTGCGAATTGCAAAAATTCAGAAAGGGAAAAGCTGAATGTTTTGAGTTTTAGCGATCAGGATTCTGTAGAAATGTTTCAATAAACAATGGGCCGTATTTCTCTTACTTCCTGTTGAGGCAACCGAACGAACACGGGACGCATTTTTACTGTTATTTTTTTACACAAACATGCAGGTGTTGTGCAAGCTAAACAAAGCGATCTGAGATATACTAGAAATAAGTTATTTCTTACCGCGGAATCGTGTGGATAAATCTGATGCGGATCTTGTTGCTAACGCTCGTTTTTTTCTTTCAATCTGTTTCGGGATTGCTGTTCGCGTTTGACGACGTTGACTTCAATCGCGATATCCGTCCAATTTTGTCCGAGAAGTGTTTGCTATGTCACGGACCTGATCCGGAGGGGGTGGAAGCCGGTTTGCGTTTGGACCTTCGAGAGGCGGCAATTTCCGTTCTTGAAAGCGATCTCATCGCAGTCGTTCCTGGATTGCCTGAAGAAAGTGAATTGATAGCTCGGATTGCTTCAGACGATGAGGACATTCGGATGCCGCCACCTGAGCACGGCCAGGCGCTCAATGCTGAACAGATCGAATTGATGACGCGTTGGGTAAAGGAGGGGGCGAAGTATGCTAAGCACTGGTCTTATGTTAAGCCAGAACGTCCGCGGGTACCTGTCGTCGATCCCAGCTTAGCGAGTTGGCCTACGAATCCGATTGACCATTTTACATTGAGCAAAATGAGTGAACACGGATTAGCACCGTCGTCGCAAGCAGACAGGTATGCTCTAGCTCGACGGCTCTATCTGGATGTGACTGGTTTGCCGCCCTCGATCGAGGAAGTTGATCAATTCGTGGAATCGAAAGATCCTCAGGCCTACGAAAATTTAGTGGATGCCTTGCTACAGCGGCCAGCCTATGGCGAGCATTGGGCGCGGAAATGGTTGGATTTAGCGAGGTACGCAGATAGCGCTGGATATGCCGATGATCCCCCGCGAACGATATGGGCTTATCGCGATTGGGTCATTAACGCTTACAACAATAATCTATCTTTCGATCAATTCACGCGTGAACAAATCGCAGGTGATCTTCTTGCTCCGTCAAGCGACCAGCAAAAAATTGCAACGGCATTCCACCGCAATACGTTGACCAATAATGAAGGTGGGACGCAAAACGAGGAATTTCGGAATGTTGCGGTGGTGGACAGGGTCAACACCACGATGGCGGTTTGGATGGGTACCACGATGGCCTGCGCTCAGTGTCATACTCATAAGTACGATCCAATCACCCAGGAAGAATACTTTAAGTTCTTTGCAATTCTAAACAATACAGAGGATTCGGATCTTCGTAATGAAGCACCAGTGCTGAGTGTGTTTACTGATCAACAGCTTGAGACGCGACGACAGTTAGAAAACCAAGTAGCCGAGCTGACGTCTGTTCTAGATCGCGGTACTCCAGAGCTGGAGGATGCACAGCGGCAATGGGAGACGCGAATTAGAACGGCACTTTTGTGGAACAAGTTGGTGCCAAAATCGATCGTACGCAAAAGTAAGAAACTAGGTGAGATTCTAAGTGACGGCAGTCTGTTGGTTACCACCGCCGCTGCGCAGGATGAGTACACTATTGAGTTTCCAATTGACGTTGATTCAGGTGAGGTGCTGCAGTGGTCCGCCATTCGGCTCGATACGCTGCCCCACGAACGTCTCAACAATTTGTCGAGCGTTGGACAGAATTTTGTCATCACTGGGTTGGAAGCTGATCTGATTCCCTTGGTTGATTCAGCGCCCAGTGCGAGATTCGTTCGGGTTACCAACCGCGGGAGCAAGCAGATTTTGTCACTTGCTGAAGTTCAAGTCTTCAGTGATGGAGAGAACGTTGCCTCACAAGGCACCGCAACACAGCATTCAACCGAATACGATGGGCCGCCTGAATTAGCAATTGATGGTAATACAGACGGAACGTTTGCAAATCATTCAGTAACGCATACCGCTACTGTAGATGATCCTTGGTGGGAACTCGATCTCGGGGCATCTTTAAAAATCGAACGAGTCAGTTTATGGAACCGCTTGGAAGCCTCAGAGCGACTCGCTGGATTTACGGTTGAGTTATTGAATTCGGATCGAGAGGTTGTCATGACCCGTGAATTCGATACCCCTCCTAAGCCCTCCTTAGATATTCCGACCGATCGAATTCGCAATATCAAGTTTAAGGCGGCGTTTGCAGACTTTAATCAACCTGAGTTTGAGGCGTCAGACGTTTTGGCGGGAAAGAACGGTCCGCGGGATGGTTGGGCGGTGGGGGGCTCTGCAGGTGAACCACATCAACTGACTTTGATTCCCGAAGTTCCAGTCAAGGTAGATGAAGCTGCGATTTTGAGAGTTCGATTGAAGCAAAATGCACCTTACGAAAATCATCTTCTCGGTCATTTTCAATTTAATGTAACGCAAGATAAAGTTGCCATTGAACGTGCTAACATTCCTGTAGAAATCATTGAGATTCTCGATACAGATATGGAGCAGAGGGCCGCCAAGTCACGTGACGCCTTGGCCAGCTATTTTCGCTACAGCGTTGCTCCGTCCCTGAGAGTTCAGCGGGAAGGACTCACTAAAGCGAAGGGGCAATTGGCAGCACTCAAGCCAGCAACGTCCGTGCCTATTCTTCGTGAGTTGGCGGAAAACCGTCGGGAAACCCATTTGCAGCATCGTGGAAATTACCTTGATAAAGGTCAGTTGGTGGAGCCTGGGGTTCCAGCTGTTTTTCACTTGGTAAAGTCTGATCGAACGCCGGATCGATTGGCGTTGGCCGACTGGTTGGTCGATGCCGAGAATCCATTGACCGCCCGTGTGTTGGCAAATCGATACTGGGAAACAATTTTCGGTCGCGGGATAGTGGTGACGAGTGAAGAATTTGGTTCGCAGGGAGAGTTGCCGACACACCCTCAATTGCTGGACTGGTTAGCAGCGGAGTTGGTGGAGAATGATTGGGATGTTCGCCATCTTTTAAAGAAACTTGTTATGTCGTCTACCTATCGACAAAGTGCTTTGTTGGATCCTGATAAGATTGCTGCAGATCCTGACAATCGTTGGCTTTCCCGAGCACCTCGGGTTCGATTGAGTGCTGAAATGGTACGTGATCAGGCACTCTTTGTTAGTGGTTTGTTGAGTCGAAAAATGTTCGGTGCTCCGGTAAACCCCCCGCAGCCAAATCTTGGTTTGAAGGCTGCATTTGGTGGGTCGACCGATTGGAAAACGAGTGCCGGTGAGGACCGCTATCGAAGAGGTATTTATACAACGTGGCGGCGAAGCAATCCTTATCCTTCGATGGCAACCTTCGATGCACCCAATCGTGAAGTCTGCACGGTGCGTCGGAATAGTACGAACACCCCACTTCAGTCGCTGGTCACACTGAATGATCCAGTCTATGTCGAAGCGGCTCAGGCACTTGCCCGCCTTGCAATGACAGAACAGACAGAAGTTGAGGATCGGATTGAGTTTGGGTTTCGGCGATGTTTGTTGCGACCGCCAACGGCAAGTGAGATTGCAGCTTTGGTTTCGCTATTCAATGATTCGGTAACGCGATTAGGGGAACAGCCTGACGAAGCCGCCAAACTATCATCAGATCCACTTGGGCCTTTGCCTGCGGGGATGAATGCTGTGGAGGCTGCGGCGATGACGGTGGTCTGTAACGTAATGCTAAATTTGGATGAAATCTTTTTGAAACGATAGCCAATGAATCCCTATCTAGATCAATTGAAAAATCGCACGAGGCGGCATTTTTTATCTACCGCTGGCGTAGGTGTTGGAGCGATTGCTTTATCTTCATTGACCGGAGCGACCGCGTCAGCGGATATTCCCATTGACGCGATGCAACCACTCGCCAAACGTAAACCGCATTTTGCAGCGAAGGCTAAGCGAGTCATTTATCTGCATCTAACCGGCTCACCACCAAATCTTGATTTATATGACTACAAACCAGAGTTAGTTAAACGTACGGGGGAGCCTTGTCCTGATGAATTTCTAAAAGGCCGAACCTTTGCATTTACATCGGGCGTTCCAAAGCTCCTGGGTACCCCTCGGAAGTTTGCTCAGTATGGTAAAAATGGAACCTGGCTTTCGGATGCTGTACCAAACTTCCACGCTCCTGATATTGTTGACGAGATGTGTTTTGTTCACTCGATGAACACGGATCAATTTAACCATGCCCCAGCAGAACTGTTGATTTATACCGGTTCCCCGAGGTCGGGGCGTCCATCGTTGGGGGCCTGGGCAACCTATGGACTTGGAACAGAGAATCAAGATTTACCGGGGTTTGTGGTTCTCATTAGTAGCGGCGTGCAACCCAATGGTGGAGCCAATTCATTTGGAAGTGGATTTCTACCATCGGTATTTCAAGGGGTGCAGTGCCGCTCTAAAGGGGATCCAGTTTTGTATGCTTCTGATCCAAAGGGGATGGATCGATCACTTCGAAGGCGGTCGCTGGATGCTTTGCGAGAATTGAATGAAATTCAAGCGTCTGAAATGAAGCATCCAGAAACGCTTACCCGCATTGCTCAATACGAGCTGGCCTACCGGATGCAAGATTCCGTTCCTGATGTGATGGATATTACTCGGGAAACAAAAGAAACGCACGAAGCCTACGGTGCAGTTCCCGGGAAATCAAGTTTTGCAAATAACTGTTTGCTTGCTCGTCGATTGGTCGAGGGTGGCGTTCGTTTTGTGCAACTGTTCGACTGGGGTTGGGACTTCCATGGAACGGGTGCTAACGAAGGTCTCAAAGGCGGTTTGACCAAAAAGATGGGAGCGACTGATAAACCGATTGCCGCATTGATCCGTGATTTAAAACAGCGTGGTCTACTCGAGGATACGCTGATTGTCTGCGGTGGTGAGTTTGGACGCACTCCGTTTCGAGAGGGGAGGACTGCGAAAGGGAATGTATTGGGTAGGGATCACTATCCAGATTGTTTCACGATGTGGATGGCAGGGGGAGGGGTTAAAGGTGGTTTCAATTACGGGCAGACGGACGAACTTGGTTTTGGTGTGACCGAGAACAAAGTTCATGTTCATGACCTGCAGGCCACCATTATGAAGTTGATGGGCTTCAATCATGAAAAATTAACTTATCGATTCCAGGGGCGAGATTATCGTTTGACGGATGTGCACGGCAAAGCGGTTGATGAGTTAATTAGTTAGAGCCAATGGGGTAATCTCGATTAGAGTTCCCCAGCTTAAAATTTATTTCGTTGTTGGATTAGTTGGCGAATCACCGCTACGATAGTCCCATGGACGATGTTTCACGAATTCTAAAAGCGATCAATCAGGGCGATCAACTGGCCGCGAGCGATTTGCTTCCTCTGGTTTATGGAGAATTGCGGCGTCTGGCCGCGGCTCGTATGGCAAGAGAATCGGCTGGCCATTCCCTGCAACCCACCGCGCTGGTTCATGAAGCTTATCTTCGCTTGATTGACTCCGATGATCCCCAGGTTTGGAATAGTCGCGGTCATTTTTTTGGTGCAGCGGCGTTGGCGATGCGACGGATTTTGGTTGATTCTGCGCGAAAAAAGCAGCGTGTTGTTCATGGCGGGGGAAGGCGGAAAATAGATATTGCGAAATTGGAATTGGCAGATCCCAATGATAGTGAATTCCTGTTGGGGTTCGATGAATCACTTGATCGCCTTGCGAAAACAAGCCCCGAGGCCGCCCGCGTTGTCAATCTCAGGTATTTTACCGGCTTAACCATCCGTGAAGTGGCGGAGGCAATGGACGTATCTGTCCGCACAGTTAATCGCCACTGGGTATTCGCTAAAGCCTGGCTATTTAAAGAGCTTTCCTGCGAGCCAAAAACAGTTGAATAAAAATATCGAAATTAACGGCATGAAAGAGCTTAAAAAAACGCACTGTAAAATAGAGCATTTATTTCATTGATCGATAATTCATTGCTGGTGTACGCTTGAAAACGGTAGAACCTCAAATACAACGTATTTTTAATGCAGCAATGGATGTGTCCTGTCCGCAGGAACGTTCAATCTTAGTGGATCAATTGTGCGCGCCAAATCTGAAGTTGGCGGAAGAGGTACACGAGCTAATTGATGCCATGGATCGCGCCGCAGACTTTTTGGAGAATCTTGATCCGCAAGATTCATTGCCGATTGATCCGCCTACGATTTACGATGCCTCCGCTGAACTAACGCAGTTACCCCATCTGAATTCGAATGGTTTGAATTCAAGAATGGAAGCCGAGGTCCCATTTCGTAAATTTGGTAACTACGAGTTGATCGAAGTGATCGCGCAGGGCGGAATGGGAGTCGTATACAAGGCCAGGCAAACAGGGCTGAACCGCATCGTTGCCCTCAAAATGATTTTGACCGGTGCGTTTGCAGACGACGAAGAAATCAAACGTTTTTACCAGGAGGCAGAAGCCGCGGCAAAACTTGACCATCCCGGTATCGTACCGGTGTACGAGGTTGGCTGTTGTGCAGGGCAGCATTATTATTCGATGGCGTTGGTGGAAGGGAAAAGCCTTGCATCCCGTATTAAAGAATCTCAGTTGGAGCCTCGTGAATCTGCGGAAATCCTGTTGAAGATTGCGCGGGCAGTTCACGTTGCCCATGAAGCGGGCTTCATTCATCGCGACTTAAAACCTGCCAATATATTGTTGGACGGAAAGAATGAACCTCGGATTGTTGATTTTGGTTTAGCAAAAAGTTCCCGAGACGACAGTGATTTAACCCGGACGGGAACGGTCATGGGGACCCCAAACTATATGCCGCCAGAGCAGGCTACTGGTAAAAATAAAGAAGTTACCAACGCTTCGGATGTTTATTCATTGGGGGCAATCCTGTACACATTATTAACCGGTCAGCCTCCGTTTGTTGCCAGTAATTCAACCGAGACGTTGATGCAGGTGTTGCAAGACGACCCTCTAAGACCTCGCTATGTTAAGACTGGCATACCCGTTGATCTCGAAGCGATCTGTGCGAAGTGCATGGAGAAAAAACCAGCAGACCGTTATTCATCAGCAGAAGATTTAGCTTCTGATCTGGAGCGGTTTTTGAATGGAACCCCGATCCATGCAAAAAATGATTGGAAACGTCGGGTGAAAAAATGGGTCGCTCGAGAGCCAGTGTTGGCTGCTCATTTAGTGCTCGTGCCAATTCTCGCTGTCGCAGTCTTTTTTGCGACGGTTTTATCTGAAAGAGCTAGTGCCGTAGTCCATTTAACCGATCGGTTTGGATGGTCTACACAATTCATGACGAACATTTACGTTCTGTTGTCATGGGGAGCGGTTGCAATTATTCTCCAGAAGATACACAACCGCTTTCGATCGGAAAGTTTTATTCCAACCATTTGGGCTGGTATTGATCCAATTTTTCTTGCTGGCCTTTTGTGTTTGAACAATTCGCCTCGAGGGTTGTTGTTGTCCTCGTTTCCATTGTTAATTTTGATAATTAGTCTGTTTCGGCGCGTTGACTTGATTTCCGTGGCAACGGTTTCTTCTTTGGTTGGTTTTGGGTTGGTTGTGATTTTTGAATCTTTAATCTTTCAGGATAGCAGCCACAAGTTTGATGAGTCGCTTGGCTATGCTTCCTATAATTTAATTTTTTCAGTCTGCGTTGTACTGACCGGGATCGTTTCCGGTTTCCAGGCTCATCGTTTGAATAAATACGCCCGGACGCATTAAGACCAAAACGTTGAGTTTTTAGAATTAGATCATCCACCATATTGAGCAGGAATAACGCCTGTCGCAGATACCTCTGCGATAAAGAGGTCGCCAGCCATCGGTTGGTTGTCCTTCGAGTCTTGATCGAGGCCAAGTGAAGCCGTAGTGATTAGCAGTTGATTCAAGTTCGGGCCACCGAAGGCACAGGCCGTTGGTGCGGTGACTGGGACGATGACACGTTCAGTGATTTTTCCATTGGAAGGGTCAATTTTTGCTACACAGCCACCACCCCAGAACGCCACCCAGAGGTGGTCATCAGAATCGATTGCCATCCCGTCAGGAAACCCCAAACCTTCAGGGGCCTCGAATATAATTTGACGATTCTCGATATCCCCAGTCATTGGATCGTAGTCAAATCTGTAGATGTGGCGAGTTGGGGAGTCGATGAAATACATGTGACGTGAATCTGAAGACCAGACAATTCCATTGGAGACACCAATTTTGGAGCCCAGTCTTTTAATCACTTCTCCATCAAGTTCCAGCGAATAAAGTGAACCAGTAAATTGCTCCATATGGTCTTCGGTTCGCATGGTGCCCGCCCAGAATCGGCCCTGCGGGTCGCATTTTCCGTCGTTGAAGCGGTTCTCTGGAAGGTCGGATTCGGGGTCTCCAAGAAATTTGATTTCCTCGGTGGTGGGGTCAAACCGGGCAAATCCATTTTCAAGTGCCAGAGCTAAACCACCGGACCGGCAGGTCACTACGGTTCCGGGCATCTGAGCGAGTTGCCATGTGCGATTTTGCAAGGAGACCGGATCGAATAGATGGATTTTTTTTTCCATGATGTCGATCCACCAGAATGCATTCCGCTCCGGGTCCCAGAGCGGTCCTTCGCCGAGGGTCGATTGAGTTCTGAGAGCATGACACGCACTGTTAGTTGGTGTGGACATAAACGCCCCTGTTTAAGGGAATCGTGGATTTGTTAGATTGATTGTTTGTTGGAATACGTTTCCACCCCGCCAAGTTTGGCATGTTTGTAAATCAACTGCTACTGATTTCGATGGTAAATCAATGAAAAAAATTGATTTGGATTCTAGTGTTGCGGTAGTAAACCGTTGTTGTTCGGCGGTTCGATTAAAATACGAATTGGAGTATCGGCGATTGCTCATGGCATTTAATGTTTGGATCGGAGTTTGTCTGAGTTTAGTCATCGCCTGCGGCAGTCCTAGAGCTGACGACGAAAACACGCTACAGGCTAAATGGACACCAACGGCGGTGACTGATAACGGCCAACTCGCGGTCAAAGGGACACAGTTAGTTAATCAAAAAGGTGACCCGGTAGTTTTGCGCGGGGTCAGTTTTGGATGGAGTAATTGGTGGAGCCAGTTTTATAACGACGGAGCGGTTGGATGGTTGGTCAATGACTGGCATTGCACTGTAATCAGGGCCTCGATGGGTGTCGGCCCTCAAGGGAGTTATCTTGACCGGCCTGAATGGTCAAAGAAGTTAATTACCACGGTTGTTGACGCAGCAATCAAAAACGACGTCTACGTCATCATTGATTGGCATGATCACAATGCTCACCAGCGCACGGACGAGGCCGTTGCCTTCTTTACTGAGATGGCTAGGCGATACGGAGATTGTCCGAATGTTATCTATGAGATTTATAACGAACCCGTCGAAGTGTCATGGGATGAGGTGAAAAAATACTCAAACGTCGTTATCAGTGCGATTCGAAAGATTGATCCGGATAACATTATTTTGGTTGGAACGCCGCACTGGGATCAGGATATTCACTTGGCAGCCGATGCGCCGATTCAAAACCAAAGAAATTTGATGTACTCCCTGCACTTTTACGCGGATACACACAGGCAAGATTTGCGGAATCGTGCGGACTACGTCTTGAATAAAGGGTTACCGTTATTCGTATCTGAGTACGGCGGGTGTGCCGCTAGTGGCGACGGTCCTTTAAATTTGGAGGAGTGGGAGAGCTGGGTTCGATGGATGGAAGCGAACAAAATTAGCTCCGTCGTGTGGTCCATCTCGTCTAAGGATGAAACTTGCTCGATGCTTCCGGCAACGGCTGGGAATAATGGAAATTGGCCGCCAGAAACTTTAAAGCCTTCTGGCAAACAGGCAAGAAAATTACTTCGAAAATACAATGTTTCGTCGCCGGAAAAGATCGATGAACCGAAGTCAGTTTTGAAAAATGAAATGCTTAGCAATGGTGATTTTGCCGGGGGCAAAAAGAACTGGACCATTGATCAGGCGGCCGGGGCCAAAGCGGAGGTTGTTGTTAACAAAGAAGGCCCCAATGGAGCGTCGGCGTTTCGCATGGACGTGGTTGATGTCGGCGAGGAACCCTGGAACCTGCAACTCTATCAAGGCAATCTTAAGGTTAGAGAGGATCAGGAATATCGTTTGACATTTTGGGTGAAGTCAAATTACGAAGGAACGATTAAGGTCATCTGTATGCAGAACCACGATCCGTGGGAACACTCAACCGAACAGGAAATTTTGATTTCTGAACAATGGAAGAAGAAAGAGTTTATTTTTTCGGGGCCTTGGAATGATGAAAACGCCCGGATCACGTTTACTGATTTAGCCACCGATGATGATCGGGTTTATTGGTTTGCCAAGGTGTCGTTTCAGCCAGTGGTGAGTCAGAAGTGAGCGCTGCGTTTGCGGTTTTGATTTCCCTTCGCTATTCCAAAAAACCAGCCCCAATGGAGCTGGTCGTTTGCAAGATAGTTTTTGTGAAATGGCCAACTGGCCATAGGGGCTATCCTCAGAACTCTTCATATGCCGCGGATGCGGCTGCCCCGGCTTCAAGCCCGGTTAAAATTACATCTCCATAATTTACTTCGTTAGAAAGTAATTCAGCTCCACCGCCAATAATAAACCCACCGAGGTCAGCCCAGAATTTTCCGCGAATCCGTTCAATGACGTCACCCTCAAAGATGTCGTTTTGGGCATTCCAGTAAGCAACGGTTCCTTTCGCAAGGGAGAGAGAGCCAAGCATTAGGATAGTTTCCTCGGTGGTGAAGCCTTGCGATTTAGTTATTTCGAGGACCTGTTGGTCTATTGAACGGTTGAACGACTTTAGGTCCGGACTCAACATAATTGTCTCTTCGAGTTTTTGAAACGCACCTTTGATTGGGCCTTTCGTTGAAAGTTGTTTTTGGAAATTCTCGAAGTAACCGTATCCATCCTGCGCACACAGGCATACTTCAGAAGCCAGTTCTTCGGAAGCCAGCGTTTTAGTAGGTGCAAGATCGTAGACCTGCATGAAAAACAGCGAAGTATGCTGCAACAATGATTTTGTATCTAAACTTGGGTCCGGTTCCAGTGAGATATTAGCGTAAGTCTTCCGTCCAGGTTTTTTCCGGACACGCATGTCGTCGCCCTGTCTGGCCATTCCAGGTTTCTTTCGCACGACCATGTCATCACCTTGTCTGGCCATTCCAGGTTTCTTTCGCACGACCATGTCATCACCCTGTCTGGCCAATCCAGGTTTCTTTCGCACGACCATGTCATCACCTTGTCTGGCTAACTTGGGCAGCTCGAAAAGATTTAGATTAAGGTCGGGGGTCAGGTAGTCGAGTGCCTCATTGTGCATAGTTCCAACTGCGGCAAGTGGGTTGGGATCAAGCGATTCGTTTCCCTCGGAATTAACGATTTTCCCGGGATTAATATTTGTGACGCGATCATCGCAGTCACCCGAAGTTCTGCCCCACCCTTTCGCGATCACCAACGTCAGTTTGGAATCGGGCCCCATAGAAATCAAGGTGACTGACCGCATTCCGTAAGACGTTTGAAAAGTGAGATAGGTGAAGTCTGCCGACGCCTGCATCATTCCTGCTTGATCGTCATTTTTGCCAAAGATCAGCTCGATGCCGGTTGGGCTGCAGCGACATGGTTCGGTACAAGTTGCACCGCAGCCCTCGCATGGCTTGACATCCGCTTTGGATGTGAATTCGCTAATGATGCTGGAGGTATCTGAGAGACCAGGATCTTCTTCGGTATCCCTTTCAACGATGATGTCGATTCCCGGGACTGGATCATTGTTTTTCCGAGTACCGGTATTACCAGGCGGGAACAAGCTAACAACTTGGCCCTCTTTGGGCATGTTTTTTGTGGGGCCAGGCGGGAACATGCTAACAACAACGCCCTCTTTGCTGCCCTGAAGGACCGCAACGGTGAGATGGTCGCAATGGCTACGTCCTAGCTCGGCGTAGTAAAGGTCAATTAGCCCAGGTTTTTTTCGCACGGTCACGGGCTGGGGGCAGCCCATGGTGGGAATGGGAATTCCAAGCCCCAGAATAAGCATGAAAAGGGCCGTAGAAATTTTTAGTTGCATGAGAAAGCGTGGCATAATTTGACTCCAAAAAAAAGTGGAAGAGATAAGTGGCGAAATAGGTTAAGCAAGTTGTGTGCCAGTTCAAAAACAACCCTTTTTCGCGTCTTTCAAACGCAAAGAGAATGGAAACTGAATCAAATTGAGACCGCTGCCTCAAATCGAGACGAATTATTTAAATCAGCGATCCAAACAGCTGTTTCGAAGACCTGGATTAATCGGCACAATAGAAATCGCTCCGAACGCGGTATCTAATTCCTTCTTTCCTTTGGGAGGATTTTGAGTAGGCGGTGATGAAAGATCGCCGCCATCAAAGCGGGTGTTCGGACCGAATGCGACCTGTGCTAACAACTTTAGAGAGAAAGATTTTGACGATGAATCCCAAGCGAATTTTGATGTTGGTCGGAGATTATGTTGAGGATTACGAGGCCATGGTGCCCTATCAAATTTTGTTAATGGTGGGATATCGGGTCGATACTGTCTGTCCTGGGAAAACAGCGGGTGAAACGGTTGCGACAGCAATTCACGATTTCGAGGGCGACCAGACTTACAGCGAAAAACGCGGTCACAATTTTGGAATCAATTTTGATTTCGAAGAAGTTGATGTCAATGAATATGACGGTTTGGTGATTCCAGGTGGCCGCTCACCGGAATACTTGCGTTTAAATGAACGCGTGCTGGAAATCGTTGGTCAGTTTTTCGAACGGAATTTGCCGGTTGCCGCGGTCTGTCACGGCCCCCAAATTTTGGCGACTGCAAACGTGTTGGCTGGGCGGGAATGTTGTGCCTACCCAGCCGTTGGGCCGGATGTCACTTCCGCCTCGGGGACATTGGTTGGTCCGAATGAGACGTTTGACAATGCTCACGTCGAGGGGAATCTCGTCACTGCTCCAGCGTGGCCGGCCCACCCTGCCTGGATGCGAGAGTTTCTAAAGTTATTAGGAATCTCGTTTGGAAGTGAAAATTAGAAATTGTTTTGTCAAATTGCAAAGTGACGAAACAGTAAGTGGGTTATTTTTTGTTTTTAAATGGCCACTTTTGGACACCTACTCGGTCGGCCCAGGCTTGCCACTGCGCGATCATTTCGGCTAGTTTTTTCGGGTTTTTCTCAGCAAGGTCATTGAGTTCCGTTCGGTCGGTTTGCATGTCGTAGAGATGCCACTGGGTAGGTTGGTTGTTTCGATAGGCTGAAACAATTTTCCAACGCCCGTCTCGGAGTGCCAGATTTCCGTGGTGTTCAAATCCAAGCGGTGTTGAGCGTTTGATTGGTCTTCCCGTAAATAGAGGAACAAGGCTGATTCCTTCTACAGGTTTAATCCGATGTTCCTTTTTTGGTTCGACATCTGTGTGATAAGTCGTTGGGTATTTTATCCCAGCGACATTGAGCAGGGTTGGCATGATGTCAATTAAATGAGCAGGCGTGTCGACAATGGCTCCTTGCTGAACTGCGGCAATGCCGTCAGGCCAGTGGATGATTAAGGGAGAACTGATGCCGCCTTCAAAGCCGTCATGTTTGTATCCTCGAAACGGTGTATTGGAGACGTTGGCCCAACCTTGTCCATAACCTACAAATGTATCTTCGCCCCCGGGCATCGTTTCGGGGCCGGTTCTAACGGGGCGTCCGTCACGGGTTTGCATGGGTGTCCAAATTTTAGTTTGGAGTCCGTCTTTCCCCAGTGGCGGAAATGATTTGCCGGCAATTTTGTCGGCATTGGATGCACGACCGAATCCTTCGGCGCAGCCTCCGTTATCCTGAAGGTAAATAATCAAAGTGTTGTCATATACCTTTTGGTTTTTCAACTGTTTGACGATTCGTCCAATTCCCTGATCCATTCGATCGACCATCGCCGCATAGACTTCCATGCAACGAATGTCCCATTCCTGATGTTTGTTTTTGCTCCAATCCCGCGCTGCCGGTGACATTGGCCAGGATGAGTCGAGGACACCAAGTTCGTTCGCTTTTTGATATCGTTTTAAACGGATATCCTCGAAGCCCTTGTCGTAAACGCCGTCGTATTTTTTGATGTCTTCTTCCGGGGCATGCATGGGCCAGTGAGCTGAGGTGTATGAGACGTACATGAAAAATGGGTCGTTTTTCGAGTTCGCTTCGTGATCTTTTAAAAACTGGATAGCGTTGTCATTGATTGCATCGGTATAGTAAAAATTCTCAACTTGATATTCAGGGTCATTCTCGGGTGTAATGAATTGGTTTCCTCGGCACAGAGTAGCCGGATCATAGAAACTGCCGGCGCCAATAATGGTTCCATAGAACCGATCGAATCCACGCTGAAGAGGCCAATTGAAATTGGGTCCTTGCGGGTTGACGTGTCGGGTCACATGCCATTTTCCTGACATGTAATTCTGATAGTCCTTGCCGAGGGCTTCGGCAAGGGTCACACATTGGCGATTGAGGTCACCTCGGTAGGCATCGTACCCGCGGTCGCCTGTCATCAATCCAATGCCGGCTTGGTGAGAGTAGAGTCCTGTTAGTAGCGCAGCGCGGGTCGGGCAGCAGCGGGATGTGTTGTAAAACTGAGTCAGTCGCAGTCCGGATTCAGCCAGTTGATCGAGTACTGGTGTTTTAATTTCACTCCCATAAGTTCCGATATCCGAATAGCCCATGTCGTCGGCCATGATCAAGATAATGTTTGGTCTCTCGGGAGGCGGCGTTTGCATTGCCGCGGTTGAATCGTGAAGGAAAAGGCAACTGAGTGTGACGAGCAAAGTAAGGGAAAATGTGTTTGGGTACATGGGATTTCTCAAATCAGTGGTCAAACGCAATGCAAGAATGAAGGCCTGTTGAATTAATTATTGTAGCGGAATTGCGGCGGCGTGAAATCAGCGAGACGTTCGGATGATCCTTGGTTCGTAACATGCCGATTGGTCTTTTGTGCAATCCCCGTGAAATAGTTATTCCTTGGAATACTAATTAAAACGCTCGATGAACAGTCACATCGTGCAGTGATTGGCTGATCACGTTGAATAGTGATAGGATGAGATCTATGAAAAAACACCAGATAATGATTCGAGAGATCAATAGCATCATGAAAATGTTAGCACTTCTTTTGGTCGCCGCCCTGTTGGTTGGCGCACCGCTTCAAGCCGATGACTGGACGATCGACAGTGCAGCAGACTGGAAGCAGAATATTCAATCCGCTGAAGGAGCCGTGGTTGCTGATGGCTCGGTTTCACCAAAAGCAAAGAAAGCGCTGATCACCACAAAAATTCACACGTCGGATGTGAAACGTTCTGCCAAATCGCTTGTTGTGAATCAGTCGGCAATCTGGCAAAACTGGAATCCGATTGAAAACCTCGGCCCTCTCAATTTAGCCGATGCTCCAGTTCTGCTTACCGTCGGGCCCAATAATTACTGGATGTTTGGACGTTACCGAAAAGGACCGGCTCGTAAAAAAGGACAGCCAATTCCATCGTTCAAACCGCAACCCGCAACAGTCGATGGATTCGACATGCCTTTACTGACAACAGTTTATGCGAACCAGTTTGACGCTCCAGGTGGCCTGAAAACCGGGAAAGGTGGGTACCATGCTTGGCAAAGTCGCGACATGAAAAACTGGGTCCATCACGGACCGGTCACGGAAGGATTCTCGAAGTGGGTCACCAGTGCAGAGTGGGTCGATGGTAAAGCGTTGATCTACTACGACTTCCCCAATGATCAGGATCCACACGTGTACGTTGATGAGGATCTATTTGACGGTAAGCCTGGAAAGAATATGGGGATCGCTGTTAAAGATCCTTCCCACGGATCTGATGCTGGTTTCATTCGCGATCTCAATGGCAACATGCATGTCATCATTGAGGATTGGAGTCCAATCAGTGCGAACAAGCGTTCATGGGATTCGCCGTTGGCCGGACATGCGGTAAGCCCAAATGGGATTAATGGATTCAAATTTCGTCAACCCGCCGTTGATAATCGAACCAAGCCAACCGGCGAGATCGGAACCTACAAGCACCCGCATTGGGCGAAGGAAGATCCAAAAAACTATAAGACCAATGTGGCCCAATACAATATTCACAAACCCGAACAGGAAGCCTATGGTGATTGGGCGGCGATCTGTATCGGCGGCCAGTACTACCTCTTCGGCGATTACGATCCGGTCGGCGGTCACCAGATGAGCGTGGGATGGTTTACATCGCAATCGATTGATCAGCCATTTAAGTGGTGTGATCACATCGGCAGTGGTCACCCAGATCCAGACATCGCCTTTGCTGAGGGAAAGTTCTATCTGGCGACCCAACAAAAGACCGACTATGTCAGCCCCGGTCCGTGGGTGGAAACAGTCGAAGCTCGCGTCGGAGTCGACCTCGACAATGACAAGAAAATCGACCAATGGACCGACTGGACGGAGATCAAAGAAAGCTACGACTACATTAAAGGTTTTTCGAAGCAAATTGCGAGAACACCTGCCGAACTAGATCTTTCGAACTTGCCGGCGGGCTACGGATTTCAAGTCCAAATGCGCCTGACTGATTCCACCGACAACAAATCAAAGCCAATCGTCGAACGAATGACGATTACATTCGCGGAGTAATTTGAGTCACGGTGCGAAGGGATTCCTTGCTTTTTCCTGCCTCTCCCAGCTAAACAAAACCAGCTAAACAAAAAAAGGCACCGCCGATCACGGCGGTGCCTGTAGCGGAGGACACGGGGGTCGAACCCGCAACCCTTGCGGGCAATTGATTTCGAATCAACCTGCTAGCCATTCGCTTATCCTCCAGTTTGCCGGTTCTCACTAGTGCTACCTGAACGTCTTTTAAAAACGACCAATATTGTCACTTGCGAAAACGGCGAACGTGACGACCAAGATTTCAAACCTCGATCAGATTGGCCGAGCCGCAAATGTAACGTCAGCGGCCAGCGTCACGTTTCCGAG
>JAAEMV010000277.1 GCA_024225195.1 Planctomycetaceae bacterium | reverse complement strand
TTTGAAGTTCTGAGAAACAAGGCAAACCGATCGTGAGATCGGGACGCAAAGTTATGGGTCTCATCCGAGATTGCCAGACCGCCAATGAATGACAACTTGCCAAACCCGACTCGTCGCCATGACTTAATGGTCAAAGTGAACGATCCGCTATGGAGGCTCGATGCTTTTCCGCATGAAAAAAACACCTAAACCGGCGCCGCTTGGAATCAGCGGGCAGCCGATTCAAACGGGTGAATTTTCGACACTGGCCAAGCGTGCCGATTGCGTAGCGTCAGCACGTCCCACTCGGCGAGCCTTGAGTCGTGGTAAATCCTGCCGATTGAATAATTGCATTTCCAAAGAACGTGCTTTCAAAAATACGTCTCGGCCCAGCACCAAACGGACAGTCCCCACGCGTCGTCACCGTCAGGGTGTTGCTGCGGTGGAGGCAGCCATTTGTCTGCCAATTCTATTAACGGTCACCCTGCTGTTTATTGAATTCTCGAATCTCTTGTTTCTGCGGCAGACCCTGAAAGTTG
>JAAEMV010000276.1 GCA_024225195.1 Planctomycetaceae bacterium | reverse complement strand
CGAATCTGCATTCCTTTTGGGAACCAGATCCTAAATCTGTGGGAACGGCTAATGAGGTCACAGCACTCAAGGACGATTGCCGTTGTTTGGTTTTTAAAAGTAGTCGTTTCTAACCTACATCAAAAGCAATAAGCAATAAAAGAGAAAAGTTTAGCGCTTCCAAGAACTTTTCTGCTCTAGTCACATTTCACTGGTGATTCTTTCATTAAGGTTTAAATGATCTTTTTGTGACGTGGCTTTGCCGACGAAGGACAGTATATGTTGTGTTGAAATGATTTAGTTAAAGAACACTCAGAACATTCAGGCAATTCATATTTCACAAATCCGCAAGCTGCAAAAAGGGAAACTCTATGGCTGTGAAACGTATATGGCGAGGCTGGACAACGCCGGAAAACGCTGCAACCTATCAGACTTTATTAGACCAAAAGATTCGCCCCGAAATCGAATCAAAGGAAATAACCGGGTATCGGAGCCTCGAACTACATTCAAGAAATCTGAAGACGGAGGTAGAGTTCATGACCATCATGACCTTCGACTCGCTACAAAACGTTGTTGATTTTGCTGGTGAGCCGTATGAACAATGCTACGTTCCCGCCGCTGCTCAAGCCGTCCTAACCCGTTGGGACGAGGTCTGCGTACACTACGAGACACTTGCTCCTTCCAACGCTCCAAGAACCGACTGAGAAAGAAATTAACGGCTTTGTAGTCATGGGGTAGTCAGCGAACACTCCAAAAAAAAAGGCTCTTTCTGCATGAATTAATTTCACACAGGAAAAGCCTAGAGTGGGGGTGACAGGAATCGAACCTGCACTCCTTTTGGGAACTAGATCCTAAATCTAGCGCGTCTGCCAGTTCCGCCACACCCCCAGTTTCGAGTTCTCGGGGAACTCTTTAGTGCCACAGTTTAGAAACTTCCTTCCTGTTCGAAAAGCCGAAATATCGTGTCTCGGCAAAATTCCGTCATTTTTGATTTAAAGTCATTGTGAAATGCTAAAATTAAGGGTGGTGTCTCCCGATGAGGTTGGACCTGAATCCCCATTTCGCCGATAAATCTGTGATCCGAAACGACTTTAGCTACTAGCCCAATGCCGAAATTTCTCAACTACTTGCCCTTTTTCGTGGCTGTTTTATTGATTGCGAATCTGTCGGCCAATCAATCAACGGCCGCGATTCAAGTCTCCGTCGTTAATCAAAAGGTTGTCACAGGAACCGTGGCTCGCATCCGTCCCGGGGCCATTAAAATCAAGCAAGCCGACAGAGATGTCGGTGTTTACAAAATTCAGGATAAAGACGAGCGGGCGATTTCTATCGGGGGGACACCCGTTCGGCTGGCCGCACAGATTGCGGTAACCGGAGAACTGCCAGTGAAGTTGGCTGAACGTGGGATGCTCGTTCAGTTCACAGGGCGAACGAGTGTTTATGGCAAGTCGGAAGGCGAGATTTCTTCAATCGATGTTTTGTCGGGAGAGGGGAAGCCTGAGCTTAAGGTTGAGTTTCTGGAACGTCCCGAAGGACGCGATGCAGGAAAAGTCGAAGTCGTTGGTCGTGTCGTAAGTATCTCGGGGAACCGACTGCAACTGCAGGTGCCTAAATCAAAATGGGCAAAAAAAGAGCGGATTTCATTTACCGTATCCGAAGATTGTGTGTTGAAAATTGCGGACGACCATTTAAATCGAGTCCAACCCAACGACATCGTCGTGCAGGCGAATATTCTTGAGTTCTCCAATGGTGAGTCGGCGGTGAACCGGATTGATATTCAAATGGTTCCTGAACGAGAACAGATTACGACCTCTAATCACGAGCGACTCGAACAAGAATTCAGCTTGTATTCGGACGAGCCGGGGGAACCTCGGGAGATACGATCAAAGCACTTTGTGTTGTACACCGACGTTTCTGATCGCAGTGCAAATATTTTGTTGTCTAAATTAGAGACCATGTATGCATTGGTGAGTGGTTATTTCTCCGCGCGTCCCAATTCAGTCATTGAATGTTATGTGGTTAGCGATTTGGGAAAATGGCCCTCTGGTCAACTGGATCCGCGCGGTGTCGCCAAGATTGCCGAACCTGCAGGAGTAACCCTTTCGACTTCGGGACCGGGCGGCGTCAAGGCAGTAGTTTATTCCTGTGACAAACATTCTGTGGTTCAACACGAAGCGATCCATGCATTTTGTTCGCTTACCTTCGGAAAGACCGGGCCAGTTTGGTATTCAGAAGGGATGGCAGAAATGGGGCAGTACTGGATCCCCGGTGAAACTGCCGTCAACATCGACCCGGTAGTAATTGACTACCTAGTTAATTCGCCACAAAAAAGTCTTGCCAGTATCGTCGCCGCCGGGCAGATTACGGGAGATTCATGGCAGGCTTACGCGTGGCGCTGGGCGTTGTGTTACATGCTGGCTAGTAATCCGAATTATGACCGCCGGTTTAAAAAACTTGGGATGAATCTGATGTCGGGTGGGAATGATTCATTTGAAGCTGCTTTTGGCAAAGTCAAAGATCAGATCTCTTTTGAATATGACTTTTTTGTGAAACACCTCGGCAATGGTTATCGTTCGGATTTATGTGCCTGGGATTGGAATGTTAAATGTTCCAATCTTTCAAGCAGTGGGCGAATCTCTCACAAAACAAAGGCACTGCGAGGATGGCAGGCGACTAAATTACTTGTCCGACCTGACGTCTCTTACGATTACGTGGCTCAAGGTAAGTGGCGAGTTGATGTCGGGGACGAAGTGACTGCCGATGGCCGACCCAATGGTACGGGGCGGCTAATGGGAATGGTCTTTTCAAAAGATTATCGCGAAGGTCAGCCGTTTGAGTTAGGCGAGCGAGGACAGTTTAAGGGCCAAGTTGAGGGGCAGTTGTACGTGCGGTGCCGCGATGACTGGAAAGAACTGTCTGACAATGACGGTGAGTTGACGTTACACATTCGACGAACACCCAAAGCCAAATGAGTGATTAAAAAAATCGGCTCGCAGTGAAATCTAAGCACTGCCTGTTCTTGTCACGAACAGTTTGCAAAGCCGAATCTTCTAAAACGGGAAAGCAATTGTATTAGCTTTTCGATTGCAAGGCGTCACGAATTTCAGTTAGTAATACGATGTCGGCAGCAGGAGCTGCTTCCGCTTCCGCTTTTTTCATCCATCGAGAGGCGACCTTCAGGGCGATGAAAATAACGAACGCGAGAATAATAAAGTCGAGTGTATTTTGTAGGAAGCTGCCCCACATGACTTTCGACGCGGTTTCGCCAGTTCCAATGGTGGTGTAAAGCGCTGACATGTCCGGTACTTTGAAGATACTCGCGATCAGCGGCGTTACGATATTGCTGAGGAAAGACTTCACGATGGCCGCGACCGCTCCTCCCATCACAATGCCTACTGCCATGTCGATTAAGTTACCTTTGAACGCAAAATCCTGAAAATCTTTGAGAAACTTCATTTGCTAACCTTTCGAAATAGAATTGAATTGACGGTTTCGCGGTAATAATGAGAAGGTATTGCGATAGCCGGCTTTACCACTGCTCCGCCTTAGAAGACTCGCTATCATAAGACGGTTCTGTAACTAAAAGCAACGGATAAGGTTGCGAGCCTCCCATCAGATGGGGGGATTGCAGAGTATTTTTTTGGGACTATGTCGGGATAACTGGGGCGGTAGGGGCCGCGGACTTTAAACAAGCAAACGAGATATAGATTTATTATGGGATACCGAAATTTAACCGACTGCGTCAATGACTTAGAGCAGTCAGGGAATTTGATTCGGGTCGATGAAGAGATTGACGCAAATCTTGAGGCTGCGGAAATTCATCGGCGAGTATATCAGTCTGGCGGTCCCGCGATTTTGTTCGACAACGTTAAGGGGTGCGAGTTCCCGATGGTTTCCAACTTGTTTGGGACGCTGGAGCGTGCGAAGTATATTTTTCGAGATGCATTTGAGAATGTTCAGCGGGCCATCCAGCTAAAGGTTGATCCGGGAGAGGCCCTGCGGCAGCCGCTAAAATATTGGCGAGCACCTTTTGTTGCGTTGCAAATGCGACCGAAGGCTGTCAGAACCGGCCCAGTGATGAAGTGCCAGACCAGTTTATCTTCATTGCCGCAATTAAAGTCCTGGCCTGATGATGGCGGGGCTTTCGTTACCTTGCCTCAAGTTTACAGCGAAGATGTTCGGTCGCCCGGGTTGATGAAATCAAATTTGGGAATGTACCGCGTGCAAATTTCCGGAAATCAATTTGCAGCCGATCGAGAGGTTGGGATGCATTATCAGATTCATCGGGGGATCGGAGTACAGCACAAAGCAGCGATGGACGCTGGCAAGCCCTTTCATGTAAATATTTTTGTCGGTGGGAATCCAGCGATGACGGTCGCTGCGGTGATGCCGCTTCCCGAGGGGATGTCTGAATTGACTTTTGCCGGGGCGTTGGCAGGACATCGAATTCAGATGGTCAAGCAAACTAATGCAGCTGCGATTTATGCCCAAGCTGATTTCTGTATCTCTGGAACGATTGACCCCCAGCGGCAACTGCCTGAAGGTCCGTTCGGGGACCATCTTGGCTACTACAGTCTGACGCACGATTTTCCCGTGTTAAACGTG
>JAAEMV010000275.1 GCA_024225195.1 Planctomycetaceae bacterium | reverse complement strand
CAATCAGCCTTTGGGATTTACCGGTCCCTACCAGGGATATTTAAATGATAATTGCGCTACGATTGCCCAGGTCTTACAAGGATCCGGTTACCACACCTTGATGACTGGAAAATGGCACTTGGGAGCCAACGACCAAAAAACCTGGCCAAGCCAAAGAGGTTTTGAACATTTCTACGGCGGCCTGTCCGGGGCATTTAATTATTTTAAACCCGGCGACGGACGCACGATGTCTCGTGATAACCAACCTGTTGAAACCGATGACAACTTTTACAGCACTGACACTTTTACGGATGAGGCCTGTCAGTATATCTCGCAAGTAACCGAGGAAGACGATCGTCCTTTCTTCCTTTACCTTGCCTACAACGCTCCTCACTGGCCATTGCAACCAAAATTAAAGGACTTTGAAAAATACAAAGGAAAGTATCGAGACGGCTGGGAAGCGCTCATGAAAACCCGCTTGCAAAAACAAAAGGACTTGGGTTTGTTTGCCGAAAATGTTACTCCCGCGCCGCACGTCGGGCCGAAATGGGATTCGCTCTCAAAAGAAAAACAGGATGAGCTCGACACCATTCAAGCAGCCTACGCAGGATGCATTGACTCCATTGATCAAAACATAGGAAAACTAACACGCCACCTCAAAGATTGCGGCGTTTCAGACAATACACTTATCTTCTTCCTTTCAGATAACGGCGCCTGTCAGGAAGGCGGTGTCCTCGGCCGCTACCAAAAAGGCTGGGAAAAAAATTCGCCTCTTGAAACCGTTGACGGGATTCGCCAGGGACTCGCCTGGGCCAATGCTTCGAACACTCCGTTTCGACTGTACAAACATTTCCTCCATGAAGGCGGAGCTTCCACACCGATGATTGCTTACTGGCCAAAAGGAATCGCGTCAGATAAGCGTGGCCAGTTCGCTCGACAATTTGGCTACTTACCTGATTTCATGGCAACCTGCGTGGAACTTGCCGGGGCAACCTACCCCGAAAACCTTCCTCCCTGCGTTGGCAATTCGCTAGTTCCTGTACTGCGAGGCAGCGATTCCCCCATTCATCAAGAACCCGTTTACTGGGAACATGAAGGAAATGCAGCAGTGCGGTGGGGCAACTGGAAACTGGTTCGCGAATATCAGAAACCATGGGAGCTTTACGATCTTTCTAAAGATCGAACGGAGATGAATAATCTCGCAAAATTAAACGCTTCCAAGTTACAAGAAATGATAACCATGTGGAAAGCCTGGGCAGACCAAACCGGCGTCGCTTATCCGGAGCGGTTCAACATGTACCAGTACCTCAATCAAAAAAAGAAAAACAAGCAATCTCCAAAAACCAAAAAACGAAAAGAGTCTGCAAAGAAATAGCTGCAGTGCAATTTGAAAATTATTTTTTCTTAGACCGGGTCACGGGCGAAGGGTAACTTGCCAAAATAGCTTTCAACTCTTTTAAAACCTCGGGACGTTTGTCCGCGAGGTTTTCTTTTTCAAGCGGGTCATTTTGATAATCGTACAACTCGTAATCAATTCCGCCACCGGATCCATTGTGTTTCGCCCATTCAACCAAGCGATAACGGTCTGTCCGAATTGCCCGGCCGAGCTTACGTTTTGGATAAGCATGATAGGCGTGCTCGCGTACCCGCCGGTCTGGATCGCTTAATACCGTCGCCAACGAAACTCCGTCAAGTCGCTGAGGAACATCTGGCTTAGGCAATCCTGCCAGCGCGCAAAGCGTTGGATAGATATCGACCGACTCCGCCAATTGGCGAGTTCGACTATCAACTCGGACGCCTGGCCCAGAGAACATAATTGGAATTCGATTCGCTTGTTCATAATTCGTATGCTTCGTCCAAATTCCAAGATCTCCTAAATGAAATCCGTGATCTCCCCAAAGAACAACAATTGTATTTTCCGCCAATCCCAATCGATCCAGCGCCGATATCACTGCCTGCGATCTACTTTTGATCAAAATCAATCGATACTTCGTCACCGTCTGTCTCTGCACCAGAGTCTATGTTTTTGGATCTCGAAAACAGAAACAGCATCGCAGGCAGCATCAGCACATCTGCCAAAAGTGCGATCACTAACAAGGTTGAGATTGCCCATGCAAATCGCGAAACCACTAACATATCGCTAAAATAATAAACCAATAATCCCGCCGATCCAATCAAAGTTGTGTGCAACATTGCCGGACCGCATTGCGAGATGGTTTTCATGACCGGGTCAACTACATTGCCGAGCCGACCATTAAAATCACGAAACCGAATTAAAAAGTGAGTTGTATCATCGACAGCAATCCCCAGCGCTACACAGGCTGTCATCGCAATTGCCAAATCAACGGGAATCCCAACCCAACCAAGACCACCAAATACTAACAACGTCGGGAAAACATTGGGAAGCATTGCAATTAACCCTAACGGTACCGATCGCAAAACTAAGATGAGGATGGGCGTAATGATGACAAATGCTAAAAGGAAATTCTGAAACAAATCAGCTAACAGACTTATTTGCGCGTGTTGGAATAAATGCGTTTTCCCAGTGTAGATCAGCTTTGGCCGCGCGTCGGCTTCTGCCAAAAGCGCCGGATCACCTTCCGTTCCAACTATTTCCCGACTGGACAGTAAAGCCTGCTCCGAGGCAGAAACTGCCTGTTCCGCAGCCAACTCAACGTCTGTCATCAAGCGATCAAAATTTGCCTTTTCGGCAAATGGGAAACGCAAACTAATTCGCCAAGTCTCCGCTTCTTCATCGACATGCAACAGATTCCCGTTGGCCAGGTTTTCTCGCTCTCGCCTCAAAATGCTGCGGTAAGCAGATCTCTTCAACATGCTGCGGGCCGTTTTTTTCGATGGCTCTTTGGGAAGGAAATTGATGAGTGAATAGATCACATGAACATCCTCGAGCCGCGCGACCTTTGCCTGGATTTTATTCACCAGTGCAACTCTATCTGGAAATGCATCAGCCGTTGGTCGGTTGAACACGACTAACAATTCCGTTTGGTCCAGTGGTCCCAACTGATTCTCTAAATTCCCGATGGAAACAAGGATTTCGGATTCGGGACGAAATAATTTCTCAACCTCAACCTCAGCTCTTAATCGAGTCAACCCAAGTAACCCGCCCAACACCACTATTGAAAAAACAATGGCTACCGGCACCCGCCGGTGTTGAACCCAAGTCATGAGCGACGTCCAAAAGGAAGCGTTCTCGCTGCGTGCCGCCAATGCGTGCAGTCCCTTGGTTCCAAATCTTGCAAGCAGGCACGGAACTAGAATCAGTTGAAACAGCATTGCGAAACCAACTCCAGTTGCGCAAAACAGCCCGAAATTTCTAATCGCGGGAAAATCGCTCCGCATCAACGACAACATCCCCACCGCAGTCGTCGCTGCAGACACCAGACAGGGACGCCAGCCAATCGAAAGTAATTTCCGAGCATCTCCAATCGCCTCTAATCCATATCGAATTAGATGAATACTGCCCGATGTTGCCAACACGAACACCAGCGCTGGAATGATCGACATCAAACCACCGTATTTCGTATTGCAGATTGGAATAAACGCAATGCTTGTCGCCGCTGCGCCGACTGCCGCAATAAAAACGATCAGTGTTAACATTCCATTTCGCAAACAAAATAACGAAATCAATGTCGATAGAATGATAGAAGGTAGTAAGAGATAGCGAAATGAGTTTTTCAACTGACCATCGATAAACGTGGCGATGTAGGGATAGCCCCCCATCACAACCTGCTCGCGATTCAACGTAGAGTCTGAATCAATCGCCTCCCACACCAATTTCATCGATGCACTTCGATCAGCCGTCCCAAGTTCCGACAACTCAATTAACGCACAAGTTACCTCTGGATCGTCGGCACCAAAAAAAACACCTCTGAGTCGAGCAAGAATTTGCCTTTGCGAAAAATCTGAATCTCGTTTAAGCCGCTCAAAAATCTCAGTTCCGTTGGTAACTTTCTGGATTAACTCTGTAGAATCGTGACTGCGCAGATAGTCAGTGAACCTCTCCAGTCGTTCATCTCCAAGACGGCAGTCCTCCCACGTCACAATCAGAAAATCATCTGAGCCAAATTTAGATTCGAAAAAATCATAATCTGATCTGGCTTCGGATTGATCCGGAAGCCACTGCAGAACATCTTCGGTGTTGGATTGAATTCGTGAAAAACCGAAACAACAAAATATGAGACAGATGGCCGCAAAGCTAACTCCCAAGTAATCAATTCGATTCAAAACCTAGCCTTTTCCACAATTTGTTGACTCTACCGGCACTTGCCCAGCGATCTGCGAAATCAATTGTAGGCGATCCGCTGAGCATCGGTTAAAATTTTGAGAGTTTTTAAAAATAACGGAGCACCAATGAACCCCCATCTTTTGTTCAAAATGACAACTGTTGCTGGCTGTACCAGTTTTTTATTTTCTCTTGCCATTTTTTCAATCAGTTCAATCGCCATTGGGCAAAATCAAGTTGAAATAGCTGAGCGGAAATTACCCAATGTAATAATCATGATGGCTGATGACATGGGACTGGGGGACACCAGCGCCTATCAGGACTGGACTGGCAATCCGGATTCGCTTCAAGTGAAAACGCCATCCATGACCCAATTGGCGAAACGCGGCATTCGTTTTACCGACGCACATTCACCCTCTTCGCGGTGCACCGCGACCCGGCAAGCACTTCTGACCGGGCGATACACTTGGCGAACCCGTTTAAAATTCAGCGTTCTATGGGGACCTCAAGGTGATCCACTGATTGAACCTGATCGAATGACACTAGGCACCTTGCTTCAAAACAGCGGATACCGCACAGGAATGTCGGGCAAATGGCACTGCGGTTTAACCTACCGAAACGCAAATGGTGCTCCAGAGTCAAATTACCAAAACGTTGACCTTACGAAGGGAATTGCGGACGGACCACTGGATCATGGATT
>JAAEMV010000274.1 GCA_024225195.1 Planctomycetaceae bacterium | reverse complement strand
TTGTTGGGTTGATCAGTCAGACATCGTTGAAGTTCGGGAATGAGCGGGCGTGCTGCCTCCCCCGCTTCGTCAAGGACGATTGCTGCCCGTAACCTCGCCCATTCATGTTCTCCCGCAAGTTCATTCTTTAGCGTTGCTAGTGCCCGCTGGGGCTTTTCGATTTTTAAAAGGGCGCGTGATGCAGCGATTCGGACGCTAGGAGATGGGTCAGCGAGTGCGTCGAGTAATAGATCCTTGCAGTTGCCTGCTTCAGTGGGGCGATTCCCAAGACCAACGAAAGCCCAGTACCGCACGATCGAGTCAGGATTGCTGGCTGCTTTTTTGAGTTCGCTAAAATCAGATTGTTCATTCACTGCTAAATTTGCGGTGTTGCGAATTTGCTCGATAAGATCAGGCGAGGCGTTTTTTAAGATGTTATATCTTGCGCCGGCTTCACGTTCTCGAATCTGGATTTCGGCCTCTGGTATCAGTCCGATATCGCGGGTGTTGACAACCCATTGCAGGTGGGCGCTCCGTAAACGATTGAGTACCTCTGTGTATTCAGCATTGCCGATTAGGTTATTGATCTCGTGTGGATCGGTTTCGAGGTCGTAGAGTTCTTCGGCCGGTTTGGTCTGCTGCATGAACAACTCGGCCGGAGCAGGTAGTTTTCCCAGTGCGTTAACTCGGCGAAGTTCCTTCATCGTCGCACCTTTTTCAGGTGTGTTCATGTATTGATAATACGCCTTGTGAGGTTCGTAGTTTCGGATGTACCGATACTTGCTATCTCGGACTGAGCGAATGATGTCATAGCGCTCATCCATTCTGTCTCGGGCCCCATAGACATAGTCCCGTTCTGGCTGGAGGTTATTGCCTAAAAAAGCACGTCCTTGCATGTGAGCTGGCGGTTTCAGCCCAGCGAGATTTAAAACAGTTGGTGCAAAATCGAGTGAACTGACCAGCTCGTCTACCTCTGTTCCATTCTTGTTACTTTGGTTCAGGCTATCGGGAAGTTTGACGATCAGAGGAATGTGGGTGCCGGAGTCGTAGAGCCACCGTTTCGCGCGAGGCAGTCCAATCCCATGATCCGACCAATACATGATGATGGTGTTTTCGTATTCCCCCGCATCTTTTAATTCTTGAATTAGGTTTCCTGCCCAGGTATCCATCGCGGTAATAAGTTCATAGTTACGTTTCCAGTCCTCACGGACGATGGGTGTATCGGGATAATAGGGGGGAAGCGTTAGCTGTCGGGGATCTTGGCGTTGCTGCGGAGTGAGGTTTTTGGTGATTTGTTGGTATTTGGAATCAGATGCAATTCCGCTTTCGTGGCATCCAGTAAAATTAAAAACAGCAAAAAACGGTTGTTCCGCATCTGGACGATTTTTCCAGTGTGCTTTTTTACTCGATTCATCCCAAACATTGGATGACGTTTTAAATTGGTAATCTTGTTTCGAGTTATTAGTACAGTAGTATCCTGCCTTCCTTAGGTAGACGGGAAAGGGTTTTACACCTTTGGGGAGTTTCGCTTCGCATCGCATGTGGTGGGTGCCAAGTGTTGACTGGTAAACTCCAGTGATGATTGCTGACCGGCAGGGAGCGCAGACGCCCGCCGTCGTAAAAGCGTTCTCATAGCGGATGGAGGCAGTTGCGAGTTGGTCAATGTTGGGGGTGATTGCATTTTTGTCACCATAACAGCCCAAATGCGGACTGATATCTTCGCACGAGAGCCAAATGATGTTTGGTGATTTGACGGGTGGATCGGAGGCTGTTGCGGTCGAAATTGAAGGTGCCAGAAAAAGCAGGACGGCCGAGAGAAGTAGGAGTGAGCTCAATTTTCGCATATAAAAAACCTTCTACCGCAGTCGATCAAATGGGAGATATCGTACTGCAATTTCTTAAAAAAGAATGATCATCGTTACGTCACATTGTAACAGTTAATCGCGGCGTTGGTGTTGGCTTGCAGGAATCTCACCGTACAAAATATTACCTAACACATTTCCTAGAGGCTTGACCTGTGGGGAGCTTCCAATGTCAATTGGTCAATATCAGGGTTTACGTAAAGGAGATCATTGTGGAGGGAGATCAAGAAGTGAGTGAGAAAACTAATGTTGATGGATCTGATCTAACTCTTCGGGAAGCGCAAGCATCGGTTGATGAATGGATTAAAACAATTGGAGTCAGGTATTTTTCGGAGTTGACCAACCTGGCTCAACTAGTTGAAGAAGTTGGTGAGCTGGCAAGAATTATTTCACGAACCTACGGAGAACAGAGTTTTAAAGAATCAGACAAGAATTCATCGTTAAAAGACGAAATGGCCGATATTTTATTTGTGCTAATTTGTTTGGCGAATCAAACAGGTGTCGACTTAACGGAAGCTTTTGACGACAATTTACGTAAGAAAACTCGGCGAGACGGCGATCGACATCGCAATAATCCAAAGCTGAGATAGTAGCAACCGAGCGGTCTGTTGATGACAGATTGCACTTGATCCAAATGAAGAAGAGTAGAATGAGTATTACGGTTATGCGTCAGGTGAAGTTTTGTGCCGGTCACCGATTACTTGGTCATGAAGGTAAGTGCGCAAACTTACACGGCCACAATTATTTAATCCAATTTCATGTCACTGGAAATGAGATTGATGAGCTGGGGCGGGTGGTCGATTTCGGTGTGATCAATCGGTTGTTTAAGGGTTGGATTGACGACCATTGGGATCATGGTTTTATCGTTTGGGATGCAGACGAAAATGCGTTAACTGCTCTCGAGCAAGTCCGTCCAAATAAGATTTATCGATTGCCGTACAACCCAACCGCTGAGAATATGGCGAGGTATTTGCTGGATGAGATTGGTCCAACTTTAATTGACACTATCAAGGGTTATGATTTGCGACTGACCAAGGTGGTTGTCTGGGAGACAGAGAACGCATTCGCCGAAGTGACGATCGACTCAAGTCGTAATCAAGCTGACGCGATGCTTCGTCAGGTTCAGCGAGCAAATTTGAATTGACGGTTTTGCGTAGCTTATGTTGAAACTGTTTTATTCTGACACTTTCGAACTCCCGTTGCCGGATCGACATCGTTTCCCGATGTCGAAGTACCGATTGCTGCGGGAGCGAATCTTGCAAGATTCAATCGCTTCTCAATGTGAGTTGAATTTACCCGCCGCAGCTACCAACGAGCAACTTAGCAGAGTGCATTCGCAGGAATACGTCGAAGCGATTTGTACCGGTGATTTAACAAATGTGGAAATCCGGCGAATTGGTTTTCCCTGGTCGTTGGCAATGGTAGAACGCTCTCGACGTTCCACAGGCGCCTCCATTGAAGCCGGGTTTGCGGCGTTGGAAGATGGGCTTGCAGGTAACTTAGCCGGCGGAACCCATCATGCGTTTAAGGGGAACGGACAAGGCTTTTGTGTGTTTAATGACGTCTGTGTGGCGGCACGTGTGATGCAAGGTGAAGGTCGCGTTAGAAATGTACTGGTAGTTGATTGTGATGTGCATCAAGGGAATGGCACATCGTCGATTGCGAAGGGAGACGCCAGTCTATTTTCGTTTTCAATGCATTGCGAGAAAAATTTCCCGTTTCAAAAGACAGATGGAGATTGCGATATTCCGTTGCCTGTTGGGACAACGGATGCACTCTATTTGGAGAAATTGGAGACTGAATTGAAGAACGTCTTCGATTTGTTTTCACCTGATTTTGTCTTTTACCTAGCCGGTGCGGATCCATATACTAAGGACCGTTTAGGGTTGCTTGATTTGTCAAAGGCAGGGCTCGCAACCCGTGATCGAATTGTCATGAGCCTTTGCCACGAGAAAGGTGTTCCCCTTGCATTCGCGATGGCCGGAGGTTACGCCCCTGAAATAAGTGATATCGTGGATATCCATTTTCAAACCGTCAAAATTGCGGTTGAGAACCTGGCAAGCCGTCAGTCGTGGATTTGAGCTCAAGAAATCCAGAATCGCGTGCTGCGACCCCGTTTGGATTAGGGCACGCCAGAAATTCTCGCGAGAGGCATTCGCCTTAAATCGCTATGAAGCAATTTCTAATTATTGGCTACGGCAGTTCGATTTGGGGGTGGATGCGGCGGTGTTCAATGGGTGTCGGTTAGATTAAAATACGGGCAACAGAAAAAACTGTTTGAACCTGAAACTAGCCTATTCGGATTGAATCCAAGGAGAGGGAAATGTCGGCGGTAAGTACGGAACAAGTGATGGTTGTAAAAACGCAACTCTTTCATGACTGTGGGTATTTTCAAGGTTTTTGTTCTGACACAGATAGATACTTAGAAACCCTGCTCGACTCAGCGAACACACAGTATCTGCCTCGAGGCGATATGGAAGAAGACCCTAGTTTCAAGCAACTGATTCCATACTGCATTTTTAGATTCGTCGATGAGGCGGGCGAGGCTCAGGTGTTTCAGTACACGCGAGGCAAGGGAGGCGGGGAGACCCGTTTAAGAGCCAAAAAAAGTGTCGGCATCGGCGGGCATATTTCGACGCTCGATGCACATGACGAGTCGCCGTATGAACTCGGCATGCAACGTGAGCTAGAGGAAGAGATTGTCATCGATACCGAGTTTACGCAAACACTCGTGGGATTAATTAACGATGACGAAAATGAAGTTGGTAAAGTTCATTTGGGAATCGTCCATTTATTTGAAGTGCAAAAACCTCAGATAGCTGCAAACGAGGCAGACATTTCGAATGCCGGTTTCCTGCCTGTTTCGGAATTGATGGCAGACCTTGATTCTTACGAAACTTGGTCGAAGATCTGTTTGGAAAGCCTCTTTGGGTGAACCACCAGCAAGCTGACGGCGTAAAACGTCCAGAGATAAACTTGGTTTCCTCGCAGGTTTGATTATTCCAATTCCGGCAGTTGCTGCCCCCCAATCTGTCTAGTGAGCGGTATTCGAAGTTTATTTGGCAAAAAACGCGGTTATAACCGGTAATACGTCTGTTTGAGGGAAGCAGGAACGGTTTAAGATAATTCCACTAGACAAATAAACTCTGATTATAAAAAATGACGAGTAGAGTCATAATGCATCCGCAAGATGTAATTCAATTAGCCTTGGAGAGATAGTTCGAATGAGTGTTACGGTAACTGAAACAGCCGCCAAAGAAGTTCAGCGGTTCATTCAAGAGGGTGAGTACGATGACAACGCAGTGCTTCGTATTTCGGTCTCTGGGGGTGGGTGCTCAGGATTCAATTACGGCCTGAACATTGCATCTGATTTTGACGAAACAAAAGACAACATGACTGAGCAGCATGGTGTCTCCGTCGTTGTTGACAAAAAAAGTGATCTATTTTTAGATGGCACTGTTGTCGATTACTACGAGGGAATCGAGCAACGAGGATTCCAGTTCCACAATCCAAATGCGAAGAAGACATGCGGTTGCGGAAACTCGTTCAGCACTTAAATTGAGTATCGACGAGAAAACAATCAAAGACGGCTGAGCGAGCTCAGCCGTCTTTTTTATTTGACTAACGTTCTCATCACCAGTTTTGCCGGCTTACTTCGTAAGCATGTGCATGACTTCTCTAGGCGCTGAGTCTCGTTTTTAAATCATTCGTTTTGTGTCACGCCTTTCCACGTATCCGTTCGGAACGGGCATGCTGGCAGCCCCGCAGCATTGTAAAGATTGCAGCCTTCCGGATTGTCCGCCCAGGCATATCGAACGGAAGCGGGATCTTTGACTAACTCACTGGAAACCACAACGCTATTCCCCTCAATTTTGGCGTCTGCCCAGACGAATTTTTTATCCTTGCCCGCGATTTGGAAATGCTTGAGCGGCCCATTTTTTGAGATCAGGCCTGTCGCATGATCGAAATGGACGGTCGCTCGGTTTCCCGAGAACTCGACTGACTTAAACATGGGGCCGGAATAAACAACTGATTTTTTGTAATCTTTTGCAAGGGCGTTGAGTGCCAATCGTTTCCCAACATCCTGTTTGTTCTTTGGATGAATATCTCTGGCCTCTCCAATATCGATAATTACGGCTTGCCCCGTCTTGGGAACCGTCAGAGCCATCGTCTGCGCCTCACGTAATTCTGCCCACTGACTGTCCCCCGGTGTTTCACGGGGCATTGTAAAGTTGGCCAACTGAACCCAGTAAAAAGAAAAATCCTGACCGAATCGGTTTCGCCAGTCCTGTATTAAGAGAGGCATCAACGATCGATATTGAAACGCTCTACCAGCATTGGATTCTCCTTGATACCAAATGACTCCTTTGGCTTTTACGAGTAGGAAAGGGTTAACCATTGCGTTACTCAGCAGAGTTGGATGATTGGGGCCACGGAATGGTTGTTCAGGACGTTCACCGAGTTTTCTAGTCAGATCTGATTTCTTGAATTTCCACTTCCCCGCAAGGGATATCGCTGGCTCACCGGTTCGGGCGATCCTCATGTCATTGGGGTCGCCAATGATTCCGCCGCCACCGGCTTGGTCAGTCACTCGAATGGCGATTGAATTTTTCCCAGCTTTCAAAAGGTTCGCTGGGATTTCGTACTTCCTGAGTTTCGTCCAATCCGAAACGGAACCGATCTTAACTCCATTCACATAGGTAATATCAATGTCATCAATTTGCCCGAGTGAAATCGATGCTGGTTGAGATTTCCAGGAATCGGGCAATGTGATCGTGCGCCGATACCACGCAATACCATCTAGTTGCTGGTAACCCTGTGATTCCCAACTGCCCGGAGCCTTAATTGAAATCCAATCAGAATCGTCTAATGCCGGAGCTTTCCAGTCGGTTGATTTATCTTCCAGGGCACGGCGGAAATCTTGGTTCCATTGGTCTAATTGTTTCGCCCGTGCTTCTTGTTGTTTTGGGTTTTGATAGACGGACTCTAGCTTTGTTATCGCGTCGGTGAAGTCAGGATGGTTCTTAAGTGATTCTGGACTAATCCAAGTTTCAATAATCGTTCCACCCCACGAGGTGTGTAGCAGCCCAATCGGAACGTTTAATTCGCGTTGTAGTTCTCGGGCAAAATAGTAACCAACGGCTGAGAAATTTCCGACAGTTTCCGGGGTGCAGACTTTCCAGCCTGAGTTATTTACATCGTCCAGCTTGGAGGGACTAGTAACATGATCGACGCGGACGTGGCGAATGAGCGGCCAATTTCCCTGTGCAATTTCCTGTTGCGGATTTCCTGCCTGACGAACCTCCCATTCCATGTTTGATTGTCCACTGCAGATCCAAACGTCGCCCGCGAGGACGTTGTCCAACACAATTGATTTTTGAGCCGTTGAAATTTTGATTGAAAACGGATCGCCAAGGTCGATTGCTTTAAATTTGGCTTCCCACCTGCCCTGTTGATCTGCTGAAATGGTAGCAGTTTGCTTCTGTAGTTTTACGGTGACTGGAGTGCTGGGGTTTCCCCATCCCCATATCGAGAATTCCTGGTTGCGTTGGAGGACCATATTGTCAGTGAATATGTTTGCCACCCGCAATTCCTCACTAATCGCAGCGTTGGCAACAACAAACAATAAGACGATTGGTAAGCAGCCGAGCAAGACTCGTTTTAGATTCATCGTGATAGTCCAGTGGATAAAGAAACGCACAGAGTTTATCAATATAAACGCAAACTCAATGTGAGGGCAAATTGTCTCGGAAAGAGCATGAGCGATCCGGGGCAGAAGAAAGCTTGGAGAAGCCGTGTTGTTTAGCTCCTTGCGATTGAGCGAATTAACGCTTGATATCTCAAGGACGCAAACAGTGAAGATTGGCCATCGAAATGCCACTCATCATGGCACCAATGATCCCCACGAAGCCTTGATCAGTTCCACACAGGAAGACATTCTTTAGATGTGTTGTTCCGTCGAGAACTTTAGCAGGCGCACCATACACCGCTCCATTATCATGCCACGTGAAACGGCTAATGGTGGTAGGAGTGAACAGGTCGGTATCAATTACAAACGCTCGGAAATCGGGAGTGTATTTGATGCTTTCGGCAACGCTCCGGTCGTACCATCGGAGTTTCTCCCGTTGGTAGTCTTCTGGAGACAATGCATTCCAGCGGTCAAAATCTGCAATCGTGGTAATCCGAACCACGCCGTCGGTTAAATTACCATCTTCATCCGAATACTCGTAATTATTGGGTGAACATATGACGCCCGTGCGTGTATCGCATAGCCCATCTGTCGGCCGTTCCCAATGGAATTTGTCTGAATCGTTGTAGAACACAATGGTGTCAGAATTGCCGATGGATTCTGGTTGACGATCAAGAATCGAAATTGATTCAATAAAGGTGAGTTGTCCAGCGCTTCGCGGATCTGGTTCACTGGTATCAGAGCAGAGTCGTAAGGTTTCTAAATTTCCGGCAGACGAAAGGATTCGTTTCCCTTGAATTTGTTCTCCGGTGTCGAGTTCGACGCAGACCGCTTGATCCCCATCAACGTGAATGGTCTTTACGCCAGACCTAAGTTTCAATTCACCGCCTAGTCCACGGAACCGTTTTACCAAGTTCTTGAGAATTAACCGGACGCCCTTAAAGGGTCGAGCGAAACCCTCGATGAAAATACTCCGAAACATGATGCAAAACTGGCCCCAGGCCATGTCGTGCTCTGCCGCATTTCCGTACCACATTAGCGGGCAAAGAATCATTTCAATAAGCAACGGATCGGAAATAGTCTCTTCTAAAACCTTGCGTCCGGATAATTCAAATGCAGCTTGGTCTAGATCATCGTAATCAGAAATTTTTTCGAGGAGTGCTTCAAAATTATCGACCTGACTTGGAAACGTTTGTTTGATTTCGGAACGCAGGAGGTCGATGTCGTTGTCAAATCGAAGCTCCGTATTTGGGAAGGCAATTCGAGATCCCTTTTGTGGAGCGAGGGCGAAGTCATCCCATTTAAACCGCAGTTGGCGGAGAATTCGTGCAAGTGGTCCTTTCCGCGCGCCCTTGGCGGTAAAGTTTGTAACGGCGTGGAGGCCGACGTCGTAGTCACGTCCATTCATTCGGTAGAATGAGTTAAGCCCGCCAATGGTGTAGTGGCGTTCAAGAATACAGACTTTCTGGTCGTAATGCGCGAGTCGAATCCCAGCGGCTAGCCCCGACATTCCTGCGCCAATAATTATGGTGTCGTACATCGACCATCGTCCAAAAAAATGAGGCCCCGTCGTTTTGCGCGGAGCCCATCGAAAATCAAATTTTGCCTGAGAAACCGATTATCCAAAGGCCTTAGGAAGCGACGCAGTCGACCATTTTAGGGGTCAGGTAAGTCACAGTGCTCGCCATCGAAGCAAGCTGTGGATAATCCTCTTCCGGCACGTTAACGCTATATCTTTTTCGTAATTCCATCACGATATCAAGGAAATCCATACTGTCGAGCTCGAGTTGCTCTCGAAAATCGATCTCATCTTTGAGCGACGTTAGATCCTCATCAGGAGCAATGTCAGTCAGAATATCAATAATTACGTTTCTTATTTCTTCAGGTGCCACTCTTATTCTCCATTTCCTTGACAGTTTGTTTTTCACAAGCCGTCATGAGTCGTGATCTACTCAGTCTGGTTCAAATCCTAATCCAGAAAAAACCGTAAGGATCCGATTTATTACATCTTCCGTATGACGGTCGCCGAGTTAATTCCCAGCATGCCAAACGAGTTGTTCAAAATATAATCAATTGTTTCGATTTCGCGAGGCTCGTTTTTCACAAGCCCTGGAAGCTCACACTCGGGATCCAAATCGTCGAGATTGATCGTAGGGTGAACAACTTTGTCATCGAACGCGACAAGATTGCCCGCTAATTCTAACGCGCCGGCTGCTCCCATCGTATGCCCGATAAAGCTTTTTGCATTATTTATATGGGTTTTGGTCGATTTTCCGAAAACGCGACGAATCGCATCACATTCCAGAGCGTCTCCCATGCCGGTCCCAGTCGCGTGAGTGCTGACGATGTCGATGTCTTCCGCGTTAAGGCAAGCGCGATTGAGTGCCATGTTAATGCACTGAGCTTGTCGCTCTGGGTTGGGGAGAACGAAATCTGTGGCGTCGGTGTTAATTGCGTAGCCGACAATCTCACCGTAAATTCTCGCGCCTCGGGCCTTTGCGTCTTCGAGACGCTCGAGTGTATAAATGCATCCGCCTTCCGAAACAACAATTCCGTTGCGATTCTTGTCGAAGGGGCGAGATGCTTTGGTGGGGTCATCGTGAGAAGCGAGTGCGCCTTGGCTGGCAAATCCAGCGAAGATTCCAAAGGTGTGGATGCTTTCCGAGACGCCTCCGGCGAGAGCGAGGTCGCACTCGTTAAGCCGTAGCATTTGGAGGCCTTGAATTAGGCCTGCGTTACCAGCGGCACAGGCGGCACCGATTGTGTAATGGGGACCTGTGATCGATAGATTGAGTGCGATCTCACCAGCGGGATTGTTGGCGACTGTTCGGGGATTGTGGTGATGTGACCAGACTTTGGTGTCGTAGTCGAAGCCGCGTATTTCGTGAATCTCGCTTTCGGTTTC
>JAAEMV010000273.1 GCA_024225195.1 Planctomycetaceae bacterium | reverse complement strand
GGTAGTGAAGGCACGTCCGGTGGCGGATCGGACGGTGGATTTCCCAATAGACGCGAACGAATCCAAACCCCGCGGTTTACCGAGTGGGAATCCTGCCCGTTGGACTGAGCCAGCATGACCGCAGCCTGCGCTAAAACGCCTCCACCTCGATGTGCGGGCGCAGCCATTCGCTTGAATCTCGGCGTAAAAACATCGGCGATCCCATAATGCTCAGCCAGTGTTTCGTTCACCATTACAAAATCAGATTCCAGAAAACTGAGGCAACTTACATCCTCGTGAAGAACGTGTGAAAAGAATTCGACACATTCCTGTTTCATGTATTCCCGGATCCGCATGCCGCGGTTCTTGAACGAAGGATAGTAATTTGGATCGATGGCGATCTGATCGAATCGGCTGAAATCGATCCACTGTGCGACAAAATCTTCGACAAACCGCCGGTTGCGCTTGTCATCGAGCAAACGGTCCACCTGCTGCTCGATCAGTGAGTCCGCAAGATGTTCGTGCTCACCCGACATCGTGATCAATTGAGTATCCGGCGGACCGTTCCACAGGAAGTAAGCTAGACGAGAGGTAAGGTCGTAATTATTGGATCGTCGCAAATATAGAAACCGCGGGTCGGAAAGTATCGTGACGATTGAGCTTCGCAGTGCTTCAAGTTCACTGCCGCCAGCGGCAATTTCCGCCGCCCAAATTTTGTCGATATGAATTGCGTCAGTTTTGGACAAGGGTCGTCGCCAGGCACGTGCCGCCAGAGACTTCAACTTGCCCGGCATTTCTTTTCCATCCAATTTGGCTTCTACGAGGAACGGCTGAACTGCTGCTGGTGGCCAAGTCTCAAAGAAGGGAGCTTCGAACTCCACCTTTTCAATAACTACATGTCCCTGCGACTTCATCACCTCGGGATAGATCGCCGGACCCTTGGCTTCATTGCCGTGAGTGCCGTTGTTTCCATTGGCCGATGGAATTAAACCGTGGGTATGCCCAAACGCCTTAATCCACTGTTCATCCGGCCGCACAAGATAAATGGGCTCCGTCCACTCGAATCGAGCCGGTAGCGGAAAATCTTCGAGCTTGTTGTGATTGACAATTGTCAGCGTGCGGAATTTCAACCAGTAACCGGGGCTTCGATCTTCAGCTTCGATCAGATCAGAGACCACACCAAGATAATCTTCCAACGCTCCAAACAATTCAAAAACCTGCGGGCCTGCCTTGGCCGCGACCGTGATCGGCTCAACCAACTTGTAAGGATGCCGACCTGACTGATCCATGTACACGCCGATTTCCTGAGGCGTACGAGCGGTTTTCCGTTTTTCAAATTTTTCATACTCAGCCGCAAGATCACTCTTCGCAGGCATTGGAGTAATATTGATACGGTGAGGAGCTAATCCATCACCATAGTCACCACTGACCTGCAGTGGCCCCGCTGGCAGGCGAACTCCTAAAAATGCAGGTTGATGAAGGGTCCCGTTAAATTTGCGATCCCCCAAATTCAAGGTAAGTTCCTGTGGCGGTTCCGGGGGTTCCCGTACAAACTGTTGACCAGGTTCCAAGAGAGCCAGGATTTCCTTTCCGTCTAAAGCTCGATTGTAAAAACAGACCTCATCCATCCGGCCCTTGAAGAGCTGGGAATTCTGAATACGACCAATGTGCAAGTCTACCGAGGTGTTATCGAGGTTAGTGGGCGCAACGGTTCCGGAGGCGACCTCAAAACCGTTAACGAAGAGTCTCGTTTGGTTCTCACCACGCCGGACCACCGCCGCCACGTGCTGCCAAGTGTTTGCCTTGAGAATGCCCGGCTTGGTAGCCACCGTGCCATTGGATTGATTGGCAGGATTGACCGTCTCAATCCGCAACACACCCCCTTGCAGCATGTCCAGATACCAACCGTGCACCCAATTGTATTGGCCCAGGCAAACGATTCCCGCCTGCCGCAGTTCCGTTGGGTTAATCCACGCAGCCACAGTGAAGTCCCCCTTCCCCACATCCATCCGGGGATGGCGCGAGATCACCACCGCATCATCGCGCCCATCCAGAGAAATTGCTTTCCCTTGTTTACCGATTGGTGATTCGACAAACGTTGCTCCACCCTCAAGTTTCCCTGTCAATTCCTTGCGTTTGGATTCACTCTGGGTATCACCATTTAGCCCCCAAGAGCCGACCAATCCCTGCTTCAATTTTGAGGAATCCGCTGCGGCCACTACCTTAGCCGGCGGATTTAAGAAAACATCGACCTGGTAGATACCTGCCTTGGGAATCTGAACTGTCCGAGGATCGGTTAAATCTTGTAGCACCACCTGACCAGCAACCGATTTGGCGATAGGAGCTTCAGGTTTGATCAGAAAATGCTCTCCATACCCGTAGGTTGGTGGCTCATTGCGTAGGGTTAATTTGATTCGGAATTTTCCCTTGCTCCTGTTTTCACGAAGAAACATTCGGTACTCGTGCTTGGGCGGAATGGGGATCTCAAAATCATCGCCGATCCATTTCGGCCCCTCGTACAACCGCCGATATCCCTGATAAAGATAGTTATCACCTCCCCAGTGGCATTTTTCCCAATCGTTGCCAGCAATTCGAAACACATCGGGGCGGGGCGGCGCAAGGTTCGGCATCGCTCGTTCGACCATCTGTTCAAGTGCATCGGTATAGAGCTGAAGGTACGAACCCGAAAGGTCGAGTTCTGCCTGCCGGGAAAAACCATGCTTATCGATCGGGTCACCGATGAGCTGATCCGCAATATGCTCGTGCGTTTGAATTAGATCCTGAAGACTATGCGCAATCTGATTGTTAGTCAGGCGCATTAATGGATCTCGTAATGCTTGAGTCTCTTCCTCATACCTGGTTAGTAACCGAATTGCCTTGGCCAAGAACGCCCGGCGTTCATCCGCCGTCGGCTGCTTGGAATCCTCAGGCGGCATTTCGCCCCGCTGGATTTTGTGTATGACCTCTTCCCACAATTCGTGGTTATCGACCGTCACTTGCAAATCAAACCGATCCAAACGAACATCGCCCTGACGTTCATCCGCGCCGTGACATTTCACGCAATAATTGTCAAGAAACGGAATATCATTTTTTTCCTGAGCCTGAGCAGACGAAGCCAACATCGATAAAAAAATGAACATCCAAAGATGAATAGCGGATCCATTCATGACCGCTTCAGTTTTAAGCAGGTCTACTTTACTCATGTACTTCTCCATGGAGCCTTATCATTCCCGGAATCCAGAATCCTGAGGCAAGAAATACGATCGCAGAGTTGTTGCGTGTTAGAGAATTAGTCAATCCGGCCAGCATGGCAGTGCCTTTGTTGACGCGCTCATTGATTGTTTCACCGGCGGTCTCGCCGACTTTGCCGCTGGCGAACTCGCGCAGGTGGACAACGCCGTTACTTTCTAATGTCAAATATCCGGAAAATGCTCGGCTATCGACATCCAGTATAGTCGTAATTTCAACCCGTTTTGCACCCCAGAGTCATTCGCTGGCCATTAAAACTAATAAAACGTTGGGGTTGGCAAAGCCCCTCGAAAGAGATGCAATAATTATCTAGTAATCTCTTGTCTGAAAAACAGTACAGCCCGCAGCGAGCATCACAAGCATGAAAATGACCCCACTCGTCAGTGGAGCCCATGGGGATTCACTCGGTGCATTACCACGTTCTTCAGCCTCCCGCAGATCAACCTCTTCGTTAGCACTTGTGTCCGATGAAGAGGCAAGATAACTAACGACTTTGTAAAACTCACTCGGTTTTGGACAAAGTGTATAAGCCGGCCGAATCGCATAGCGATAGAGAGACTGAATAAGATCAGAAGATGGGTTGAGGGATTTCACGACTGTCCCCTCGTCGATATTGCAAAGCGTTGCTGACTGAATATCTTCGCCAAGCCAAACCTTGCCATCTTCAATTAAGTCGAAGGTGCTAATTTGCTTGACACCAGAAAAACTAACTTTGCTCATCTTTTGCCCGCTGTCCAAGTCAAGCATCCATAGATTTCCATTTCTAAATAGCACGCCGATATATCGTCCATCAGGTGATCCATCTACCTGGCGAATCGAAGATCTGGACTCAAGCTGAAACTCCTTCTCCTCAACCATCGTTTCGGTGTTCACGCTGATGACTTTTCCGTTTCCAAAAGCAACTGCGATTGTTTTGCCCGAATAGGCAATCATGGCACTCATTTTCTTGTCAAAAGAAAGATTGAGCATCAACTCAGATTTAACTCCGTAACTGCCATCTTTAAGTTCGAGAACTTTGATGACTCCCTCTTCGTAAACAGCGAACTGATCGAACTCTTGGTTGTAACTAATTGACGATCCAGTGCGGATCCGCACGCCTTCGGCCTGCCCCATCTCAATAAACAGTTCTGATGTTGCCTTGCCTGAATCGGCAGTCTCACCACTCGCACCCTCGGCCATCGCATTTGGTTCGCCAGCGGCATTCTCCTTCGCCTGCCCGACCGTCTTAAATTGTTCGACCACCATCTCAGAATTCATCCGATAAATCTCGCCACCGGAGGTAACGGCGATAATTCCATGTGGCGAAGAAAACAATTGGATTGTGCTATCGGGAAACTTGCCGACCTCTAAAGGCTCGGCCACTCCTGTGCGCAAAACACTGACCTTATTGCTGCGCATATTAGGACCAAGGCCACCAAAACGTTTACAAACCACAAAATCGTTGATTGGGTCAAACACGGGTTGAGGAACGTCTCTTAAACCAGGAATCGGCACTTCACTTAATTTTGCAAAAAACGTAATCGTACCAGTAGCCATTTGATCTTCGGGCGACATTTTCATCCCCGACACCACACTCCAGTTCTTGCCTGCATCATCCCAACGATAAACCTGGCGAAATACGTCGGTCGCATACACTTGGTCAGCCGCCGGAAATACACCGGAAAACTCGGTGTTCTTCATTTTCGTGTCGAACAGGCCATAGGCCGATCCTATCGAAAAGCAAAACGCCCAAAACACCAAAGTCAAAATGACAGAGACGATTGAGCTTCGCCAAACTAAACCGACAAACGCAGAGACCGCGAAATAAATCGCGAACACCAATACATAAAGCGGGATACTCAGCAAAATCGCCCGATCCCAGGTTCCCATTCCAATTCCGAGCCAAAGCCAAAGACCAAAAAACAGATAGGCAGCGCAAATCGCGATGAAGGCACAACCTCCAACAAACTTCGCGACGTACAATCCCCATCGAGAGATTGGCTTGCTCAAAAGAAGGTTCAATGAACCGGGCTCAAACGTCTCAGGAATTAAATTTGCAGTCACAATAATCGCAATTAACAATCCAATCGACAAAACTAATTTCTCAAAGTACCACGGTAATTCTGAGATCAAAAGTTTAGACAGTTGCTGCTGGCTCATCGGGAGCGGATCAATGGGACTCCAAATGGCATAGCAAAATTCAATTGCCGAGTCTTCGCCGGGAGGAATCAATTTCCTGGAGAACGCGCTGGACAGGAGAAGTCGATTGACGCGCTTCACCTCGACTTCTGACAACTGATCGTATCCGGAATCAATTAGCTCTTTAGCTTCACGATTCAGTAGTTTATTTTTCCAATCGGCCGCCACATAAAAATCCGGATTCTCGATAACTGAGTTCAGACCATCGATTAAATCCCGCCTAACTTCCGAGCCCTCCGAATTCCCTCGCCGTCTTCTACCCCGCCTGCCTTCCTCGTCATCTGCTTCAGGCTCAACCTCTCCAGTTTCTTCTTTTTCGACGAGTGCAATTAATTGGTCTTTGAAATTGTCTTCGTCTGGAATTAACTCCCAGACACGAGTCATCACCGCCTCATCGGGTTTTCCTTGCCGCTCAACCAACGCTTTGGCAATCCCCTGGCTATTCAATCCGCGTTCTGGCAGTTGCCAATCAAGGGTCTCGCGAATGTGCAACGGAGCAATAACGAGCAACAGCAAAGTGATGAAAATCAGGAGGACATACAGAACCCTTGAAGCCAGGGCCGCACGAAATGAATCTTTGATGATTGCGAAATAAGGTCGCATTAGGAACTTTCTATAATTTGATAAATCGAAGTAGGCGTCAACTTAATCCAAGATCTTTACTCCGAGACAATTTTCAAGAACGCATCTTCTAGCGACGATTCTTGTCTTGTCATTCTCAACAAACTTACTTCGTTAGCTCTGACTCGATCGATCAACGTATCCAAGGCATTTTGATCTGCGAGTGTTATTTTGAGAGAGAAAACACCCGCCTCAGATTTCGACAGAATAGTGCAATCCTCTCCTTCCATCGCTTTATGAATTGCAGTTGAGTCGCCAGAGATATCCATCTCCAGTGTAATGAGACTCCCCTCAGCCCCTGAAAGCTTCTTAACGAATCCACCAATTTCTGATACCGGCCCACAATATTTCAAAGCACCCTGATTCAAGATCGCAACGCGATCACAAATCATTTCAACTTCCTGGAGAATATGACTGTTCAGGAAAATGGTCACGCCTTCATTCTTTAAGTTGCGAATAATATTTCGAACGTCGGCGCGCGCCCGCGGATCGAGTCCATCCGTCGGTTCATCGAGAATCAATAGTTTCGGATTGTGGAGCAACGCCTGAGCTAACCCCAGCTTTTGCAACATTCCCTTTGAGTATTTCCGACATCTGTCTTTAGCACGGCCAGTTAAACCGACCATTTCAATGACTCGATCCTGCTTCTTACGAATTTCAGCGGACGGTACGTTACTTAAGTTGCCATAACACTCCAGCGCAGAAAAACCGGTGAGGTGAGGCGGGATTCGAAGATGCTCGGGCAGGTAGCCCACCAACCGTCGGGCCGATCGGGAACCGGCACTCAAACCCATCAATTCAGCGGAACCGGCACTCTTGCGGATAATGCCCAATAGAATTTTGATAAAAGTTGTCTTGCCAGCACCGTTGGGGCCCAGCAAACCAAAAATTTCTCCCTGATTTACCTGAAACGACACATCATCGAGCGCCTGAAACCGCTTTTTGAAGATGACACCCTCAGAATATATTTTACTGAGCCCGGTGGCATTAATCGCCGGAATCTTGGGAGATAGCTCGTTAACTGTTGAGTCCTTTATCATTCGCCTACCGTCGATGGTGAAAAATTTGCATCAAATTATGTTAGCCGGTAATGGTTCACCGGTGATTATAAAACGACTTAAGCCTGTGCGATAACCGGGGCCAAGTGTAAATTGTACCTCTGATTCCAGTTCAAGGTTTCGATTCCAGCACAACTTAGAGTCATTCTGCAAAAACTAGTCATTTTCAATACCCAATCCAACCACCTAATCAACGCCAGACCGTTGAGCGAATAATTTAATGAATTCACCCAACTCTCAAGATAATCGACTCGATGATCCGGTCGTCCTTCTGTTTCAGTCGTCGCCGTACGGGACTCTCGACGCGATTGTCCAACACGACAATAAAACCGTCTATTTTTATTTGAACCAACCCGTTGCAACAGACTCGACGCAAAGACCCGCCTTTGGCACCCGCGCGTGTTGGGTTCGAAATCTTGACATAGGCCCCCTCGTCGTCAATGAGGCCCAAATGCGGCAAGGTATTTCCCCAATGCTTCCTCGCAACCTTTGTATTCACCGCGAGGGACAACCACTCCCCCAGAGTGATAATCTTCGAATCGTCTGGTTCGAAGAAGGCAACGGCGCAGCTCTGATAGAATCACTCCCCAACCAAGAATCGGTGACTCTTGCCGTCATCCCCCCATGGAGCGGACTCGAAGGGTTTCATGGGTACGCACAGGAATGCGCTGTAGAGAGCCCACTCTGCTGGCCAATGCCCGACAATCCAAAACTCCGCCAGCGGATCGAAAATTCAGATCGATTTTGGCAGGCATGGAAACCCCAACCCACCTCTGACCAAAACTCTGGAGATTCAATCGATTCAAGCAACTCGCCTTTCGCCGAACTCCAACCCCTACTGCTAAGCCATTTTGATCACGACTTTTTAACGGAACCCGAAACTACTCAACGCGAATATTTTTCAATTGGCGAAAATCGTTTCCCACCTTGCGGAATCGTACGATACTCCAACCCGGCTGAAACCATCATCGCGACCGTAGGCATGTCCGTCTGCCCTCAACCTGCCGTTGAGCTGTTTTCTGATACTCCCGGACTTTACCGCCGAATCGAGTTGGCAATCAAGCTGACTCATCACCAAGACACAAATCCTGAAGTTCAAAATAAAACAATCGAGTTGGCCACGCAAAGACTGAGTGGACTGGCGAACTACCCCTGGAATCAATTCACCTGGCTTGGACCTGGCCACACCTGCGCGTTTCCCAATGTTGTTCCCGAATGCAACAGTGCCCTGTTAGTTCATCAAACCCAATACCTTCCCAACCAACCCGCAAGTGAGACAGCCAACACTTATCGCAATGATCCGGTCAATATACTATGGCTGGTTCCCATTACGGAATCTCAACAACAGGGCCTCCAAACTGGCGAACTCACCGCGACTGACATTTTTTAAACGGGTCAAAAAAGGCAAGACAAATTGCCCTCAAGCAAGTTGTTGTTTGGGCCAATATTTTGGCAAAATTAGTGATTCTCCTATCAAAAATGAAACCCTCATTATGGTAAACTGAAATCCCAGCTAGATCGCAGTATTGAATTAGCTTCCCCGCTGATGGACTGTCTTCCTACCAGTCTCATCTTACGATGACTCCCTTCAATAAAATTTGATGACCGAACCAAACGACCACTCTTCGAGCGACATTGCGACTCAATTCAATTTGATTCAGCAAGCTAAAGCGAACGAACCGGTTGCTTGGGAATTGGTATTCTCTTTGTACGCACCGTTAATTAAGCGTTGGGCGAAAGGATACGGCGTCGTTTGTCCGTTTGAAATTGACAATGTTTGCCAGGAAGTCTTTACCAAGCTTGTAAAGAACATCGACTCATTTCAATACCGTGAGAGTGGCGGGTCCTTTCGGGGGTGGCTCAGGGTCATTACGCGTAATTACATCTGGACTCAGCAGATGGGGAAAGGAAAGCCTCAAACGATTGGGGGAACTCTTTGGAATTTGCAATTGAACCAGATTCCATATAATGCAACTTCTGAACGCAGTCTCTTGGACGCCCCGGAAGAGGATGACGATGACGACACTCATAAGTTAATTTTTCTTCGAATTATGAAATGGGTTGAGGCGAACTACTCTGAGTCACAGAGTATCGCATTCAAACGAGTCGTAATTGACCACCGCCCTGCCCGGGAAGTGGCGGAAGAGTTAGAGTTAACTCCCAACGTGGTCTATCAGAACAAATCTCGTATCTTGGCTAAAATCAGAAGTGTTTTTCAGGATTTAGTTTAGTGAAAGCACCACTAACAAAATTCGCTCAATGCAAAACCATCGTTTAACTTTTTCAATAGAAAAAATACTTTGATCGAAACCTGCCCGTCCGAAGAGCTTCTTCGCCAATTTAATGAAGGACGCCTCGACGCATCAAACGAGGTCGACAGAATCACGGAACATTTGGGTTCCTGTGAATCTTGCATCGATAAACTTGATGCGATGGAACCCGGGCCCATTGCAGAGGGGCTTCGCAAATCCGCTGCGTCGATGTTACTGAACGAGGAAACGCTACTGGTCGCCGAAGACCAAGACTTTGATTCAATTCAAGGCACGATTGACGACGTTCTTTCCACCGTTCGAAACAATCCGCCCAAAGAGAAACTCGACGCCTCTCAATTCGGCGAAAACCGTTACCAGGTCATCGCTGCTATCGGCGAAGGTGACTTCAGTTGTGTTTACGGGGCACTGGGGCCAGCCAAAGAGGGAACCGATGATCCGCCTGACCTCTTAGCAATTAAAATCCCACACGATTCCAAGTTAACAACTGACCGGCACACACAACAGTTTTTCCTTGACTGCAAACAAGCAAAACAACTGGACCATCCAAACATTCAGCCTGTCCTCGATTACGGTCGCTGGGATGACAAGAAATTATTTCTTACTAAACCCCTTCTTCAGCATCCGACACTGACCACACTCTCTCGACAAAGATGTAAATTCAATCACGAAACAACGCTCTCAGTCATGAAGCAAATTGTAGATGCCGTTTTTTACGCTCACTCAAATCAGGTCGTCCATCGGCACCTATCTCCCAACAACATTCATTTGATCAAACAAAGCGAGACCGAAACTAAAGACACCGGAGCCTATCAAGCGATCGTTTCGGATTTTGGATTCACGTTTGATTCCCGCTACCACTTTGATCTGATCGAACCCGCCCAACGCAAAAACCCGTTTGTTTCGCCAGAAAGCGATACGCAGAACGTCGAATTCATAGACGATCGAACCGATGTTTACTCCCTCGGGAAAATCCTGAAATTACTATTGCGGCTCACTACCGACCTGCAAGAGGAAGAAAACCTCAAGAAGATCATCGAAAAATCAACCACGACCCGGCGAAGCGAGCGTTATCAGAGTGTTGGTGAACTGAGGTTTAACCTTGGGCTATTGTAATTCGTTCACCACTGAGATTCCCCAGCGAACCCGATAAACAGCGTTGACACCGCCGAGACCACACGTATGATATTGTCATGCCCAACAGACTCCACAACACGCACTCCCATTTGCATCATCCTCCTCGATGACCGTTGTGGACTAATCTGACAATGCATTTGCAAAACACAGAACGCTGGCCACAAGGTCAGCGTTTTTTTTTATCCACGAACAATTCCAAAACTTAATTTGAATTCAAAAGGTTACTATGTCGCCCAATCTTGATCCATCGATTGTCCGCTTGGCACTGCCAAAGGGCCGAATGTTTGACCAGGTCGTCGATCTTTTAAAAGGAGCCGGGATTTCGATCCGTCAATCCGAACGTGGTTATCGGCCGAACATCTCCCTCCCATCTTTCAATGCAAAAATTCTCAAACCAAGAAATGTAATCAGCATGCTGGCTGCAGGTGCAAGGGATCTTGGTTTTGCAGGCGAAGACTGGATCCAGGAGACTGGCACTGAACTTCACGAACTCCTCGACACTGGCCTCAACCCCGTACGACTGATCGTCGCCGCCCCTCACCAATTGTTGGTCGACGGAAAATTACCTCAGAAAAAAATCATCATCGCTTCGGAGTATCCCGAAATCGCGCAGCGCTGGGTTGCGAGCCAAGGCATTGAAGCGAGCATTCTTCAAACCTATGGCGCCACCGAAGTTTTCCCGCCGGAAGACGCCGACTGCATCATCGACAATACTGCGACGGGATCAACATTACGAGCCAACGGCTTGCACATCATTGACGAAATCATGACGTCCTCCACAAGACTGTATGCTTCGAAAAATGCAATGGACAATCCTCAAATTCGCAATCGAATCGAAGATTTCGCCATGGTCATCCAAGCTGTCCTCGACGCGAGGAAGCGGGTCATGATGGACTTGAATGTGGCCCAGGAAAATCTCGAAGCCGTGATTAACTGCCTGCCATCAATGAGAACACCAACAGTGTCGCCACTAAGTAATTCAGATTGGGTTGCCGTGCGAGCCGCGATTTCAAGAAAACAACTCGCCGAAATCATCCCTAAGCTGAAATCTGCCGGCGCCTGCGATATCGTGACCACTGCCGCCGAGCAATTAATCTCGTAATTACTTTACTTGCGACTGAGATGCGATCATTTCAGTCTACCGACTGAGTCAATTCCTACGTTTTTTCCAAACGCTGTTATGAAACAATCTGACAACGATGGCTATCAAACGCCTGAATTCCAAAACAAAATTACGCTCCAACTCAGTCGCAACGAATCGACCTGCGCGATCAGCAATCTGGAAGACAGACTTGCTGATCTCGACCAGGCACTTATCTCGAACTACCCCGCTCATCAAGAACTTCAGAATCAGCTCGGAAAGTATTGCGATGTTCCAGCGGATCGAATCGTGGTGACCGCCGGTGGCGACGATGGAATCGACCGCATCATTCGGCACGCAATTCAGGGTTCAGCCAAAACGATCGTGACCCATGCCCCCTCTTTTGAAATGGTCGACATCTATTGCCGCAACCATGGCGGTTCGATGTCCCCCGTTCCATGGCTCGAAGGTGATTTTCCCGTAAAACAATTCGTGGCTCAAATTGATCAGGATACAGCTCTCGTCGTGCTGACCTCACCCAACAACCCAACTGGCGGCATTATCTCCATCGAGGCCATCGAGGAGATCAATCAAGCGGCAAGAAAAGTTGGCGCGAAACTCTTAATCGATCATGCCTACATTGAGTTTGCCGAACAAAATCCAATCGCTGAACTCACTGTTGATGACAACATCATCATCATCAGAACATTTTCCAAAGCTTGGGGATTAGCTGGACTGCGAGTTGGCTATTTAATTGCGCCTAGTGTTGAATTTGCCAACACTATGCGGAACTCATCGGGTCCGTTTCCCGTCAGCGCCGTTTCTCTTGAACTGGCACGACTATCATTGGTCGAATTCCAGCATTCGATGGAGCACAACGTCGCCCAAATCAAGAAATTTCGCAAGCTACTGATAGATTTAGTGACACAATGCGGCGGCACGGCGATTGAAACTCAGGGGAATTTTGTTCTTGTAAAATTTAAAGATGCCGATGCAATTTGGAATGGGCTCGCCAAAGATGGAGTGGGGGTCCGCATCTTTACAGGGAACGTTTATTTAGAAAATCAACTTCGCATCACCTGCCCAACGTGTCCGGCAGATTATCTACAACTGGCTCAGTCACTTTGCCGTTTATGCGATGTTGATTTCGAATCGCAAAAGGTTGCAATCGGTCTGGCTCACACCCAGGAAGTAGAGAAAACGCCGTCGCGAGACGCCCACAGCGAAACCGACCGGGTTTGGACGTCGACTCGAAAAACCAAAGAAACTTCCATTGATTTGGCAATTAACCTCGACGGCTCTGGGTTAATCGAAATT
>JAAEMV010000272.1 GCA_024225195.1 Planctomycetaceae bacterium | reverse complement strand
GATTTCGCACCCTGATCCCAAATGACACAAACGCAACGCGTGCCAAAAATTCGCGATCAGTTAACTTTTACGATACGAAAAAAAGCGACGGAAATTTTAAAAGGTACAATCCAAGGTTTTTAAAAAAGAAATGCAAACGCAATTTTTTTTCGACACCCTGTCGTCCTTAAGTCCCAAGCCGATAGCTCTTCTTGGCTTCCCCAGTCACCAATACATCGAAAGTTTTTAACGAAGGCTGCACCAAGAACAGCAGGGACCAAATTCAGTCTTGCTCAAGCAAACTCGACGGAGTTAGCCGATGACTGAATATTCCAAACAGCGAAAGAATGCGTGGCGGAGCAACGAAAGCGAGACCGCCATACACCGCAAAAATTGCAATCAAAAAGACCAAGCCAATAATGGGCGGCACAATGTCCCCGGCGATCAAAGACTGTAAATGCTCGAGAAGAAAAACAACAGGGAAGGCAAGCATCAGGAAAAGGAACATTCCCAGACAAACAAACCCTAATGCCAACCAAGATGATTGATACTGCAAATTGTGCTGGGACATTGAACCAACCTCAATTTGAACCGGGCGACAAGTAAAAAGAAACGTTTTAACGGCGACTTGATGTGCCCCCGAAGCAACCTCAATTTCTTCTCCAATCGAACCGGCGTGCTTTCCATCTACTAAAACCGTAAGCGGCGACTTGCCTTTGCGACGAATAAAACCACCAACTCTTTTAACAAATAAAGTTGAGCATTTCTTGGACATAGAGCATCACCTTACAGAAAACACAAATGACCCATTGGCCGACCTAAATACTAAGTCGAACAAAAAAACTCAATGGCTACTTATTTTCTTCGACCGCGGTTCCTCGCCCAAAACTCAGATCGAAAAACAATTAGAGTTTCGATTTAGACTAAAGCAACCTTTAGAAAAAAGAAGCAACCACCGGTATTCACAATTCCAAAAATTAAAAGGCATCTCAAAGGCCAAAACCACCAATGCCATTAATTAAGTATTTGCAGTTTAGACGTTCGATTCTTTCGCTGCAGATATCGCTGCGACCACGTCCTGTACAGTTGGCCATGGTTTTCTCGTAATCAATGCGATCAAGCCTCCCTTTCGGGTAACCACTAACTTATCATTTACGAAGACATCAAATTGACCGCGTGAACCTGTCTCAACGAGAGGCTCGGTCTTCAACTGTTTACGTATTGCTGTAGCGTAACTCGCTACTTTGGGGATATACGATTTTCAGTTTGGACAGTGAATAAGTTTAACTTCCACAGTTCGTTCCATCTTTTCCGGTACAACGAGATAAACACCCCCCGCTAACCATAAAGCGGAGAATCACATTTTCTTTATCAACGATGATTACGAATCGGCTAGTCTTTCCATTCGCAGGCTCCTACTAAACGTCCAACCATATACCATCGTCGAGTGCCGCCAGAGTACCACACAGGGGCTCTCACCGCATCTCCAAAGCCAGTTGCGTTAACAGACGATCGCAAAAATTTGGCGACTCAAATAATACGTTTGTAGTCCAGCCCAAATATCGCGGCAAACTTTTACAGCTTCATTTCAAACTTGCTGAACGCAAATTGAAAGCTTACAGGACCGGGCGGATTCAAAACAAGCTTCCGTATTCATCGTCGCCCCCTAATCGATTTTTATCTGAATTGGTCGAGCTAGTACACTGTCGATTACAGCTTCCATCCGGGTCATAGTAATGCTCCCTCTGGACTGGGTAAAATACAAAACCATCAAATCCTGATCTGGCCAGGCCCACGCATAGGTCGCATCCGATCCGCTATGGCCAAACACTACGACATGCCCGCCTTTCTCGTAGAGTTGCATTAATTGACCATAAGAGGCATCCAATCCTGCAAACCCAGTCGGCATGGTTGTCTGTGAAGCAGGAGTTAGCATTCGGGCGATGGCTGCTTTCGATAGAACTTGCTCTCCGTTAACCACTCCACCATCCATGATCATCTGCAAAAAGCGAGCATAATCGACGGTAGTCGAATAAAATCCTTGAGCAAACATTGGGAAGGAAAAGTACGGCCTACCCTGCCATCGCCAAAATTGTCTCCACCGACCACGTCCCCCCGCATTTTTGCCCGCTAAACGTGAAACCCTCGCGTCTTCTGCCGCTAACAGAGTAATCGAGTCACTCATACCCAGTGGGCTAAACAACCGACGTTCGATCAGCTGCGCTGTGGATTCCCCAGCGGCTTGTTCGATGACCGCCCCAAGCGTGTCTACGTTTGCATCAGCATAATGGTACTTGTCACCCGGGGTAAAAAGCTGCGGACCATACTCCCCCCAATAATCTGCAACCTCCCGAATTTGTTGGTAACTCGAATAGTCCGACCAAAGTCTGCCCGCAGACTTCATCGGAAAACCGCTGCGGTGAGTTAACAAATGCTCGATGGTTATGTCCCGCGAACGTTCATTATCAAAGGATTCAAGGTACTTTGAAACTGGATCCGACAGCTTCAGCACGCCTTCGTCAATCAAAATCTGCGCCATAGCACCCGCCAACGGCTTAGTCATCGATCGGATACTAAAAATCGTATTCTTAACTAACGGTTCATCACTTTTCGGAGCATCAAGTCCAAAAACGTCGTGCATAACCGTCCGGCGATTCTTGATGACAAGTAATTCCGCCCCAACAATTTCCTCAGCCTCAACAAAACCAGTGACGAGCTCACCCAAACGCGTTAACGCGTTAGTTGATACTCCCTGACTTTCCGGACTTGCCTTGGGAAAGGGATTGTCTTTGGAGATTTCTGAAGTCGCCGAAAACTTACCTGCCGCCAAAACACTGTCCTGTACCTGAACGATCACCAAAGCCTTCGCGACAGCGAAATTAACCAAGACGCAAAACAAGAATGTAGAAACAGATAAAAAATATCGCACGAATAAAACTTTCATTAATCACCGTTTATAATGAGGCTCCGAGGCCGACACGACTGAAGAAGATGGGAGATTTTTTTCTAAATGAAAGTACCGATTTGAATATCTTTGAAACATTTAAAGTTTGACTTCAACAAATATGATTAGAAAGCCAATTCAAAACCCATCCCGTTTAAAGAATGCCTAACTCGTGGCCAGATCAAATTCAGAAACAACGAATCATTACGCGGACAACAAGGTGCTACACGCTGCGTGTCAAGATACTATAAATTCGAGTCATTGTCGTTAACGGGAAATGCTCTTTGTTGAAATGCTCCATCGAGCATAAATAACGCTATGTAAAAAGCGTTCTTTGTTCTCGGATAGCCCCCCCAAAAAAACTGATCTGACACTGAAACTACCAAACCAAGGATTAGCCTTCCTTTAAACTAAAACTTTTTATCGCAAAAAACTCGACTCGAATAGCAAAACTCCTTACCCTAAACTTAACCAACCGCTTCGTGACCCTTCCCTCCCGCTCGTCAATTTAATTACCGTTTCGGTTGACCGCCAACCTCGGCATGTCGACGCGGGAACAACTGCCGCCTGCCTTTCATTTGCATTATCCGTTATTCGCCAAGACCAATGGTTCAAACCCATTCAACGAAATATATTCACATGAGCAATTCGATTTCCCGTCGTGAGTCACTAAAAATTCTAGCTGCTGGAGGTCTCGTGACCATTCTTCCTCCCGCAACGGAACTTCCAACCGAAGGCAATTCACTCCCCTGGAGAAATACGCATGACAGAGTCTGGCTGGGAGGTGAATACTGGGCAAACCCAATGGAAGACTGGAAAATCGAAAATGGCTGGGCTCAATGCAACACCGCCTCAGCCAATCGCAGTATCCATCACCTCACCCACCAAATAGCCAATCCACGAAAAGGATTTGCCATGGCAGTTCGATTGGATCGCGACAATGGCAAAGATGGCGGTGGAGGATTTCGCGTCGGCGTTAAAAGTGAACTCAACGAATACCGCAGTAATTGCTTTGCGAAGAGCGGTATCGATGCAGGCATAAATATTGAGCAAGGCTTGCTATTCATCGGTAAAAAAACCGTAAAAATATCCGACAACCAGGCCGGTGAGAAAACGCTCGTTCTCTCAGGACGACCCAAGGGTAAGCAAGTCGACCTTACACTGACCCTTGGAAACAACACAGCGTCGGTTACTCTGACTGTGCCAGCGAACAGCGTCAAAGGAAACGTCGCACTCGTCAGTCAATATTCAGGCAGTTCGAAAAATTCACGCGGAAACCGGAACGGCTATCGATTCACTGATTGGGAACTTGAAGGCGACGCTTTTCGAATTTCACAGCAACAGGCATTCGGCCCCCTACTTTGGTCAATGTACACATTAAGCGATTCCAGATCTGAGAAAGGTTTTATTTTAAAGATGAGCGTTCTCACCGGACCGCTCGGCCAACAAGACAACCAAACAGTGGAACTTCAGATTGAGGACAATGGATCTTGGAAATCACTTGGCAGTTCGACGCTTGATACCGACGCCTGGGTAGCTACATTTCAGGTCCCTCATTGGAACGCAGACCTGGAATCGAAGTATCGAATGGTTTATCTGGAAAAACATAAAGATGGATCCGCTTCTCGTAACGAATGGGGTGGAATCATTAAAGCCAATCCCGTTGGTCGACCTTTACGGCTGGGAGCATTAACGTGTCAAAATGATTATGCGTACCCTTATGAACCGGTTGCAGAAAATCTGATCAAACTTGACCCGGACATGCTCTATTTTTCCGGTGATCAACTGTACGAAAACCACGGTGGTTTCGGAATCATTCGCGACCCGGCAGAACCGGCTATTCTGAACTACTTAAGAAAATTTTATCAGTTTGGCTTGTCTTTCCGCCATGCCATGAAAAACAGTCCCACCGTCTGCCTTCCTGACGACCACGATGTTTTTCAGGGCAACATCTGGGGAGAGGGCGGCGCAGCAATGAAAGACCTCAGCAAGGGAGCAAGCTCCAATGGGGGCTACCGCGAACCTGCCCGCATGGTCAACGCTGTCCATCGCACCAATACTGCGCATCATCCCGACCCTTTTGATGCGAAACCTTCCCTACAAGATATTAGCGTCTACTACACTGATCTCGTTTATGGCGGCGTGAGCTTTGCGATCATCGCCGATCGTCAATGGAAGAGTGGACCGGAACGGGTGGAAACCGGCAGCGGCAGAGCAGATCACGTACTTGACCCGGATTTCGACACCACAGTACTGGATAAAAAAGGGCTCGTGCTACTTGGTGACCGGCAGGAAAAATTTCTTGAACAATGGAGTGAAGACTGGAGAGGACACTCAATGAAAGTCCTGTTAAGCCAAACAGTCTTCGCAGGCGTAGCCACACACCATGGTCACCAACAACAATATCTGAAGGCTGACCTCGACTCGGGCGCCTGGCCACAAACCCCGCGAAATAAAGCCATCGATATTATTCGAAAATCTATGGCGCTCCACATCAATGGCGACCAACATCTAACCTCTCTTTCTCAATACGGTGTCGCCAAGCAGCGGGACAGTAATTGGTCGTTCTGCACCCCGGCAATCGCCGCTGGATACCCTCGCTCTTGGCTACCCGACGAACTTGGCATGGCATATCAAAATCGCCCAGCACACAACCACGAGAATACCGGGGAGTATCTTGATGGTTGCGGAAATAAAGTCTACGTCTACGCAGTAGGTAATCCTGTAACCGGTGTCGACAAAAATCGATACAAAAAAGCACACCAAAAAGCCAGCGGGTTTGGCTTGGTTACCATTGATACCGAAGCCAAAACCTACCATCTCGCTTGCTTCAAATTTAATGTCGATGTAACTGATGGAAATCCCGACAATCAATTCCCAGGCTGGCCCGTGGTCATCCATCAATCCGAAAATCGCGGCGACAATCGACTTTCTTAACACCCCCAGCGGTCTATGATTTGACGCTGTCCGGTGAATTGGCAATCCCCCATCTCTAGGTGGTTGACCTATCCACCACCAGTGTTATTTTTTTAAAAAGTTAAGTCAGTTTATTTTTATAAAGAGTAACTTTCATGCGTAAATTTCGAGTCGCTTTAACTGTTTTGATGGTGATGGTCTTAATTGCCTCACCAACATTGATTGCTTGCACAGGAATTATATTACGAACATTAGATGGTGCTACGCTCGTCGGACGGACCATGGAGTTCGGATTTGACATTAAGTCAGATGTGCTCGTTATCCCTGCCGGTACAAAATATACCACGCTAGGTCTGAATTCAGATAAAAGTGGGTTTACGTTTGAAGCTAAGTATGGCTTTGTGGGAGCAAATGCAATCGGAAAGTCAATCATCGTGGACGGCGTTAACGAAAAAGGACTTTATTTCGGCGCGTTTTACTTCAAAGGGGCCGCACAATACGCAGAACTCACGGCAGATAATCAAGACACCGCAATATCAAGTGAAGAAGTCGGCAACTGGCTGTTAAGTCAATTTGCTACCGTGGCAGAAATTAAAGCGGCGATGCCGAACAAAACTGTCGTCGGAACGTTTGTGAAGGAAATCAACAGTATTGCACCTCTGCATTACGCCGTAACCGATGCCACCGGCGCTTCCATTGTCATTGAGTACACCAAATCTGGATTGACGATTCATGACAACACAGTCAACGCAGTGACGAACAATCCTACCTACGATTGGCAACTCACAAACCTGCGAAACTACATCGGCCTTTCGGCAACCAACCGCGAAACGGTCAAAGTTGGCACACAAGAGATACGCCCCTTCGGCCAAGGGACCGGAATGCATGGCTTGCCAGGTGATTTCTCATCACCTTCACGCTTCGTTCGGGCAACCGCTTTTGCCAACAATGCACTTCCATCCAAAGATGTCAACGAAGGCGTCTTTCGAGCGTTCCATATTATGAATAATTTTGACATTCCCAAAGGCGCCATTCGGGAATCAGAAAGTAAAACATTGATGGATTACACGGTCTGGACATCAGTCACAGACACAACCAATGCGGTTTATTACTACAAGACGTATAAATCTCAAGCGGTCGAATGTGTAGACTTGCGTAAAGCGCTTGTCGATTTGAAATCACCAAAGCTGATCAAAATGCAAAATGATTTTCCGATCAAGGACCGCACCGCCGAAGTCAAGTAGCGTCCTTTTAAGACTTAAATAACTCGTCCGTTCAAACCTTTATGTAAGAACGGGCGAGCTTTAGCTCCAACCAAATTCACACGTTTGCTGCCCAATCATTTTAATGACTTCTGAATCGCACCCTCAAGGCGGTTTACGATTTCAGGAAACTTATCGGCACTATTCACTGAATTATCAGAATCAACTGACAAGTCGTATAGCTTCGAGACCTTTGTCTTCTTATTAAAAATTAAACGATGGGTTTGATCGCGGACTGAGATGGCATCATTCCAATAGCTAATCGCAACGTCCTCTTGATTACCGACCCCTGTTCTAAGCAGCGGAGCGAGACTCTCTCCATCAAGCAAATTTTGGGTTTTATTAAATGACGGCTTGCAGAGTTCAATCAAGGTCGGAAACAGGTCGAGGGATTCGACAATCGCATCAGTTTTCACGCCGGCAGTTTCCATGCCCGGAATTCTTATAATCAGCACGCTACGATTTGCTCGCTCAAAGGGAGAGTGCTTCCCCCAAATTTCCTGCTCGCCGAGGTGCCAACCGTGATCTCCCCAAAGAACCACAACCGTATCCTCATCCAGACCTAACTCCTGTAAAGCGTTCAGCACTTTTCCAACTTGACGGTCTGTATAACGAACACAAGCGAGATAGGCTCGCCGTGATTGGTTCGTGGCCTCAATTGAAAGAGGACGGGTTTTTTCATGAGCAGCTTTGTATTTGTAAAATTCGCCGCTCCTGTGCCAAAACTCCGACTCGATTTTCCCTTCTGGCGGCGCGGGGAGTTTTACATCCGAAAATGCCTCCCAATCTTGCTTAGGTGCGACAAAAGGTAAGTGGGGTTTGAAAAAACCAAGTCCAAGAAAAAATCGCTGACCGCTTGCTTTATAATTCCGCAAAGTTTCCACCGCAGTATCCGCCATCAATCCATCCGGCAGATCACTATCTTTTTCAACCGTAAACTGCATTAGATCTTTGTGGTCCTGCCCATCTTCCCGGTGTTTGCCGTCTGCGTACGCAAAGAACGTGCCCCACCCTCGTTTCCATGCCCCGAACGGGGTTGGCAAAGAATCCCACGCATTCGGGAGTTCCATTTCGCCATTACCCGTTCCGTTATATTGAAATTTTCGACCATCGGGAGAATGCGAAATTTTACCGATACACGTCGTGTGATAACCACTCCGCCGAAACAGCTCCGGTATAAACCGCGCACCTTCTTGAGATTTTCGTTTTCCTGCGCCGGGACTCCGTCCAGTCAACATTGAAAGCCGGGAACTGTGACATGTAGCGACTTGAACGTAATGCCTATTGAACAGCATGCCTGTACTAGCCAATTTATCCATACTCGGTGTCTGTGCGTAGTCCGCACCATAGCATCCCAATTCCGGGCGCAAATCATCAACCGCAATAAATAGAACGTTGTAGCGATTCGTCTGCGCTTGAACTGAGTTGAACCCAATCAACAAAAATAAGAGCGCAACTAGTTTTAGGACTAACTTCATCATTACATCCCATCGTAGATTTTTGTGTTATTGCTTTGGCTTAGCAAATGAGCTACCAAAATTTTTAAATCGTTTGCCCATCACATACCGCCAATCCGTGGGCACGTGCTCTTGCAATTCCAAACGCTTGGCTTGATGCTCAGGATTACCGGCAAGATTAGTGAACTCTCCCGGATCTGCCTCAACATTGTAAAGCTCCTCACTTCCGTCAGCATAGTGAATCAGTCGCCAAGCCCCTTTGCGAACCGCAAAATTACCGGGGCCATGAGAAATCACCACAGGCTTATCCCATGCTGTCTGAGGATTCACCAGCAGTGGTTTTAGACTGTTACCGTCAATTTCCTGATCCACTTCCAGCCCACATAAATCGATGAGCGTTGGAAACACATCCTGCAAACTTACTGGCGCATGGATCCGAGTACCATTTCCGGTTGCTTGTGGCACTTTTATGATCAAGGGCGTCCTCGTCCCCCGTTCCCAGAGTGACATTTTTCGCCAATGTTGTTTCTCCCCCAAATGCCAACCGTGGTCACCCCAGAGTACAACGATGGTGTTTGCCGCATAATCACTTGCCTTCAGAGCGCCTAAAATACGCCCAACATTCGCGTCGGCAAAGGTACTGGTAGCAAGGTAGGCTCTGACAAGCTTTTCCCATGCTCCATCGACCCCCGTAATGGCTTGATGATCATCTACACGGCTGAATCCAACTTTTGCTCTCGCAAAGAGTCTACCCGCTTCAGGTAAATCCGCTAAATCATGTTGCGGCACCTTGGGGAGTTGGATTGTTTTCAGATCTAACCTGTCAAAATACTTTTTTGGTGCGTCCCACGGCAAATGAGGTTTATGTAATCCAAGCGCGATAAAAAACGGTTTCTCGTGTCGCCGCTGCAACTGTTCAATCGCCCAGTCTGTCAGCCTACCGTCGCCCGTATCACTGTCGTTATCAGTATCGAGAACGCCAAAACCGAGCTGGATCCCCTTACCGAGATTATCTTTCGTTTTCGCCGCCACGCCACCAATTTGTCTTCTGTATTCGTCCCAACCGCGTTTTTCTGGATAGTGAAAGATCTTGCCACATCCAGCGGTGTAATAGCCACTGTTTTGGAATACCAAATTTAGCGGAAGCTGATCTTTTGCGATAATTTTACCGGCATTGTAAATTTCATCGTGGCCGTAAGATCCACTCCGGTGCGGAAAGACTCCGTACATTAACGCCGTTCGAGACGGCCCACACACCGGGGCAGGGCAGTAGGCATGAGTGAAGGCAACGCCCTCATC
>JAAEMV010000271.1 GCA_024225195.1 Planctomycetaceae bacterium | reverse complement strand
GGAGAATCGAGGGGCATCACCTCTCCATTAGCGTCACCGTCGTTAAAAATGAGGTTGTTGTGACACCTGCATTTTTCGGCTCAAATCCGGGAGAGGTTCAGTCTGGGCAATTTAAGGGGGTTCGTGTACTCGGCAAAGAAGAAGATCTCGGGCGGGCCCTAGTCAAAGCACTCACCGAAGACCAACGGACCGTCGCCGTTTTCAGTAAAAAAGCTCCCCGAGATGTCATTAACGGTCCCGGCCGAGAAGCAACGGCGCTCACTCCTAAAGGCTTGTCTGCTGCAAAAATGACAAAGGAACAAAAATTAATGCTGCGACAAATTGTCGACGCGCATTTGAACAAATGCCGTGCTGAACTTGCCGCTAACGATTGGAAAAAAATTGAAGCCGGTGGTTTTGATGAACTCCATTTCGCCTGGGCGGGAGAGCTAGAACGCGGAAAACCCCACTACTACCGAGTGCAAGGACCCTCCTTTATTTTGGAATACGACAACACCCAAAATAAAGCCAATCACGTTCATGCCGTTTGGAGAGATTTTAAGAATGACTTTGGCCAGGATCTCCTCAAGCAACACTACCAGGCAAATGAACATTAGAACCGCTCAGACTTGATGCCGCTCAAAAATGGAATTAAGGGATCGGGCTCAACGCGCCGTCCAATCCCCAACTAGCCTTCGTTTGCTTTTGACTCCCGACAGCCCGCTTGCACGCAAACTTCTCTCATCTCCGCTAACTTAACTTTTTCCGCTAGCAAACAAGCTCGTCTTTGCCCAAGATCCGACAGAATTTCTGAGAAGATCCTTAAAATCGGAAAAATTGTGACTCCAGATCCTTTTGTTGGTCGAAAGAAACACTGGGTTCAATGGACTGAATCCGCGAGGGGGGCCTCGCAAACGAGAACTTGAACAATCGACATGGACGTTGATTTGTTTGAGTTTTAGCCTCTCTGCGGCAAGCATTCATTGCGGATTCAATTTTTGGAACCCAAGCCTGTAAACAGCGTTGTGCTTGTTTCAATACACTTACAAAATTCTTTTGATACTGAGCCAACAAATTCAATTTGATCTGCTGACCTACCAGTCGTAAATCATCTTTGAGACGAATTTGTTTGACTGCGATCAACGATTTTGAACCAGGAGGGATCTCTAATGCGTCGTTTAGTGCTTGGAATCGCGGTCGCGGTTACCTCGCTTATACCCGTCTTGGGTATGGCGGACGATCAGCAAATCGCTGATTTTATCAAGAGCCGGCTTCAAGCCGAGCAAAGCCAAGGAAATTTAAAGGGTTTCAACGTCGACATGCGTGTCGAAAATGGAACTGTTTGGTTCAAAGGGCATGTATCAAACCCAGCTCAGGAAATGACTATCCTGACGTCCGCTCAGCAAGCCGGACACCTCGGAGTCGTTAAAGTTGTTGACGACATCGAAGTCAAATCAGTTGCTGCTCCTGCTCAACAGCCAGCAGTATTTCAGCAAGCAGCCGTAACTGCTCCAGCTCCAATGCAAGGACAGCGGCAGATTATCGCTACCCAGGTTAGCAATCCAATCTCTGCGGTTGTCATCGAAGGCGAGCCTTTGCCTTTCGCTACCACTGGTGGAGCAGCCATGCCTATGGGTCATGCAGCAAACGTCGGTACTCCAACCGAAGCTCCTAACCTTCCTGGTTACGCTTGGCCTGGATACGCAGCACACCCGAACTACGGTGCTGTCACTTATCCACAGCAGTACAGCGCATCAGCTTGGCCATACATCGGCCCATTCTACCCATACCCCCAAGTTCCACTTGGATGGCGTAAGGTAAGCCTTGAATGGGATGACGGATGGTGGATGCTTGACTTCCACGACAAGTAGTCGATCGAAGTGTTTCAGACACAATTAAAAGCCTCGCCATCACCGGCGGGGCTTTTTTTTGCGCTCCAATAAACAATTGCCGAGCAATTCGCAATCGAATGAAACTCGATCAGGAGTTGCCTGACAGCTGCGGCGGTTAGCACTCAGAGAAACGAGTAGTCGGTCGCCTTGAGTAGTCGGTCGCCTTGTTAACGCTAAATCTCTCGCCGCTGTTTTCTACGCCTGAAAAGGGTATATCCCGACCAACAAAGCCATGACGGACCGTTGAAAGTTGGGTTTTACGCTTGATTCAGTGTCCTTTACGCGGTCGCTCTGACCGTTAACGCTCTGAATTGTCCTGCGGCGTCTCTCTTTCCAATCGGCGGTCTCGCGTTCGATCACGCCCGGATCCCTGCGGGCTGGCCAGGTGCAAACCCCAAGAGTTGAGCTCCAATTTTTCGAACTTTTGATGTTCTAACTGATTGCATTTCAAAAAACATCAAACCAGCACAACAACGCAGTCCACCTAAACTCACATTCATTTGCAAAAACGCCGGCAAAACTGCAATTCGAAAGCGTGGTCTTGGGTAATTTGGATATTGTTTTCCGAATAGTCCGAAATATCCGCAAGTCCCGCATAGTTTATCACGATAGGTATTCATAAGAGTGATTACACCACAAAGGGATTTGCGATGTTAACCAAAAGATTGACTGTCACCATGATGTTGCTTGTTGCAGCAGCGACAGTTTCGAGCTCGGGATGCTTTTATTCCACCGGACCTTCCTTAGGAATTTTGACGATTCCTATTCCAGTCTCCCCCTACTTTCAGAAGGACAAGGAAGATAAATTCCATGTCCATGAGAGATACGGAAGAGTTCCAATCATGGGACCACTGACCGCCGGAGGGCCAGTCGTTGCCCTCGACCCGCCATCGGACGATGAAGTCTGGTGGGCACTTGAGCGAGCACGCTCGGTCCAGGGTGGTTTCCCATTCCTTAACGAAACGCAGCGTAACAACGTTACGATCGTTAAAGAAAAGATCGCTGACTACATCGATCCTCCACGGGTTATTCCACTGGTTGGCCCCGTCCAATTGCATCACGCTCACTACAAATGCACCGTTTATTTCTCTGAGCGAAAGATTGTCGGTTGGCCGGTACCTCACACCCTTGAGGACGAAGACTCCGTTGAGGTACTTTATGTCGACCACAACCACTTCCACCAAGTCGGTAATCTCGACTACGGATCCTCTAGTACTCACTATTAACGGTTCCGACACAACTTAACTAATCAATGCCGCTCTACCAGAGCGGCATTTTTTATGGGCGATTCTCAAGCCCAACCGTTGCAACAACGCCGCCGGGTAAAGTAAAACTGACAAGAGACTGGTGACCGAACTTGGAATCGAACGAAGTGTTTCCTCCGGTTTCCAACGGAGTGAATCAAGTTACCCTACCCTTCCTTCGGGCTGGCAAGGTGAGTTGCATCTGATCCGACTGGCTTAAAAAACAACAGCACTGGAATTTTTCTTGACGGGCTCTAACGAAAACTCATCGCCGGATGAAATTCCGTCCAAGGCCACCGATGCCCCGACTTCCGGAGGTCGGAAGAAATACATCGAGGCAACAAAAGAAAATGGCCAGCCAACTTTTCTGGCAAAATGGTCGACCACCATTCTCTGCGTGACTTTATTTCTCGCGCCGTTAGTAGTAATGGGTTCGATTAAATCGTTGCGGGTTAGCGCGACCGATATTCGCCAATGGCTTCCCACCGATTTTAAAGAAGCGGTGACCTACGACAAATTCCTCGACCGCTTCGGCATCGACGAAATGGTGGTCCTCAGCTGGGAAGACTGCAAGCTGGGAAACCCTGAAGTCACTCAACTTCGCAAAGCATTCCAAGAAGCAACCCTTCCCGATCCTGACGGCGAAGACCTCCCACGATTGCCAGCGTTCAGTAAAGTGATGAGCGGTGAG
>JAAEMV010000270.1 GCA_024225195.1 Planctomycetaceae bacterium | reverse complement strand
TTCGCATCCCCGCAATCTCAATCACCAACAAGGGCACTCTGCTGGCAGTCTATGACATGCGGTACAATAGTCGCCGCGACCTGCAAGGGCATATGGATATCGGATTGTCCCGATCAACGGACGGAGGCAAGACTTGGGAACCACCGCGACCGATTATGGATATGGGGAAATATGGAGGCCTTCCAGAAGATCAAAATGGATGCTCCGACCCAAATATCTTGGTCGATAAAACAACCGGAGAAATTTTCGTAAGCGCAGTCTGGACTCATGGAAAACCAGGCACACATCAATGGCGAGACAAAGGATCGGAACCCGGGCTTGGAATCGAACAGTCATCGCAGTTCATGGTCGTTAGATCAACGGATGATGGCCAAACGTGGTCCAAACCGGAAAACTGGACATCAAAATTAAAGAATCCCGAATGGCATCTATTCGCACCCGCCCCGGGAAATGGAATTACTCTCAGTGACGGTAAACTTGTTATGCCTACGCAAGGTCGTGACGCCGACGGAGTCCCGTTTTCGAACCTTATGTGGAGCGAAGACCACGGAAAAAACTGGACACTCGCTCAACACGCGCGCTCCAATACAACCGAATGTGCTGTTGTCGAGCTCGAGAATGGCACACTGATGTTAAACATGCGGGACAATCGAAATCGCAAAGATAAATCAGACTCCAATGGGCGGGCGGTCAGCGTTACTGCAGATTTAGGTAAGCATTGGACAGTCCACTCTTCTGACCATCAACAACTTCCCGAGCCTGTCTGCATGGCCAGCCTGATCTCACACTCATTGCCCGACGGTCGGAGGATCTTATTTTTCTCAAATCCCAACCACAAATCAAAACGCAAAAAAATGACGGTTCAAATGAGTCGTGATAATGGAAAAACGTGGTCGAGACAGATTCTTCTCGACAAGGACGGTGGTGCCTACAGTTCTTTGGTCATGGTAAATGATCAAACGCTCGGAATCCTCTATGAATCTTCCCGGGCAGATTTGATTTTCCAAACTATCGATCTCAGCGAGTTTGGACTTTGAACTCACACACTCCTTCCGGATCCTAATAAATCAAACTGCACCAAAGAAAAACTAATCATGAAACGACCTGCACGACTCGTAAGTTGCTTTTTCTCTTCCTTGGTTTTCTTCACTGCGCCTCTTCAAGCTCAGAAGGCAACGGAAGATTCAGCGCAGACTGCGGAGCCTTTCACCATCGCAGTTTTGGCTGACACCCAATACTACTGCGATTGCCGCCTCAAGCTATCTGCCAAGTGGGGCAATGGAGACCTACGGCGCTACTTTTTTGAGCAAACGGAATGGGTCCGCGACAATCAGAAGCGACACAATATCAAGTTTCTCGTCCACGAAGGAGATATCGTCCAGGCGGATGACCCTGAGGAATGGGCCATCGCCAAAGAAGCCATGTCTGTATTAGACGGGAAAGTCCCCTACTGCCGGTGTCTGGGAAACCATGACATGGGTTTTGAGAAGTCGGACAATAAATACGGCGGGAATATCGGCGTCAACCGGAGCACGCATTTCAACACCTATTTTCCTCGCGCTAAATTTGCAAAACGGCATGAGTTTGGCGGTACCTTCGATCCGGATCGCCATGACAATTCCTGGTACCACTTCGAGGCCGCCGGGATGAAGTTTCTGATCGTCGCTCTTGAGTACCACCCCCGCGACGAAGTCCTGGATTGGGCCAACAGAATTGTTGCTGAGCATCCTGACCACCGTGCCATTGTCCTGACCCACGCCTACCTGAAGGGAAACAAGACGAGAACCACCAATAAGCTGAAACTCAAAGGCAACAACGGCGAGCAGATGTGGCAAAAGTTCGTCAGGAAACACAAGAACA
>JAAEMV010000269.1 GCA_024225195.1 Planctomycetaceae bacterium | reverse complement strand
TCTGCTGCAACTTCTAATTTTTCAGCCGCAAGTTCCCATTCTTCAACAACCAAATAATAATTTACCCATGCCTGCGTTAAATCGTCAGAATTACCATCCGCATTTTGTAGATGCCAGTGAAGTGAAGCGAGTTGCTTTCTGCCTTCCGCGGTGTTAAGTACGCGTGCTAAAGAGAGTGCTTTGAGAGTGTGTGCCGGCGGAAAACCAATTGATTTCTCTGGGGCGAGCGAATTGATGATTTGTTCTGCTCGATCTGTTTCACCAGTTTGTTTTAAAATGGTCGCCCATTGATACTGTTCATTGGGTTCAAAGTCTTTCATCAATTTAAGTCGTTCGAAGAAAGTTTTGGCACGAGCGAAATCATTTTCTTTCATCGCCTCGACGGCGTAAAACTGGTATCGCTGTTGAATGCGTTCCGTTCGTGTCAACTGGTAAAAGATGACGTAACTAAAAAGGCTGACCATTAAAAATGATGGGAGGATAAACAGAGCCTCTGTTTTCCGGCCATCGAAGAAGCCTGCCAGTACGGAGAGCACGGCAAATAGGAGCCGAAATGGGAACAGCAGGATTAGGCTCAGCAAAATGAGCATGCGACCAAAGAGTTTGCTGCTTCGCTCTTTTTTACTGAGATCGTGATCCAGTTCGTCGGTGTGTAACCACGAAACATAGAACAAGCTGAGAAGGCTTAGAGGAGAGAATATCAGCTTTCCTGGTAGGGAAATCAGTTGCTGAAAAAACGTTCCTTGGGGCTCGTCGGGCGACAAATACTCGTCATTGTCATCCTCATCAGATGAATAGTTCGGGATGTCATTGCTGGCCGTTCGAAGCGGAGTACGAATCACGCGGATTACAAAATCAGACAACC
>JAAEMV010000268.1 GCA_024225195.1 Planctomycetaceae bacterium | reverse complement strand
TCATGGCAATTAAGACAACCAGGTAGGTGAGGTCTCTCGTGTTCTTTAACAGGCCAGATGGGTTCGCGAAAGAGGCTGAGATGCTTGTAGATTCGGACATCGTTACAGTCTTATTATGATTTCGGTATGAGGAGAAGAGTTGGCAACGGCAGACGATTTTTGGAGGATTCTAGTTTAGCGATTGATTTGATCAGCGATTGATTTGATCTTGAGTTAGTTTTTGATGTAGGCGTTTGGCTCGCGCGTCTCTGAAGCGGTACTCATTGAAAATTTGGATCGCTTGGTCCAACTCGCCGGAATCAAGCAGCAATTCCCCCAAGCCGACATTCAAGCCAACATCGTTGGGTAATAGGTCGAGTAACGTGCGGTTGGTGAGCATAGCATCCCCGGTTTGGTTCAATGCCTTTTGCAATTTAAGTTTTTGCCGCAACCCAGGGATATCTCGTGAGTCTTCCAAAAGCTCAATGACCCGTTGAAAAGCCTGTTGTTTTATTTGGGTATTGCCTGAGCCCACTCCGTACTTTATCCCGAATCGCTCAATGAGTGGAGGTATTTCAGGCAAAATTTCGTAAATCATCTCCTCGGGTGTTAGGTGATTTGAGGATACCGTGAACACTTTTTCTAATCCTGCTGGTTGTAACTCCAAATAGGTTTTGAATTTTTTAAAGGCAGCATCATGCTTTCCAGTTTTTAATGTGGCATAACTCACAGCAAAAACTATATCTGGATTACCGGGTGCTAATTTCGCGGCGCGTTCGAAATGGAGTGGCAGTATTGAATCGTTATTCAGTGCTATGGTGAGTTGGCCAAGAAGAAGGTGGACGTTCGCTTGAAGGGGAGAGGCGGCCCGCGATTGTTGGAGGCAATAAAAGGCAGGCAGGAAGTTTTCTTCGAGTAATTTTTGATGGTAGGCTCTCCAATCCGTGTTGGATGAATTGGGGTCGTTAATAACGCCGAAGTTGCGGGGGTCGATTGCGTTAAGGTCCCCTGCGAAAGCGGGTTGGGTCAATGCCCACATGTCTCCGCCTGAGCCACTTACCACGCCAGCGGTGTTGGAAAGATTTTCATTGATAATCGCGAATGTGGATAATCTATAGCGGTGAATGAACAAATGCGCTAATTTATTCCAAGCCCTAGCGGTAGGCGTCGCTTCCGTCAAAAGTGATAACTCACCAATTTTTTGATCCGTTGTATTGAGCCGCAAGGATTCTGGTGTTGCTCCAAGCACTCGTTGGTTGGTGATGGAATCCACTTGTGATTCCCGATAAGTCTGGTTTAGATAAACCCAGGCAAGTCCAAATGCCAGCAGGCTGGTTGAACAAACCAGCACTTGCAGCGTAACGGACTTTGAGTTCGTTGATTCAATTGGATGATTGTTCGAAGTGTTGAGTCTTTGGGCGTAACCGGTAAGAATGCCGCATAGCCCAGCGAATAACAGTGCATTAGCAGGGATGAATAATCCAAAGTCAAAGATCGCTGCTGTTAATTGTGCTGGAATCAAAAGAGCCCCCAGAACCGTCAAGCACGGAATCAGCTTTTTTCTTTCGGGGAACTGCGCAATTTTTCTCCACGCGAAACCAATCAAAAAAATGGCTGCCAGCAATAGCAGTAAACCAGGTATGCCTGCCTCCAAAGCTGTCTGGAAATACTGATTTTCAGCGAAATACCAGACTCCGCTTTCCAGTCCCTCTCGATTCATTCGATGAACATTTAGATAGCTGCCAACTCCACTACCGAGGGGAGCGAAATC
>JAAEMV010000267.1 GCA_024225195.1 Planctomycetaceae bacterium | reverse complement strand
GAAAACATTCTCGGCACTACACCACCTCCACCCCCGGATGAGGTTCCCTCAATCGATGCTGACGTAAGTAACGCCACCACGATCCGCGCAGAACTTGCCATTCACCGTGAATACCAAGCTTGCAACTTGTGCCATCGAAATATTGAGCCACTCGGTTTTCCATTAAAACACTTCGACCCTATTGGCCGCTGGCGGTCCAAATATCCCGGTTCGAAGCGCGAACCGAAACGCTTGCCCATCGATCCCTCAGGAAAGCTGACCACAGGGGAGGAATTTGCCAATTTCGCTGAATTCAAAAACGTCCTCATCAAATCCCGCGGTGACACGTTTGCACGAAGCTTAATCGAATCGCTTCTTGCCTATTCAACTGGAAGAAGAATGGAGAGGCTGGACCAGTACGAAATTGATGACATTCTCAAACGAGTCAAAACCAATAATTATGGCCTGAGGACAGCAGTCACCGAAGTGCTTTGCAGTGACATCTTTCGCTCCCGCTAGACCTGTATTTGGTCCCGACTCTCGCTCTGTGTCGTTCCAAAGCCGAAAGTTCGTACTCCATACGCTGCTCTCCGAACTAGTTATCATATCCGTCGTGATGTCGTGTGCGGAATTACTGAGATCGACAGACATTCTTGGAATTCCAACCACTTCGCTGACGCTGTTGCCGAGATCTGCGCAAGGTTTTCGCGGCTCTTCTGTTACGTTCAAGAATTCGGGCTACTACCCATTACCGTGCAGATTCCACATCACCGAACGGCAGCAGCGATGAGATGCTTTACACGAGAGGACCATCGTCCGGTGCCCGTTTTGAGGCGTG
>JAAEMV010000266.1 GCA_024225195.1 Planctomycetaceae bacterium | reverse complement strand
CGCGAATCAATTCGTTGGGCGAGTACGCAAGCTCGATGAGTCCGTCTACGTGAGCAGTAATTTCGTGAAGCGGTTCACTGGTTTGCCAGGCTGCGTTTATTTTCACGTGATCTGTCTCAAGCAATTGATCAGGATCGATGTGAAGTTCTTCATAAAGTTTCTCACCGGGTCGAATCCCGACGGTTTGTATCTCGATGGAATTTTCAGGTAGCCCCGACAAGCGTATCAGTGTTTTGGCTAATTCAATGATTAGGACTTGCTCGCCCATGTCTAAAACGAAAATCTCTCCACCTTGCCCCATGGATCCCGCCTGCAAAACGAGTTGTGAGGCTTCAGGAATCGTCATGAAAAATCGGGTCATTCTGGGGTCGGTCAGCGTAACGGGCCCTCCTCGAGCAATTTGTTCTTTGAACAGTGGAACTACGCTGCCGTTGGAGCCAAGTACATTTCCAAATCTGACCACCACGAATGCGGTCTGGGATTTCTGAGCCAAGGAAAGCACAAACCGTTCGGCGATGTGCTTGGTGCAACCCATGATGCTGGTTGGGTTAACCGCTTTATCAGTCGAAACCAGTACGAATTTCTTAACGTTGTATTCATCAGCTATTTCGGCCACGCGTCGAGTGCCGAGCACGTTGTTCTTGATCGCTTCACCGGAGCTGATTTCCATTAATCCAACATGTTTGTGTGCGGCGGCGTGGTACACATATTCTGGCTGAAATTGTTGGAAAAGTGCCCGCATGCGTCGTTCGTCCAAGATATCGCCGACAGCCGGGTGGAGAATCGCGTCGCTTTGTTCGTTCCTTTTGAGTTCGTTGTGAATCAGAAAAACGCTGTTTTCACGATGGTCGACCAAGATCAATTCGGAAGGCTGAAACTGGAGCAGCTGACGGCAAATCTCAGAACCAATGCTACCTCCAGCACCGGTGACAAGGACCCGTTTTCCCTCAATCTCACCGCCAATTAGTCCCGTGTCCAAATGCACCGGATCTCGTTGCAGCAAATCGTTGATGTTAATTTCCCGCAAAGGAATCCGGCCATCGCCAGAACCCCAATCTGCAGACCCAGGAATAACTTTTAATACCAAGTCGTGCTGGTCGTACCATTGCTTAAGGACGTTCAACTCACGCCCGTCGACATCTCCCGCGACCACCCAAACCTCGTTAGAGTCGTGAGCTTTCGCGAGAGAGGGAGCATCGAGCGGGCTGCCAAGAACGCTCATGCCTGCCCGTTTCACACCGACAATATTTGAGGAATCGCTGAGTATGCCCAAAATGCGTATTTTTGATTGAGAGCGATTGTTGATTTGATGGGCGAGAATCGCGGACTCGTTGCTGTTGCAAATCATCATCACCGACTTGCAATTGATATCACTTTTTCCAGTCCACAAACCCTCTTTT
>JAAEMV010000265.1 GCA_024225195.1 Planctomycetaceae bacterium | reverse complement strand
TCGCACTACAGAAAAAAGAGGCGATCAGAGACCAGCGATATTTGAGCGTCATCCGTAACGCTCGATTGAGATTTTTCATGATGCCTGTTTGAAAAAATGCTTCCTTGCAAATGCTCGGACACCGCTGCTAGCGATAGTCTGGCGAGCTTGTCTCAACTTAATCGTTTTGCCCTGATTCTCAAACGTCAATCAGATCCGCTAGCCGTTGCTGAAGTTTGGAATCGCCAATGAATTGGGCGGGTGTTAAGCGGCTTTGCTGTCTCTCGGGCCAGTGTGACGTGGTTTAGTCGATAGAACAGCATTATTGACGTGCGGAAACTTTGATTTTAGGCGACGTGCTGCCAATTGAGAGGAGTGCCCCGGGGGATCTGCTGGGCTGCGGTTGCCGATAGCACTTTGTCGAGATGAACGGGTTCGAGGCCCTCACCCGGGCGGAGAGAGCGAACGTTTTCGAGTGTGAACTGTTCACCTTGTTCAATGTCTTGAATCGCAAAGAGCGAGCGGCGGAAGGCGAGGTTGTTTTGGTCGCTCTCGGTGGGGCCGTAATTTACGTTCCCCAGCGTCTTTTCGGTGGTTCGAATTGCCTTGACTAATTCAGCGAATTCAGAAGGTTCCAATGAGAATGAGCTATCGGGACCTTCTTCAGACCGTGAGAGTGTAAGGTGTTTTTCGATAATGGAGCCACCCAGTGCAACCGAGGTGATTGAGGAATGGTGATCGAGGGTATGATCGGAAAGCCCAACGGGAAGCTGGAACCGAGCTGCAAGATCCGGGAGTGTCCTCAGATTCATTGATTCCGGTGGAGCTGGGTAGGCACTGGTGCACTTGAGCAGCGCGATTTCGTTGCAGCCGTTGCTCTGCAGGGTAGTGACGGCTTGTTCAATTTCTTCGAGAGTCGCCATTCCGGTGGAGACAATTACGGGGCGACCTGTGGCGGCGACTTTCCGCAGGAGTGGAACGTCAATAATTTCAAATGAAGCAATTTTATAGGCAGGCACATCAAGTGTTTCAAGGAACTCAACGGCAGTCGCATCAAATGGGCTCGAGAAGAGATCCATTCCAAGTTGGTTCGCGATCGATTTCAGTTCAGCATGCCATTCCCATGGTGTGGATGCTTTTTGGTA
>JAAEMV010000264.1 GCA_024225195.1 Planctomycetaceae bacterium | reverse complement strand
CACAGGCGAAATCCATGACTACACCAGAAAATCTGGTGTGCTCCATTCGGAGGTAATGGCACCCGATGCCACCCCCGACTGGATGCAAGACCGCGCCCAACTATGGAACGCCGTGGAAGCCGTGGAGTCTCGCAAGAACTCCCAGCTTGCCCGTGAAATCCAGTTGAGCTTGCCCCATGAACTGACTAACGAACAGCGCCGCGATCTTGTCCGTGATTTTGTTCAGGAGCAATTTGTTGGTCAAGGAATGATTGCCGATATTGCCATACATTCCCCCGACAAGGGCGGCGATCAGCGAAACCACCACGCCCATGTCATGCTCACTATGCGCGAGTTGACAGGCGAGGGCTTCCACCAAAAAAAGGCAACGGAAAAAGCCCGTTCATGGAATTCCGACGATCAGCTTTTGCAATGGCGCGAACAATGGGCGCATCATCAAAACCGAAGCTTGGAACGCCACGGCCACAAGACCCGCGTCGATCACCGATCATTTGAAGCCCAAGGCATCGACAGGGAGCCAAGCCAGCACATGGGGCATGTTGCAAGTGCCATGGAACGCGACGGCAAACCCTCGCGCATCGGTGATGAAAACAGACAGATTGCCAATGATAATTTTGACCGCGTTCAAAATCACATTGAAGCGGCTTTGTTGAATAAAGAACGGGTCTTAGAAAAAATATCAGATATTGATAGGCAGGAGATCGAGAACGCCCAAAAACTGACTAACCTTGATTTAAGCCAAAAGCATCACCGCCAGAGCCTAGCCCTTGAGGAAAAACTGGAACAGACATACGGCACGGCCAAAGCCACAATCAAGGCCGAGGTTGCCGCGCTCGACAGGAAGCTTGAAGCAAAAGGCGTGGTCAAGATCTTGCGCAGTGTTTTTGGTCAAACCAGATCTGACAAAGAAACACGGCGGCAAATGTCAGCCAGTTTGAAAGGCATCGAAACCAGAGAAGCCGAACAGCGCGGCGCATTAAAACGCCACCAAGAAAACGAACGGGCAAAAGAGGCCAGAAAACAGAACAAGCGGCGTGACGCATACGTAAAAACCAAAAGAGAACAGCGTGAATCAGGTCGAGGGGCAAGCGCCCTATTAAAACGCGGCACAAAGCGCGTAGGACGGCCAGACAGAGCGAAGACGGCCAAACCTGCCCCGATAGTCGCCAAGACAGCGCAAAACGTACCACAGGCCACCACAGGGCATATTAAACCCAATTTCAAGGATACAGCTAAACCGCCAATCAATGATAACGAGCCTACATTGGCAGAAAAAACAACAAATCCGGCCAATCACAAACTTGATGAAAAGCGCGGTGATTTAAAACGGCCTTGGGAAAGCAATATTTTTTCTAGCGAAAATAAACGACCATGGGAAAGTGAATTACTAAAACCCGATAAAGGCCGCACCCGTTCGCCTTCCCCATCTCCTAGCGGTAAT
>JAAEMV010000263.1 GCA_024225195.1 Planctomycetaceae bacterium | reverse complement strand
GTTTTTTGGTCGTTGGCTCCCAAGTGCCATTTTCCAGTCATCAAGGTGTGGTAACCGGATCCTTGTAAGACCTGGGCAATCGTAGCGCAATTATCATTTAAATATCCCTGGTAGGGACCGGTAAATCCCAAAGGCTGATTGGGAGGGGCGGTCATGTGCCCAATTCCGGTTTGGTGCGGATGGAGTCCGGTCATTAAACTTGCACGGGTGGGGCAACAGCGACCGGAATTGTAGAATTGTGTAAATCGAAGCCCTTCAGTGGCTAGGCGATCAACATTGGGTGTTTCAATTTCACTTCCATAACATCCAATGTCGGAAAATCCCATATCGTCCACTAGGATGATGACGATGTTAGGTCGTTCATCGGTTGTCTCGGAATCCTCCCCCCTCAAGGCACTTGAAGGCGGCCCTAAAGAGCTAAGTGCAAATACTAAGATAAGAGCGAATGCCATGGGACGCATGCGAAATTCCTTGATTGGTTTGGCGGTTACAGGTCATGTGTTAGAGTTTAGGGAAGACCTAAGATATGTCTTTAGGCCGACCCTATTCTAATCCATGAGCGTTGTTGGATTCCATGCCTTTAAATTTGATTGCTGAATTCTGGTTGTGAATATGCGAAGACGTTATTCCGTTGCCTTAATTGTAGAGACTTCAAGTAATTACGGTCGAAATTTGCTTGATGGAATCGTGCGTTTTAAAAAAACTCAGAGCGATTGGTCAGTTTTTCTTGAAGAGCAGGATCTGCGAGGTGGGCCACCTGAGTGGTTGATTGACTGGAATGGCGATGGAATCATCTGCCGCTCGACGAATCCAGAAATTGCTCAAATGGTGAGATCGCGAAAAATTCCATTTGTTGATTTGAACGATCGCCGTAGTGGAAAAAGCGAATTTGTTACTTTGCGTTCTGACGACCATGCCATCGGCCGTTTAGGTGCGAGGCACTTCATGGAGCGAGGGTTTAGGAGTTTTGGGTTTCTTGGTTTTGATCAGGAAGCCTGGTCACAGAGACGGGAAGAGTCGTTTGTCGCCGAATTAAACAAGAAACGTCATGAGTGTTCGATTTTAAAATCGAAATGGCACAGTTTGTCTAATCGCGAGATGGAACAACCTCGTAAACTTTCACTGGCCTATGAACGTAAACGGATAACGGACTGGTTAAAAGGGTTGCCAAAACCGGCAGGGGTGATGGCAAGCAACGATATTGCAGGGAAGAACATTCTGGATTGTTGCCTCTGGGCGGAAATCGCTGTGCCGGAACAAGTGGCGGTGTTGGGAGTCGATAATAACGAAGTCATTTGCAATCTCTGCGAACCGCCGCTTTCGAGCGTCATGCCCAATTCCGAGCAAATTGGATTTGCTGCAGCAGAATGTTTGGCAAAATTGATGGCGGGGGAAAAGGTAACACCGCAGTTGCAGTGTTTTGATCCGTTGGATGTAACGCTCCGGCAGTCTTCCAGTGTTTACGCCATTGAGGATCCAGATTTGGCAAATGCGTTGAGCTTTCTTAGGACCAATGCGTGTTTTGGTATTTCAGTTAAACAGGTCCTCGAGCATACAAAATTATCAAGGAGCTCGCTGGAGCGGCGGATGCGAAAACTGCTTGGCCATTCTCCCCAACAGGAAATTCGGAATTGCCAACTAAAACAAGTTCGAAGTCTGTTGGCCAAGACGGATATGTCGATCGAGCAAATTGCAATCAACTGCGGATTTGAGCATCCGGAGTACTTGCATGTTGTTTTCAAGCGAGAGTTAAATATGACGCCTGGCGATTATCGAAAGGCTCTCAATAAATAAATGCTTTACTGTTAATTCGATTCATGGGATTCGAAATAGGGCAGACGAAAGTGTTTATTTATTTCGCCGGCAAGATTTGAATTGCATCGGCACAAAGGTGACCAATCGAATTGCCGTGAGACATCATAATTGCCGTGGGCTGACCTTGTTTGAGATCGAATTCACCGAGTGATACAAAACCGTGTTCGAGTGTCGGCACTTTGGTGAGATCTAAATAAATCACCGTCGATTCTATTCCTTGTTCAATTGTGATCCGCGCCTTTTCAGTTCGGTTTTCATGTTGCCGATAGGCGAGTCTGAGTTCGCATCGTGCATTTTTCTCCGGTTCCCAGGTAAATCGAATCTTGGCGTCTGTGTTCGCACTGGCGTACACATAGTGTTTTCCAATAAAGCCTTTTAAGCCCGTTCCTTTGCTCCAGATTCCTGTTTTCGTTGCTGAGAGATCATCGATCACGATCCCTGCGATCTTATTCGGTGAGATGCCTTTGTTTACGACGACGGGTTTGGGTTGCTCCGCGATTGGAACATCGGGAATGGTCAGTTTGCCTCCAATGCTTGGGCGATGCGACCCGCCGGGAAGCTTGAGCAGACTTTTCAACTCTGGTAGATGTTTTTGGTAGACTTCCCGGGGAGAGCATTGGTGAGCGGCGCAAATGGAAGCGGCTTTCCCGACGACCTCTCCCATCATTCCGCAAGTTTTCATGACGCGGACGGTTCCCAATGCTTCATGGGTAACGCTAATGCATCGCCCTGCCATGAAAAGGTTGTCGATGTTGGCTGAGTAAAAACAACGGTAGGGGACGGGGTAGCCATAACTCCTATCAACCCCTTTTCCGTGAACTGCCTTGGAGATGAAGGGATTGTCAGGATATTTTTTGGCGTATTGTTCTTTTGGATAATGGAGGTCGATGGACCAGGTGCTTGGCACGACTCCATCGGGAAAGTCTCGTTTGCCAACGATATCTGCTTCCGTTAGCACGACGTCGCCGAGCAGTCTTCTTGATTCACGCGGCCCTCCAATAAAGGCAACCCAGGTCAAAGAAGCGTTCGGGTGTTGCTCTGCTCCATCTTTATTTTTCATGGCGTTGAACGCACCGTAAACTGCTCTGAGATTCCAGTCACGAATTCCTTCAGCATCTGCCAAGGGATCTTTGTCGAATCCACTTTCCCAAAACCACTGGCCGTGGAAGTCGCGAGGGTACGGGAAATCTTTCATGGTGAGTTCCAAGGCCCACGGCGTTTTTGGGAACTGGCTCGGTTGGGAGTTCTTTTCCCAACGCCACATATTGCTCATTCCCATTCGACCCGCGGGAGTCATATCATTCTTCGCGCCGGCGAGAGTTCCAATCGTGCCGTGGCCGGTGCAGTCCACAAATTGGGTGCCGGAGAACCGTTTGATTGCCCCGGAGTGCGTGTCGAATGCGAGAATGGACTTAATTGAATTTTCAGAGGCCAGCTCAACTTGGTAAGCATGATGATTAAGGAACAGGTCGATATTGTTTTCGGCCCGAACCAATGTCTCTTTTTTGTCATCTTCGAATTCTTCGTAGGTGCCGGGAGATTTTTTGGCCTGGTCTGAAAATTCGTTGACGATTTCTCCGATTCTCGGGTAGCGGCCTCGACGGATATTTCCCTTCGCCCAAACCCGAACTTCACTCGAACCATTTCCCCCCAAGACGCCTCGGTTTTGAACCAGGGCGACGGTGCAGCCCATTCTGGCTGCTGACAAGGAAGCTGCAACTCCAGCATAGCCTCCGCCGATAACTACCAAGTCGTAACCACTTTGATTGATTGGTTTTTCAGAGATGTTTGACAACTTTCTACGCCAAGACGGAAAGACTTCGGTTGTTGCAGGAGGAGTCCAGTCGGGATCAAGCGAGAACGCAATTGCATCGCAGCGACCGTCAAAGCCGGTCAGGTCATGGAGCGTTAATTCGTTTTGCTTTTTATCAATTTGTACCGTTCCACCGTTTTGCCAGAACCAGTTTTCCCCTTTCACCCCAAAGGGTTGCTCCAGTGGCGTGCCATTGATGTGTAATTCAAATTTTCCGGGTTGGCCCGGTGCTTTCCAGCGAGCTACCCAGTCCTTTGTGCGAACCCAAACGGTATAGCGTCCGGTTGCCGGGAAATCGATCGTCGTTTTTGCATCGGCCACTGGTTTTCCAAGGCCGTGCGCGAGCAGATAGGGAGAGCCCATTTCATGAATGAACTGGGTGTCGAGTTTCCAGCCTCCGGGCTCTGAAAAGCTCTCTGCCTCGACGAGCAGCGTCTGAGAAATGCCGGTAGAAATCAACCCGAGTAAGATTGTCAGGCTTAAGATAAAACGCGTACCCATGATTCCTCTTTCATTTCTGTGGTGGAAGGCAAGAAGTTTTAGTTTTCGAAATAAGTATATCCGCGGAGGCTCTCGCTAAACAGGTTCAAGATTTCGCTCCGTTGGGTGGCACTGATTTTCCCATTACTTAGCGCGGTGTCTGTACGTTTTTCGAATTGAGAAAATAGTTCTTCCGTTTGGTACTCAACGTAACTTAATACATCTCGAATGCGATCGCCTTCAAGTTCGTGGACAAATTCCAATTTCCCTTCGCTGGTAACTCGCACACTGACGACATGCGTGTCACCGAATAAATTGTGCAGATCGCCTAGCGTTTCCTGATAAGCTCCGACCAGAAATACACCGAGGCAATACTCTTCACCTTCGATAATTGGGTGCAGTCTAAGTGTGTTGGTGTTGGACTTAGTTCCTACGAATTGGTTGAGTTGGCCGTCACAATCGCAGGTTAAGTCCCCAATGATTGCGTTTCGAGTCGGCTCCTCGTCGAGTCGTTGCAATGGCATCACGGGGAAAACTTGTTGGATGGCCCATGCGTCCGGTAGTGATTGGAAAACACTGAAATTGCCATAATAGATATCTGAGAGCGAGTCTTTGATGGATTGCAGGCTTGCCGGAGGGCGAGTCATTTCCGGCACGCGGTCGGCGATTTGGTGAAGGATTGTTAGGCAGATGTTTTCAGCAAGTGCTCGTTCACGAAGGCTTAGTTCTCCAATCTGAAATGCTTTTCGCGCCTGATCGCGGTAGTAAATAGCATCGTTGAAGTTTTCTTGAAGGCGTCGAACTTCGATATGACGCAGCGTGTCAATCAGGAAATCAATGGACGAATGAATGTTTTCCGGAAGTGGGTCGGGAAGTGGTTGCGGTTGGAAGTCATTGACATCGAGGATGTTAAACAGAAGTACGGACATGGGTGCGACAGTCCACCGGCCCGATTCGGAAATAATTGTAGGGTGTGGGATGTCATGGGGACTGAACGCGGCCATGATTGCCTCGACAATATCGACGCAGTATTCGTCGAGGTCGTAGTTTCGACTGTGCCCATCGATGCTGGCCGATCCGTCGTAGTCAACGGCGAGGCCACCACCGATGTCAAAATATCCCATCGGCGCCCCCTCCTTGATGAGGTTGACATAAAATCGACAAGCTTCGGTAATGCCGTCACGGACGTTACGAATGTTTGGTACTTGGCTGCCGAGATGAAAATGCAGCATTTTTAACGAGTCCAGCATTCCAGCTTCACGGAGGCTGTCAATGATTTCAATCAGCTGCAGCGTCGATAAACCAAACAGGCTGCGATCTCCGGCATCTCGACTCCAGTGGCCATCAACGGCGGTGGAGAGTTTCAGTCGAACGCCAATGCAAGGCGTGACTCCCCAGTGTTTTGCGCGGTCAAGGATCATCGGTAGTTCCTTGGGCGTTTCAATGACGAAAAAGACCTGAAGTCCCATTGAAAGTGCTCGGAGTCCGAGATCGATGTATTCTAAATCTTTATAGCCATTGCAAATGATCAGGCTTTCAGGAGATGGAAGGGTCGCCAGTGCGATCAAGAGTTCAGCTTTACTTCCAGCTTCGAGCCCATAATTGAAGCGTTCGCCGAACCTGGCGATTTCGGCAATCACCTGACTTTGTTGATTAACCTTGATTGGAAAAACGCCACGATACTCACTCTTGTAATTGGTCTGAGCGATGGCGGATGCAAATCCTTGGTGGAGTTGCGTAATGCGGTCATCGACTAGATTTTCAAACCGGAGCATGACCGGCATATCGAGTCCGCGTTCTTTGAGACCATCGAGTATTTCGGAGAACTCAATCGTTTTGACGCCCGTCGGTGTAGGTGCCTCAACGGTAGCGCTTCCCGATTCGGAGATTCCAAAATAGTCCAGCCCCCAACGCTGAATGCCGTATAAGTCTCTCGCTTGATCGAGTGTCCAGGTAGGCTCAGTGCAGGTCTCATTTGTTTTTTTTTCGGTGCGACGATGTGCCGGATCGCGCCGTGAGGTTTCGTTCGGAAAAACAGGTTCAGGTGTTGTCAATGATTGGCCCTCGAGTGCCAGAAAAGGAGCTTTAGCCGATCCATGGTATCAGAGAAAAGTTTCTTTAGTATGGAATTTCTGAAAATCCGAGAGCTTTCAATGGCTGGATTTTGAGTGGTTAAGGCGGGCGTTTTGCGATCCACCTCGGTAAAGAAAAGCTAAGCCAGAATTTCCTGAACAACCCGACCGTGGACATCGGTCAGTCGAAATTGTCTGCCTTGAAACCGGTAGGTTAATTCTTCGTGGTTAATTCCAAGGAGATGCAGGAGCGTTGCCTGTAAGTCGTGGATGTGAACGCCATCGCTGGCGACATTCATCGCCAATTCATCAGTTTCCCCGTAACTCAAGCCAGGCTTGAGGCCTCCGCCGGCCATCCACGTCGTGTAGGCGTAGGGGTGGTGGTCACGTCCCCACTGTTTTCGATTGTTAATATCTCCCTGAATAAATGGAGTGCGTCCGAATTCTCCACTCCAGACTACGAGCGTGTCGTCCAGCATTCCACGTTGTTTCAGGTCCATGACCAAGGCGGCACTCGCCTGATCGGTATCGCGGCATTGAGTATAAAATTCTGTTGTCAAACTTCGGTGCTGGTCCCAGCCGGCGTGCATGAGCTGGGTGAAGCTGACACCTCGTTCAGCAAGTCGACGAGCCATCAAGCAGTTGTGGGCAAACGAGCCGGGTTCTTCTACGCCGGGGCCATACATGTCAAGAATGGCACGCGGTTCGTCGGACAGATCAGTCAACTCTGGCACACTCGCCTGCATTTGAAAGGCCATTTCATATTGAGCGATTCGGGTTGCAATTTCCGGGTCGCCAAATTCTTCAAGCTGCATTTGGTTTAGTCTAGCAATGTTGTCCAGCCAACCGCGGCGCATTTCACGTGTAATGCCGTCGGGATTTGAAAGGTAGAGGACCGGATCACCAGACCCGCGGAATTTTACTCCCTGATGTTTGGAAGGTAAAAAACCACTGCCCCAATAGAAGTCGTAGAAGATTTGCCCGCAGGTTGTATTTTTTGAAACGGAGGTCATGACGATGAAATTAGGAAGATCATCTACTTCGCTCCCCAGGCCGTAATTCATCCAGCTTCCCAGGGTTGGCCGACCTGGAATCTGAGCGCCGCTCAATAAGAAGCTAATTGCCGGAGCATGGTTGACCGCATCCGTGTGCATGCCTTTAAGAAAGGTTAATTCATCCGCAATCGAAGCGGTGTAGGGGAGCATGTCACTGACCCAGGCTCCGGAATTTCCTCGCTGGTGAAATGGCTCAATGGGAGCCAGCATTAATTTTCCATCTGGCTTTCCAGTCATCGTGCTGAATCGTTTGCCTGCGACGAATTCTTCGGGCACCGGTTGGCCGTGCATTTGGGCTAACTTTGGTTTCCAGTCAAAAAGATCAGCATGAGAAGGTCCACCGTTTTGAATCAGCGCAATCACACGTTTCGCTTTGGGAGCAAAATGAGGGATTCCGGGGAGGCCGCCAGTGCGCGGGTCGGGTCGTCTTTCACCAGCAAGTGTCGAACGATTTAACAGGCTCGCCAACGCGGCGGATCCGATTCCATTTGCCGTCCGACCAAAGAATTCGCGCCGGGTCGAATGCAATTTTTGTTGTTCATGAGGATTCATAGCCGGCACGTGTTCTTAAAATTTGGGTTTCCTGAATTCAACGATTTACTTGGCCTATTGGCGTGTAAGGCTTTCATCGAGATTTAAAACGGCGATACAGAGATTGGTCCACGAGGCTAATTCAACAGGGTCGAGGTTGGGTTCGACGGGTGAATCTCCGACTCCTAAGAAAGAAATAACGTTGTCATTGTTAGCGGCAAATTGTTGCCGATCGTGGGCCAGTCCGGCAAGGAGAATTGGGATTTCTTTTTCCCGGGGTAAGCGCGTCACGATCCGTTGATAAATTTTATCAAGTGTTTCCTGATCGGTTAATTTTTCTTTCAAGACGCTACTGGCGAGCAGTCGAGCTGCCTCGACGTAGGTCGTGTTGTTAAGGGTGTTCAAGGCGTGAAGCGGCGTGTTCGTCCGGTAGGAAATGACGGAGCATGTCATCCGGTCGGCATTGTCAAAAATCATGGTCGGCGCGGCGATCCGACGCCAAAATGTGTAGATCGATCTGCGGTAAAGTGCGTCTCCTGAATCTTGCCGATAAGTTTTTTTACCAAAACTGGCTTCTTCCCAGACCCCTTTCGGTTGATAGCTATTCACCGGGCGACCGCCAATTTTTCGCACCAACCGCCCGCTCGATGCGAGGGCGTAATCTCGGATCATCCACGAGGGAATTCGAAACCTCGATGCTCTCGCGAGGAGACGATTGTCTGGGTCGAGTTCGAGCAGGTGAGAAGAAGTGTGGGAGGATTGGCGATAGGTTCGACTGTTTAAAATTAAGCGGATCATGTGTTTTGTGTCCCAACCGCAATCCCGATATTCAGCAGCCAGCCAGTCCAGTAATTTTGGATGGCTCGGTGGCTCACCCTGAACGCCAAAATCCTCTAATGTTTTGACTAATCCTGTATTGAAAAACTTGGCCCAAATTCGATTGATTGAAACGCGAGGTGTCAGAGGGTTGTCGACTGAAAAAAGCCAGTTGGCAAGTGCAAGTCGGTTGGGGGTAATGTTTTCCGGCAGCGCGGCCAGCATTTCAGGCACACGCATGGAGACTTCGTTTAATGGGTCTTCGTAGGATCCTCGGTTTAACCGATATGTTTTACGAAGTTTGGGGCTGTCAGCCATGACCATGACCTTGGGATACCCTTTCGCCAGCGTTTTGATTTGACTGTTAATGGAGTCGATTTTCGTGGCTTGCGTTTGGTAATCAGTATCAGATTCGAAGTGTTTTTGTTGAATGAGTTTGAGTTGTGCCGGCGACCGCGAATCATTCGGTTGCTGCAAAGCTGCCAGTAACTGTTTTGTATCGCCAGCGAGCGTTGGGTTTTTCTGCTCGGTGAGGGAGATCCTCAGTCTCCCAATATTGTGTTTTTCATATATCGATTCGTGTTTGAGTACGAATTTGATTTTTGCATTAGGCGATAAGGTGACTGGTTTTTCAAATGAGAAAATGGCCTCGCGCTCCCGCTGCACATTTTTATCGGGAGCCAAGACTGCCCATCCTGATTGGGCATTTGCATCGATCGCTAATTGGGCACCATGACCCGTTTGTTCGTAATCAGCTTGAGCTTTTTTGAATGGAAGGCGGGTCGGAGGCTTTCCCGGTTCGATGAGATATGCGGCAAAATCAGTTAAGACAAAATTGGAACTGTTCGATCGCGCAAGACCACCGGCAGTCATCGACGCGTGTTTAAGGGTTTCCAAGCGAATGGCTTGGATAGTGGCGAGATCCGATTTGCCAGTGAGTTCGTAATTATCGTTGGCGGGATTGGCTCCCGAGGTGAGCAGCGAACCATCATTGGAATAAGCTAAATCGGCCTTCTGGGCGGAGTAAGATTCTGGGTGCCAGACTGACCAAGTATCTGTTTCCTGTAATTGTTTGGTTTGGGCTAATTCCCAGTCATTCTGTTTCTGGTTGAGTGCACCGATAAGACGTTTTTGTTCTGATTCAAATTTTGATAATTCATTTTTTAGTTTTGCCAGTTGCAGTCGTTGGGGCTGGTCAGGCACAGACAGCACCGGGGCCGTTTGGGCATTGCCACCAGCGCCGGTTACTGGAGTTTGATTGAAAAATGCAAAGAGACTGTAATAGTCATCCTGTGTCAGTTGATCGTATTTATGGTCATGGCAGCGACAGCAATTGAAGGTCAGGCTCAACCAGACGGTGCCGGTCGTTTCCGTCATGTCCATCACATAGTCGATGCGGTTCTCCTCTGGGATCCTGCCGCCTTCGCCGTTGATGGGATGATTTCGATTGAATCCGGTTGCCAGAATTTGTTCTTCCGTCGGATTGGTTAACAGATCGCCAGCAATTTGCCATTTAGAAAACTGATCGAAGGGGAGATTGTCATTGAAGGCACCAATTACCCAATCTCGCCATGGCCACATGGTCCGTTCATTGTCACCTTGGTAGCCATTGGTATCGGCGTACCTTGCTGAATCGAGCCAGTCCCAGGCCATGCGTTCACCATAGGCAGGTGATTGGAGCATTCTCTCGACCATTTGCTGATAGGCGTCCGGTGAAGTGTCGGCAAGGAACGTATTGATTTGCTCAACGGTTGGTGGCAAACCGGTCAGGTCGAGGCTGACGCGTCGAAGCAATGTTCGGCGATCGGCAATCGGTGAAAACTCAAGACCTTGCTGATGCAGTTGCTGTTGGACAAAAAAATCAATCGCGTTCCTCGCCTCGATCACCGGCTTCACGATTGGTTTGTAGGCCCAGTGTTGCCCCCACTTTCCGCCTTGATCGATCCATTTTTGGATCAATGAAATCTGGTCGGGGGTTAAGCTTCGGTGTGAATCCGGCGGCGGCATTTGTTCGTCAGGATCATCGGATCGAATGCGGGAATACAATTCACTGGAATTAGCATCCCCCGCGATGATTGACTGTTTTGCATCCTCTTCAATATCGAGTCGGAGGTCGGAGGCGCGCTGTTTGGCATCGGGCCCGTGACAGAAATAGCAGTTTTCAGCAAGAATTGGCTGAATGTCCCTTGCGAAATCTACCGGTTCTTCAGCGACCGATGGTTTCGAAAGGGCGAAACAGAAGAGCAGCAAAGTGATTGAAAAATTAGAGTTCATAGCCTGTTATTTTAATGTATTTAAATCGGCTGTGAATTCTAATAAATCGAATCAGGCAAGGATATCTCGAATCACTTTGCCTTCGTCAGAAGGGCCGATGAGCCTTTGTTTGAGGCCTTGATAAGGGTAGTTGAATCGTTTGGGATCAATTCCAATCTGGTGGAGAATGGTTGATTGAAGGTCGCGAATGCTGACCGCATTTTCTGTAATGTAATAGCCAATGTCATCGGTTTGGCCATAAACTCCGGGCTTGATACCTCCCCCGGCCATCCACATGGTAAAGGCGTGGGGATGGTGGTCCCGGCCAATGAATCCTTTGACCAAATTTTTGCGAACGTTGTTTTGCATCATTGGCGTTCTGCCGAATTCGCCGCCCCAAACAACTAACGTTTCGTCGAGCAGGCCACGTTGTTTTAAATCGGTGATCAAGCCCGCGACAGCGCGATCGATTTGCCGACATTTGATTGGCAGCGTTTCGTCGATTGATTCTCCGGGAGAGGAGCCGTGATGGTCCCACCCCCAATCGTACAGCTGGACAAACCGAACGCCGCTTTCGACCAACCGCCTGGCGAGCAAACAATTGTTGGCAAACGTTGGGTCATCGCCTTTGTAGAGTGTTCGTGGGTCAGCTGCCGATTCAGCGGCCGAGACATGCCCCGGTTTTGCTCCGTAGAGGTCGAGCATCGATTGGGACTCGCGTCCAATATCCATTACCTCAGGAACCGAAATTTGCATTTTAAATGCAAGTTCGTATTGGGCGATGCGAGTGATCGTTTCAGGGTCACCGATATGCTCATGCTGATACCGATTCAGATCGGCAATCGCGTCCAGCGTTTTTCGCCGCTCCCCCCGATTGAGCCCTTTGGGATCACTGAGGAAGAGAATAGGGTCACCGCCATCAGTTCGGCATTGAACACCTTGGTAGATTGTTGGCAGGAATCCGCTACCCCAAAGAGATTTTCCGGCGCTGGGAGTTTTTCCACCAGAAGACAATACCATGAATCCCGGAAGATCTTTATTTTCGCTTCCCAGACCGTAGGTTGCCCACGAGCCGATCGAGGGATAGCCCAAAAGGGGGTTGCCAGTTTGCATCAGCAATTGTGCGGGAGAGTGATTGAATTGTTCTGTATGGACCGAGCGAATGACACAGAGATCATCAATGACCTTACTGAGATGTGGCAGCCGATCACTGACCCACTGGCCGCTCTGCCCGGTTCGCTGGAACTTGAATTGAGAGCCAAGCATCTTGGGCACGCCGCGAATAAACGCAAACCGTTTTCCCTCCAGATACTCCTGAGGACACTGCGTGTCGTGCAAGCGGTCGAGTGCAGGTTTGTGTTCGAATAATTCCAACTGGGAAGGAGAACCCGCCATGTGCAAGTAGATGACAGATTTTGCTTTTGCCGGAATTCGAAAGCCGGTTGGTTCGTCTGGGGTTTCCTGGTTGAGTAAAGAGCTGAGCGCAATCGACCCGAGTCCTAAACCCGTTTGGCCAAAAAATTGACGTCGAGTTGTCGCTTGAACTTTTTTAAGTGGGAGAGGCAGTTTCATAGGAATCTTATTTCATCAGTGTTTCGTCAAGATTAAGTAGGACGTTCGCGATGGCGACCAGTCGAGGGTCACCTTCTGACAATGCGGACGCTTGAAGAAGCGACTTGGAAGCTTCCTCGTCGATTGCAAGGGATGCGTACAAGTCGAGCAATCGCTTGGTTTCCCGAGGCGTGGGTTTCCGGACGAGTGCTATTGTAAAGCCGTTGACGATTTGCTTTTCCAAAACTTGCGAGGATTGTTGCATGCGTTTGGCTAATCCGCCGGCTGCTTCCAAAAATGCGGTATCGTTGAGGGTCACTAGTGCTTGCAGAGGCGTGTTGGTTCGAATGCGACGGACTTGGCAGACTTCGCCGCTGCCGGCATCAAAGGTTGTCATGGCTGGATAAGGGCTGGTGCGTTTGAGGTAGGTGTAAAGACCTCGGCGGTAGCGATCCGGGCCGGTCGCGTTTTTCCAATCGTCACCACTGTACGTGGTTTTCCAAACACCGCTCGGTTGGGGTGGCATCACAGATTTACCTCCAACTTGTTTCGTCAGTAAACCACTGATCGCAAGCGCTTGATCACGAACGGTTTCGGCAGAGAGTCGGAACCGAGGTCCCCGTGCGAGCAGGCGATTGCGAGGGTCGCGGGAAAGATGGTCTGGAGTCGCGACCGCGCTTTGTTGGTACGTGCTGGAAGTTACGATGGTCTTGAGGAGCGTCTTGATCGACCAGCCTTGTTCCCGGAAATCGACTGCTAGCCAATCTAGTAAATCGGGGTGAGAAGGGGGGAGTCCCTGGGATCCAAAATCTTCTTCTGTTTCGACAATTCCAACCCCGAAGATTCGCGACCAAATTCGATTGACCATTACCCGTGAAGTGAGTGGGTTTTCAGGTTGCATGAGCCATTTTGCGACGCCGAGGCGATTGGGGGCTGTGTTGTCAGGGAAACTTCCGAATATTTCCAGAACGTTGGGAGTGACCTCATCACCGAGGTCAAGAAAGTTTCCTCGATTGTTAATTTTTGTTTTACGTTGTTGGGTGGCAGGCAACTCTGCCATCACTGGTGTACGGGTGACTGCCTTTTTCAATGCCGCCAGTTTAGCTAATTCGGTTTGATAGTTTTTCTTTTTCGCAGAATGTTGTGGATCGCTAAGCGCCCAAAAGATTTCTTCGAAATTAGGTTTGAGTTCGGCGATTAGCCACTCAGCAGGGTAGGGGCTGGCTGAAAAACGCGAGCGGGCGAGTAACAGGCCTTCTCCGTATTGTTGTTCAAGGGTGATTCTGATAACGCCCGCAGCGATTGGCTCGGAAAAATCAAGAATGCAGTTTTGCGGGTTTTTGAATTTGGGTGAGAGCGCCCAGCCTGCGGAGGTGTCTCCGTTGATTAGTTTGGCGACCTCCCAATTGCGTTGAGAAAAAGTTGCGCGCGGATTGGAGAGTGTGATTTTCTTGGGTGTTCCGGTGTCTTGAATTTGCTCAACGGTCAAATCCCGAATGGCTACGTTTTTGTCTGCCCAGTCACCGCCGGCGATTGATTGGGGGAAATGTTCAATTCGAAGTGAGCGGTGCTTTTTTCCATCGGGAAGAGCAGGTAACTCAAAAGTTAGGGTCCAGGTATCTCGTTCCGGGCGGTTGCCTGTTGCTAAAATGATGTGGTCATCTCGCTGTTTTAAAACAACCTCTGCTTCCGAGGTCGATTCCACCAGTTTCAGGTTTTGCCAGAGCGGAGTTTCAGTGAATTGTTGCTTCCACTGGGAAAGCTTGCTGTCAAAATCGGCTGGTCGAACATTGAGTTCTTTGCTTGCAGAAGTAACGATGTCTTGTTGAGCAGCGATTGCTTTTGCTTGCTCGGACGTAGGCGTAGGGTGAAACGGGGACTCGGTATCCCGATCCTGGGTTTGATTAAAGTACGACAAAAAAGAGTAGTAATCGCTGATGCTGATCGGATCGTATTTATGGGAATGGCATTTCGCGCAACCCATGGTTAATCCCATCCAAACTTGCATCGTCGTATCGACCCTGTCTTTAACGGCGGCAACTCTGAATTCTTCGTCGTCGGTTCCACCCTCTTCGTTGGTCATCGTGTTGCGATGGAACGCCGTGGCAAGAATTTGATCGTCCGTTCTTTCGGGAAGCAGATCACCGGCCAATTGTTCTCTCGTAAATTGATCAAACGGCATGTCTTGATTGAGTGCGTCGATCACCCAGTCTCGATATCGCCAGATGTCACGGTGTCGATCTTTTTCATAGCCTTTAGTATCTGCATACCGTGCGAGGTCGAGCCACATCCGTGCCCAGTGCTCACCGTAAGCGGGGGTTGCGAGTAATAGGTCGACCTCCCGTTCGTAATTTTCAGATGAAGGATCGGCCAAGAAGCGTGCTGCCGCTTCAGGCGTCGGGGGAAGGCCGGTCAAGTCGAGGGCGACACGCCGCAAAAGTCGAGCGGGATCCGCCGGGGAAGTGGGAGTGAAATTCTCCGCCTCCATTTGTTTCAAAATGAAATAATCGATCGGACGTTTTGGCCATTGCGAGTGTTTGACAGCAGGCAGAGGTTTTTGTGTGGGGGCGACGAAGGACCAGTGAGTTGAATAGGCACCACCTTCGGTAATCCATTGCCGAAGAAGTTTTTTTTCGGCATCGGTTAGTGGCTGTCCACTCTCGGGAGGAGGCATCAACACATCGACATCGTCTGAATAAATCCGCGTGACAATTTCGCTTGCCTTGGGCTGATGGGGTACGAGAGCAAAACTTCCACCAAGATCGCGGGTCGCTCCCTCAAAACTGTCCAGTCGCAATTCGGCTTCGCGAGTCGATGGGTCGAAACCATGGCAGGCGAAACAATGCTTACTGAGGATGGGTCGAATTTCGCGATTAAAGTCGACGTCGGAAAACGCCGGGCAAGTTGGTAACCAAGCCAAGCAGATGGTCATTAAGATTCTTTTCATGGTTCAATCATATCTCAGATCGCGCTGATTGGCTTGCACAGGCACCGCAATCTTGTGTAAAAAATAAATATGAATAATACAAGTCTCGTCCGCACGTTTTTCTCGCAAGTCGATGTAACGGAGTTTTTGGACCTCTTTAACCTGCAGCCCGAGGTTAGTTTTTTCGTGAAGGACCTCCGCGGTCGTTTTCTGGCGATCAATCAAAGAGGTTGTGAATACTGCGGCGTACTGGATCGAAGCGAAGTGATCGGTAGAACTGATTTCGATTTTTTTCCATCGCAGCGAGCCGAGAGTTATCGCCAGGACGACGAGCAGGTAATGCGGACTGGTGAGCCGATAATCAATCGTCTTGAGAGCGCACCGGAGATGGCTGGTTCTCCACGGTTGGTAATGACCAGTAAGATTCCACTTCGCAATGTTGAAGGCGTTGTAGTGGGCATCGCTGGGTTTTCCCGTCAAGTTGATACCAAGCGGGGGGAATCGAAAGACGCCAAACGATTTGCCAATGTGGTTGAGTATTTACATTCGAACTACGAACAAAAGCTCAATTCGTCTGAACTAGCAGCAAGGGCGAAGCTCTCGGTTAGTCAATTTGATCGGCAATTTCGTCGGGTATTTGGGGTCTCAGCTCGACAGTATCTTTCGCGTGTTCGGTTGGAAGTCGCTTGTCGGGAATTAGCCCAGACCGACGAGACGGTGGCAACGATCGCGATTCGGTGTGGTTATTTTGACCATGCTCATTTTTCGCGTTGCTTTCGCAAGCAAATGAAAGTCTCTCCATCGGACTATCGCCGCAGCAAAAAAATCTGAAAACAGGGTCGGGTAATTGCCAGCCCCATTTTCATTATTTGTTGGTTAAGGTTGTTCTGTTCCGGATGGTTTGGGTGCGATTCGATAGACCGCGAGGTTTTTGATGTCGACCATTCGGGGAACAGAAAACGCGATGTTTTCTTTTGTTGGATGTCCAATCCCTGAGGACGAAAATTGGCTGACGAATTCATTGTCAATTTGAACTGCGATTTTTTCACCTTCAAGTAAAATTTTCAGTTCGTGCCATTGAGATGCTTGGGTGGCCCGTTTGGTCGTTTTAAATTTACCTTTAACCCGCTTCGCTAGTTCTGCTTTTGAGGCTCCGCTCTCTTTTAGTTTTCGGTACTCATTAGCCATGGTTCCAGTTTTTTGGTCTTGAATAACAACTGACTTGGTACTTACCTCTACGCGGCAAAGGTGTCCTGCATGGACAGTCTTGCAATTTGGGTCATTGATATTCACGCTGAATTTCTGATTTTCAGCGAGTTGGAATTTGCAGGTGATTACAGCATCTTGAAATTGCACTTTTGTTCTCGCGACGGCTGCATGGTCAGAGCCTTCGGTTCGGCGAATTTGCAGAACGCCTTCTTGAACGATCGCCTGGGGAACCATTTTGTTTTTGGCAATTTTGGCCGACTTTTGAGCTCGACTATCGTTCGACCACCAGTCTTGTGTATCGAGAGGTTTGTCGAAGTTGCAGGAGAGGATGAGGTCGGCTTTGGCGATCGCCTTTTTGAATGTTTGGGCCTCGGTGGGCTCAATGGAGATGCTGATTAAAAGGGCAATCGCGCTGAAAGAAATCAGATAGTATCTGAAACAGCGGCGGTCTAAACGAATTGAATTTGGCATGATGTAGTCGGCTTGAGTATTAAAGTAAGGAGGAGGAAGCGAATATTCCCTGCGGAAATTTTAATATTTTGGGAAGTGAAGTGGAACAGATTAGTCCGTTTGTTGGCGAGAATATCTCTGGTGATCAGTGTTTTTGCACTATGAGGACTTCTGGCAAGGTGTAGACTGACAGGCTGTCCACGTTTTTCGATTTTGAAAAATGGGCGCTACCCCGCTGATCCATCGTTAATTAACGGTCAGTTGGTTCCGGCAAAGGCGTCAAAGATGCCATGATTTGCGACTTCTGTTGACTCCGAGCACCAAGCGCTGAATTGATTTCAGTAGGTTGTCTTCGCGAGTTCTTAAAGGAAAACCATTGAAGACCTTCACCGAGTTAAATTTAATCGAGCCATTGCAGCGAGCAATTGCGGGCGAAAATTATAAAATTCCAACGCCTATTCAATCGCAGACCATCCCGGTTGCCCTTAAGCGGCGAGACGTATTGGGGTGCGCCCAAACGGGAACTGGTAAGACGGCGGCTTTTGCATTGCCGATTCTCAATCGGCTAGGTTTGCAAAATCGTTCCGCCAAAGCGAAACGCCCATTCGCACTCGTGCTAGCCCCGACTCGTGAGTTGGCTGTGCAGATCGGGGATAGTTTTGCGACCTATGGTAAACATTTGAAGCTTCGCCATGCTTTGGTTTATGGCGGGGTCAGCCAGACCTCTCAAGTGCGTTCGCTTCAACGCGGCGTTCACATTGTCATAGCGACTCCCGGCCGGTTGTTAGATTTGATGAATCAGGGATTCATTCAACTGGACAAGCTCGAAGTGTTCGTTCTCGATGAAGCAGACCGCATGCTCGATATGGGGTTCATGCCTGACATCAAACGAATTATCCGCGAACTGCCGGCGAAGAGGCAATCGTTGTTTTTCTCGGCAACGATGGCGCCTGCGATTGTTGAAATAACGGACAAGCTGTTAGTCGATCCGGTGAAAGTGGATGTCACACCGAAAACGCGAAGTGTAAAAAAGATTAAACAGCAAGTTATCTTTGTGCCCCGCAAGGGTAAGCCTGAGTTGTTGCAGAGAATTCTCTCTTCGCGTGGTGACCTCCGCGCGATCGTTTTTACTAAAACGAAACGTTCAGCAAACTTTGTCACTGAACGATTGAATAAAGAAGGGCTTAAGGCTGCCGCGATCCATGGAAATAAATCTCAAAACGCAAGACAGCGAGCGCTCGATGCATTTCGTAATCAATTCGTAAAGATCCTGGTCGCGACTGACGTTGCTGCACGCGGCATTGACATTGAAGGAGTCACCCATGTTGTCAATTTTGATTTACCGATGGAACCGGAAGCATACGTTCACCGAATTGGTCGAACAGGGCGAGCCGGTGCGAAAGGGATCGCTATCTCGTTTTGCAGCGCCGGTGATCAAGGAGATTTAAAGTCGATTGAAAAGCTGATTGATCAGGAGATTCCCGTCAATCAGGCATTATCGGTAACCTTGCCAAGCCCAAGTCCAAATTCAACGCGAGGACGAACCGCCCGAGGACGGACAGGACGTAAGTCTTCAGGAGCAGGCCGCTCGGGAACGTCTCAAGGGGGACGGTCTCGGAAGGGTTCGGGCAGTCGAGGGTCGGGGGATGAGTCGACTGATAACGAAAAAGGGAAGCGAACGACGAAACGTCGACGCCGTCGAGTGCGAACGGAAAAGGCGAGTGCTGTCAAAAGTGCTAGAACGGGTGAAAGCTCTTCGAAAAAATCTAGTAAGAAACCTGGAGGAGGCAAGCGTGCCTCGGGCGGAGTAGGGGCGACCGAATCCACTGCGAAACGCCGAAGACCTCAACGCAAAGGTAAGAATGCTCGAAGTCGCGCGAATGCGTCTCGCTCTGAGTGAATCGAACTCAAGCTTTAACGTTTGAAAGCAATCAGCGCGACCATGCTGATGGAGCAGGCAAGGAAAAGCCCGCCGAGTCCCATCAAAACGTAGGATGTGTTAGTTAGAATTTCGGATTGCTTGTTGTAACGGACGTAGTTCGGCTCGTACCACTCGCCGAGGCCGTTATCGATTCTTAATTCGTTGAAGTAGGTAATGACCTGAGACGGTTGTAGTTGATCTACAAACTCGTTGTGTTGCTCGGTAGAAAGCTCTCGGTCAATTTCGGTTGCCAGCATCCCGGCGTAACCGTAAAGCCAGTATCCCGAACCGCCTAAAAGTACGGCAGCGAATAGGCCAATTGAAAAAAGCCTGTTGAATTTACTGCTTTTCTCGACTCTTTTGTTTGTCTTTCCGACCGTTTCGTCTTCAACCGGCTCTAGCAGTCTCATTTTACGAAGCATCGGAGCTTCGGATACCTTGCCGCACTCCGGGCATGTCAGTTCCTGACCAGCCTGTTTGGGGATGACTTCGAAAGGGTGACTGCAGTGGTCACACGGAAGTAAGTATTTAGACGGCATTGGGTTCCAGCTTAGCTTTTCAAGTGGTTGGGTTGCTAATCGTTAGTTGGCTAACTGTTCGGGGTGTCCTCTTTAGGGAAGCTCCACGGATGCGTTGGGGCCAGCAAGTTATTCTTAGTATAGCAAGTGAAGGGCGGGTTTTTAAACGAACCCTGCATTTCCTGCCGAGTTTAACAATTTCAAGTACGGGATCCAAAACTCGCTCGTTCATCTTGAATCGGTTCAGAGGAGCAGAAAAAATCGTTCATAGTCGACTTTTCTGGTTGTTCGGATTGTTTTTTGACCTTGAGGGGCGGCGTTGCGTTTTCGAATCATCCAATTTCACCACCTGCTACTGGTGGAACCGGAAGAAGTTATCATTTAGGGCCGATCCGCTTATAAAAATAGAAAGAATGAAGTCTTTTTTAACTGGACTATGATTATCCGACAGTTACAATTGTACAACTGCGATTCGAGACTCTGCTGTATCCACAGTCCACCCAAGGTCTAGCGTCTTTTTAGGGCGACGCGCCTCCTTAATAAATGAGTGACATTGAATCCAACCGGCCAGGATACCTGGTCAAAACCGGTGCGAGAATTTGGTAAAGATTTTACGCAGACAGGAAATGGGACAGGGCTGTTGAGTCGTTTCAATTGGCTGACTTCGGCAAGCGTCGAAGTTGTTTCTACTCACGAAGTAGAGCGAGCTAGTTCACAACGATTTGGTTAGGAAATTAAACACAAGACGTCGATGGGGTTCGCTGTATGTTGCGATTTCTCCACGAGGATTTTGGGATTAATTCCGACGAACGGTTTAATCAGCACTTGCTGAATGCCAACCCGCTCCGCTGCTTGGAACTTGCTAAAAATTAACCTTTGCGACGGTTTCACACGAACCAAACAGTAACCTTTTTAAGATTCGGTGTGAAGGCAAACTTGGATCCATCACAGTATGCATTTTGACCTGCCTCAGGTTGAGATTGTGATTAACCGCTTCCGCCTCACAATGGAAACATTTTTAAAAACCTTTGCGCAGGAGTGCTAAATTGTACGATGCACTGCTAGAAGACGATGACGCAACACGAACACGTGTTGCTCCCAAGCGATTCGAAGAAGTAGTTGAAGCTAGCCCGCCGGCTCCATCCGATACCGCCACCGCTAAAAGCGACGGTGAGGAATTGGCTGCTGGTGTAGATGAATCTGAATCATGGTCAGACGACCCGGTTCGGATGTATCTAACTCAGATGGGCGAGATTCCGCTTCTGACGCGAACCGAAGAAATCACATTAGCGAAACGAATTGAAGAGACTCGACGAGAGTTTCGTACGAAATTGCTTGAGTGCGATTACGTGATTCGTTACGCCTATAAAACGCTCGTGAGAGTACACCGTGGAGAACTGCCGTTTGATCGAACGGTTCAGGTTTCGGTGACTGATCGGCTTGAAAAAGAGCAGATTCTTGGTCGAATCCCTCACAACCTCAATACGCTTTCGGTTTTGCTTAAGCGAAATCGTCATGATTTTTTGACGGCATTTTCGAAGTCTCATACCCAGGCTCGGCGTAAAACCGCGTGGAAAAATCTAGCTCGTCGTCGCCGCCGAGCAGTTCGTCTGATCGAAGAACTCGGTTTGCGAACACAGCGTATCGAATTAATGATTCGTACGATCGAAGATTTCAGTGCTCGCGTCGATGAGTTAATGGACAAGATCAAAGAACACAAAAAATTGCGGAAGCCCGCGATTGAGCGTGAAGCTTGGATTCAAGAAATGCGAACGATCTTGTTGGCTTGTCAGGAATCTCCGACTAGCTTGCGGAATCGGGTAAAGTATCTTCGCGATATTTACACCAAATATCAAAAGGCAAAGCGAGAGCTTTCCGAAGGTAACTTGCGACTGGTCGTCTCCATCGCAAAGAAATATCGTAATCGCGGTTTGAGCTTTTTGGATCTGATCCAAGAGGGGAACGCTGGATTGATGCGTGCGGTTGATAAATTTGAGTACCGTCGTGGATTCAAGTTTTGTACCTATGCAACCTGGTGGATTCGTCAGGCGATTACCCGTGCTGTCGCGGATCAAAGCCGAACGATTCGTATTCCAGTGCATATGGTTGAAACCATGTCACGTGTTCGAACGGTTTCGCGTCAGTTGCTTCAGGAACTTGGACGTGAGCCAACTCTTGAAGAAGTTGCACGACGAAGCGAGACGACCATCGACGAAGCACGTCGCGTGCTTGCAATGAGTCGTTATCCAATCAGTCTTGATCGGCCTGTTGGTAACAGTGAGGACAGCCATTTCGGTGACCTTCTGCCGGATGGTGAGGCGGAAAGTCCGTCAATTGGTGCTTCGCAGGAAATGCTTCGTGGGCGGATTCAGGATGTCCTGAAGACACTCAGTTATCGTGAACGCGAGATCATTAAACTTCGCTACGGGCTCGGTGACGGATATAGCTATACGCTGGAAGAAGTGGGACACATTTTCAAAGTGACTCGTGAGCGTATTCGCCAGATCGAGGCGAAAGCGGTCAGAAAGCTTCAGCAGCCAAGTCGGTCTCAAGAATTAGTTGGTTTCCTCGATTAATTTTTGAGCAAACGGTTTAAGTTAAAGAAAGAGGCGGGTTTCATGACCCGCCTCTTTTTTTGCGCGAATGTTAATCGAACTGATCGCTTCAGCGCTGTTGAGCTGCGGTGTCAGTTTTGGCTGTGAGGTGATGATTGTGAAGTCTTTTGATTGATTACTTAGTTATCGTGGCGGCGAAAATTGGCGTGCGATAAGCTTGATTTCCTCGGTCCACGTTTTTTCTGTCTCGAACCCCACGGCGATGCGTGTCAGTTAGAAGCGTCCGTTTGTCTCTTGCAGGTCTTGGGCGACCTGTGCTGTCATCTTTTAACGGGGTAAAACATGAAGCGTCGTCTAACAATCACAGGGTTGTCATTGGTTCTTGTTGGGATTGCCTATGGTGGTGATTCAGTTTTGGGGCAACAGAAGGGGCAACAGAATAGAAACAGTGGTAGTGTTGAAGTTTGGGATTACCTGCAAGATAAATATGATGCAAATGGAGACGGCCAGCTTACAGAGGCCGAATATTCTCGGGGAGCCGAGAAGTTTCAGCGACTTGACGTCAACCGTGATGGAGTCATTTCATCCAAGGATTGGGGCGGGGGAATTTCTCGCAAACCGTTTTCACGAGAACGGCAGAAACGATCTTCGAATTCTTCGAGTGTCGCGCCTCCGGTGAAAGGGGATGTGGCTCCCGGGTTTAACCTCGCTTACGTGAATGAGCCATCAAAAACAGTCGAACTTGCCAGCTTCCAAGGGAGTAAGCCAGTGGCGTTGATTTTTGGAAGCTGTTCGTGACCGCCTTTTGTTCGTTCGGCTGGTCAGCTGGACAAGTTGTTTGAAGAGTATGGCACTGATGTTCAGTTTTTTATGGTCTACTGCCGGGAAGCTCATGCGATCGATGGCGATCGGCCAATGTACAATGCCATTGTAGAAGAGCCCGTTTCTACGGAAGAGCGGAATCAGATAGCCAAGGACTTTGTAGAGTCATTAGGTATAAAAATCCCGACGCTCCTCGACAAAATAGACGACAAAACTGGAACCGATTACGCAGCGCATCCCGATCGATTGTATTTAATTGGGAAAGATGGGCGTGTGGCCTACGCGGGAGGTCGTGGCCCTTCGGGTTTCAAACCGGATGAACTGCGGGCGGCAATTCGGGTTGAACTTGGAGGAGAGGCGGCAGGTGATTCTGGCGACAGCCCAGTGAATCCACCGGTAGCTCGTCGTTCAAGCATGCACATGCCCGTTATCATCGCTTTAGATCTTAATAAAGATGGAAAATTGTCGGTTGATGAAATCGAAGGGGCTCCGAAGTCATTGAAAACATTGGACAAAAATTCCGATGGGAATTTATCAAAAGAAGAGTTGCGTCCATCCCAGCGTGGCAGATCAAGGCGTTCGCCACGGAATGAGTCGGGTCGGTGATTGATCCGGGGCTTGTCCGTGAAGGTCGGAAGGGTTTGTTCGTGTTGATCGAAAAATGGTGAAAACAGCTGCTCGTCAAATTCAAAGAACACTCCCATCTCGGCACTTACCTTGTGATTTTGCCTCGATGTTGGGACTGAATTGTGACGATTTTTCGACCGATGTCGTTAGCGATTTACCGGCCGCGGCCGAGGCGCCATCAACCTAATTCATGCTTTTTTAACATTTGGGCGTCATAATCTACTTCTCGCTCTTAGCGAGTAAGGAGAAAAGAGTATTGATTAATAGAACAACGAAAAATTCAACTAGTTGTATGAGTTTAGTGGCCAAGGATTGGGAAGGTGATCTGTGATTTGGCTTCATTTGTCCCTGTAAAAATTGAATGATTTTTTATTTAAATTGTTTCAATTAAATAGCGGTTTGTCGCATCTGATTGGTACCACTTTCCAAAATTTAAAATAGCGTCTGATGAACATCTCGGACTCAATGCTGCCGTTTAACGGTGGGTGCATTGATTTGTTATGTTTTGAAGTTTTTTTTGCGAGACTCTGTCGTTGCTCTCTGTAAGCAGTTTGAAACAGAGTGTTCCAAGTGAGGAAAGTACGAGTAAATATGTATTCAGTGGATGCCAGTGCGTTACCTGTAGGTCAATTAAAAAATCGAATTCAAAGCCAGGCTTTTCTTGGCAAGATATACCCAGTAACCGTCTTTTTGATTGGTTTAGTCTCTCTCTATGACGCTTGGTTAGTTTATGAGTACCGTGCAGTGATCGAAGAGCAAAATCCTTTTTGTGCTTGGTTGATCAGCCTTGAACCTGAGTACGTTTCTCTATTTCTGGTTGGCAAAGGACTGGGAACAATTTCAGTGATGACGATTTTGTTTCTTTTGTTTCGATACTGGAGTCGACTGGCGGTTCCAGTCGCTGGTTCGCTAATGCTGTTCCAAATTGGTCTGATGGGCTATCTGCATGGGGCGGATGGGAGGCGGCCCGCAGTGGCTCAGATGGCGATGCTGTCGAGCGACACTTTTCCTCCACTCAGTGCTGTCACCAAGAGGGCAGTCGTTCCGGCAAAGGTGAAGGCCATTCCGGGTAAACCCAGGACGGCTCGATCGAATAAGCCTTCGGTAGCAGTTGGGTTGCAACGATTAACCAAGGCTCAGCGCCGCCGCTTGCGTAGCCAGCGAACCCAAGGGCGGTTCCCCAGCAAGCCGGTCGATCTGAAAAACAGTAACGCAAAAGGAAAAAAGAATACGCGTTCAAAAGAGCGAGTTCTGAACTTGGAAGATCGTTAGGATTTAAAAACAAATGATGGGGCGGCGTTCTTACGTTCGTTTTTAGTTTTGTTTCTTTTTTAAGATATAGACGACGTCTTCGCTTGCCGAATCGACATTGATTGGCTGATTTATGTCGTAAGTGAAGTCGTAGGTTCCAGCGATGTCCCAGCAGTTTGATTCTTCAATCAGCGAAGCGAATTGGCTCTTTGTATAGCTTCGCATCCTTAGTTCGTCACTGATTCGAAATTGTCGTGTCGGAGTGTAGATGTCGAAGTGCATTCCAAAAGTTTCGAGCCGTTTGCGAGGGGATCGATTGATTGTCCACATTTTCGTGATGACTGAGAGGTTCCCGCGGCGAGCTGACCATGACTCCCAGTCGGTTGGATCCTCAGTTTCGGGGGTGAGATGGAATCCGATTAGATAAATTCCACCTCGCTTGGTTTGCCTGGCCATGCAGCGAAGGTGAGACATTGTGGAAGCTTTGTCGGTTAAGTGCCGAAAACTGTTGACTGTGTTGAAGGCTAAATCCCATTTTCGTTTTGCTTGAAACTCGCCCATGTCGGCCACGAATGCTGTTTGTGGCAGGCCATGACGGGCGGATCGTTGATTGCTGAATTCGATTGCCTTGGGGTTCAAATCGATCCCTTCGACTTCAAACCCGCGTTTGGCGAGGCTGTACATTAATCGGCCTGTGCCACAGGCGGGTTCAAACAGACGACTCGCTTGATTGTTGAGATACTTGCGATTGACGTCGCAAATAAACCGCGTCTCAGCCGCACAGTCAGCGCCAAATACAAGGTCGTAGTAACGCGGGTGATTATAAATGCTGTCGTTAATAACTTCCACGAAACGGCTCCGCTGTCGCATTTGATTTTAAGTGGTGTCGGTCATCGTGTTTTTGTTTAGAGGCTGCCAGTTCAATGGCAGCGGGGTACACGATTTACTTCTGAGTTGTTGATTCTTGACGAATTCGATATTCGGAGATCATTTTATTCAAATCCTCGCGAATGTCCTTGGCTGACCGGGCGATTTTTTCATCAGCGTTTTTCTCAGCCGCTTCGACCAAGCTGCGAAGCTGCACGCCGAAAAAACGATCTGTCTGCCGGAGCGCACTGCCATCTGGGTTCAGCTGTAAAATCTCGTCAAAAGTATCTTTCGAGTTTTGGAACGCCTTTAATGCTTCGTCTAGATTTCCGGCGGAAACAAAATTGACTGCCAATATGTTCTGGACGGAAATAAATAGATAGTGATAGTCCAGGACTTTAGGGAATTGGGTTTTGAGATCGTTGGCTATTTTGATGGAGCTTTCCAGCATCAGTTTTCGATTCTCTGGAGAATCTGATGGGTTGCTCAGTGAATAGGCCATGGCGAGGCGGTAGCGGTAGTTCGAGTTGCCGGGGGATTCAGCGATTAACGATTCGAGTTCCTCAATTGCGAGGCTACGCATATTTAAGGCAGCTTTTTGGTCGGGTTCGACAAAACTCCACGCGAGACAACAGTAGCATTCAGCGCGGGCTGATCGATAATCGGCATTGTTCGGTTCCTCATCAATTAGCTGGTCGAGGATTGTAATTGCTCTGTCTGCATTTTCTTTGCTTCGCCGTAAGAGTCTTAGGTTGGCTTCGTGATTGCGGGATCTACCGGGGCCGCGAGCGAGAAAGCCGGGACCATCTTTAGGCCGGTTAGTATTAGGCCGGGTAGTGTTCGGTCGATTAGCATTGGGCCGTTTTGTTAGATCTTGCCCCTTTCGCGGTGGAGGGCGCCGAAATCGCATTTTTTCGAGATACAATTCGGTCCAAGTTGGCGGTCGATGCCCTTCGGCACGACGGTGGAATCCCGGCGTTCCATTCTTGGCTAAACGGCTTTCTTCAAGACTGTCATAGATGACGGCGTTGATGGCAAGGCTGGAGCCGATGGAGTTGAATGTCTTGGCCAGTTCCAGTTTCAATTGGTTGTCGAGTTGCTCAACAGGAACATCTCTTAAAAGTTGGATCGCATTTTGATTTTGAGCGATCGCTTCTGAAAGGTTCTGGTCACGTCGGTAGGCTCGGCTGAGTTCATTTTTCGTTTGCACCAGAGCGATTAGCGATTCCTTGGATTCGGGTGATTCAACGAGCACTTTGTTGTACAACTCGATTGATTTTTTGTAAGCATCGAAAGAGCGGTCAACTTCCCCAAGTAATTGATAGATGTTTGCAACGCGCCGAAAGGCTCGAGCGGATTCAGCTTGCAGATCTTTGTTGTCAAAATTGTTAGTCGCAAATTTGTCGTAAAAGGCAAGGAATTCTTCTAGGAAAACAGCATCCTGTTTCGTAATCGAGGTTTCGATTCCTTGCAGGTCTTCAAGTCCGTCGATACTAAGTTCAGTTGAGTTGGCTGAATCTTTGGCGACGAGTTGTTTGAACATCCGATCAAACGCCTGAATGGAAATATCAACATTGCGTTCGGCACGTTGGTATTCACTTTCTTGCTTTTTGTAAGCTGCCTGGAATTTATTGTTAGCTTTCTCCGTCTCTATGATTTGATCTTCTAAGAGTGCAGATTTTTTTGCTTCTTTTGCCAGTGCATCTTTGGTGTACAGATAGCCAAAGGAGGTTGCGACAGCGACGAGTAGCAAGAGGATGCAAGAAATGACTGAAAGTGAAGCTGCCAGCGGATTGCGACGTCCCCACTTGCTCACCATTTCAATCGTTGACGGTGGGCGCGCTGCGATCGTACGGTCTTCCACAAACGCGATGAGATCTCGTTGAAGATCCTTGACCGTAGGGTAGCGTTCTTCCGCATTTTTCGAAATTGACTTTTCGATAATCGTACTGAGGTCGATCGGAATGTCGGGGCTGATTTTGCGAGGTGATGGTGGAGAGGATGTCGCAATCGCCCGGATGACTTCCGCTGTGGTTCCATTGTTAAATGCAGGCTGCAGCGTAGCCAGTTCGTAGAGCGTCAGGCCGATACAGTAGACTTCACTGCGACAGTCGTATTTCCCTTCGAGCGATTCGGGGGAGAGGTATTGGGGGGTTCCGATGACATCACCGGTTTTTGTGAGATTGATTTCGCTGCGAGTATCTTTGGCCAGGCCAAAATCAGTAATCCAGACTTGGCCTTTTTGATCGAGGATAATATTCGAGGGTTTGATGTCCCGGTGAAGGAGGTCGGCATCGTGAGCAAAGGCGACCGCATCGGAGATGTCTGCGGCGATTCTTGCCGCCCAGCGGTAGTGGTTGGATTTCTTGATCGGTCGAGTTTGAGAGTTGGCAGTTGAGGAATCCGTCGCGTTTTGTTTGTGCGATGTGGCTGTTGATTCTTCTAAGAGGGTTGAGGCGTTGAGCGCGAGGGTGAGGTCTCCGCTCAAATCCAATCGGGTTTCATAACGGTCTATCCGCGTGCTGATGGGATCGGACGCATTGATCCCGTTGATGACGGCACCTAGTGTCTGTCCATCGATTAAGTCCATCACGTAGTAATGGTACCCTTCGCCCTCGCCGACCCCAAATACACTAACAATATTTGTGTGGTGTAATCTTGCGGCCGACTGTGCTTCTCTTTTAAATCGCTCGACGAAGTTTTTACTGTTGATCAGTGGCGTTGGCATCACTTTGATTGCGACGCGTTTTCCCAGCGATTCATGAACTGCTTCGAAAACGACTCCCATTCCCCCGCGGCCAATCTCTCCCTTGATCTTGTAAGGCCCAATCCGATCGAGGCCGGAGACTTCATCGAGCGACCTCGATTTAGAGGGTGAGTTTGTCGGATCAGATTTTAGCTGCTCGATCATTGCTACGGATGCAAGCAAGTCTTCAATTTCGTCTCTGAATTTAGGGTACTGGTCTTGATATTCAGCGATGGCAGGATGTTCCCCTGCTCGGAGACGGTTGGTGAAATGGTCAACGATCTGTTCAAGTATTTCAGGGTCGCTTTGCGAATTGTCAGGGGAGTTAGCTACCATTGTGTCCCTTTGCCGTTTCCATGATCTCTCGAAGTTTCTTCAGTGCTCGCAAGTATCTCTTGCTTGCGGCGGATGGTTCGATCGCCAAAATTTCAGCAGTTTCAATATTTGAAAGTTCTTCAAAATGTCGAAGCGCAATTACTTCACGATCTAATTCATTCATCTCTGCCAATGTTTTTTCCAAAATTGAAATCTGCTCGGCGCGTTCGATCAAGCGACTTGGTGATGTCAGTTGGGCGACGATGTGGGCGGCTAACGCCATCGAAGTTTTGCCTGAATCATTCGTTTGGCCGAGTTTGATTTCTTTTCGAATATCTCTTTTTTCTGCTCCAAAATGGTGGCGGTGGATTTCGTGTAGTTTTTGATTGACTTCTAAACGCAGCCAGACAAAAAACGGCATGTCGTCCTTGTCAAGGAAACTGTCGATTCGTTTGGCGGCGCGAACGTAAGTTTCCTGAATCACATCCGACTCAGAGACCCGACCGCTTAAGCGATAGTCAAGGCGAAAGTTTACGATTCGTTTCAAACGACCTTGGACTATTGAAAAGTATTCGGCGAGGGCTTCTTCGCGGTCTCGTTTGAGTGCGTCTACAATTTCGTCGCGGACTGGCAGCAGTTGTTCGTCAACCATGATTAGCTCGATTACGTCCTATTGGTTTGGCACGCAAAAAACAGAGAACAGGGACATCCCTGGGCGATAATCTGCAATTTAATTCTATTGCTTAAAAACCGCTGCCGCCGGTTAGTTCTTCATATATATTCATATTTGAAGATTTTTACTGTCTTTTGTCCTGTTTGTTCGCGTGCTCAAGATAGGGATGTTGGGTTAACGAAACAATTTTCTGAACAAGTAGGATACTGCAATGAAAAATATTTTTTTGGTACTTGGCTTGGTGTTTGGTGTGACTTTGGGCGCATCAGAATTGTTTGCTCAATCCAATGGACGAAAAAAACGCGATTCAAAAAAGACGCCACCTGCGAAAGTAGAATCAAAGCGATCGAGAAAATCTGCGGATGATTCAAAAGGTAAACAGGAGCGTCGTGCGGAAATGCACTCGAGATCAGATCGAGGGCAAGAGAGAGGTCGTAGTGGTCCAGAATCTCATCCAAGAAAGTTAAACGTTCCCCATCGTTCATCGGAGAGGATGCAGAGACATTCTGATTCGCGAGGTGATCATGGAAGGACTGGTCGTGATCACGGTGCTAAGTATCGCCGAGGCCAATCTGAATCGAATCGTCGAGATGGCCGTCCATCGACTGGACATCGAGGTCCCCAGCGAAACGTGGAGGGCGGGCATCGTGGTCGGCCTTCATCGACCCGCGAAGATGCTGGACAACGAAGAGGCCCGGGTAGCTTCTCTCGAGAGATGCGAGGGGAAAAATCAGACTCCCCACGGAGGCCGGAAATGGGACGGTCTCGGCCAAAGGCTGATCAGCGTGGACATCGTGGGGGGCCTTCTCGTGAAATGGAGCGTGGTCCTCAAACTCAACGCAGGGGGAGAGATTTAAAGTCCTCGCATCAATCGGAGCGGTACCAAGGTAACGCAAGGCGAGGAAAACCTGAAATGGAACATCGCGGCAAGAGTGGTCAGGGCAGGGAGAACGCCCGGAGCAGGGGAAAGACGCGAAGCAGCGAGAAGGCGCGATCTGGCGACCAGCGTCGGCGAAAAAAATAGACGGTTGCGGGGATTTTACAGTGCCAAAGAAGCTCAAAAGGACGATAAAACATTAGAGTCAACGAGCCCTTGGCGGCGAGGTTTTTTAGGGAGATGAAATGATCATTCAAAAAAAACGGTTCACTAAGTTATGGATCCTCATGGTATTTGCGATGGGGACATCGCAGATAGTCGAAGCTCAGCAGATGGAAGCAGAGTCTGACGCATTGACTGCTGATCAAACGAAATTTTTTGAAACAAAGATTCGCCCTGTACTGGTCCGCGAATGTTATAGCTGTCATTCAACACGAAGCCAGGTTAAAGGTGGATTGTGGCTGGACACTAAACTGGGAGCGTTGAGCGGTGGCGATTCCGGGCCTGCAATTGTTCCCGGGAATCTTGATGAAAGTTCGCTTTGGAGCGCGATCAATCATGAAGATTATAAAATGCCTCCGCGAAAAAAATTGTCAGATGAGATTATCGCTGATTTTCGTAAATGGATTGAAATGGGAGCGCCAGATCCACGCGTTCTTAAAGAAAGTAAAATCAACACAAATATTACCCCGGAGGAAATTGAGAAAGGCCGTCAGTTTTGGGCTTTCCAAAAACCTGTTTTTCACTCACCGCCTACGGTGAAAAATCAGGAGTGGCCAATTTCGGATATTGATCGATTTATTCTGCATGGACTGGAGCAACAAGAATTAACGCCCTCGAAAGATGCCGAGGCGACAATATTTTTGCGACGATTATCGTTTGACTTGATTGGTTTACCTCCGACCCCCGAGCAAATTCAGTGGCTTGAAAAACGTTGGGATCAAGATCGCGAACAGGCAATTTTACACATTGTAGATTCCCTGTTGGCAAAGGATGAATTTGGTGAGCGTTGGGGGCGACATTGGCTTGATGTCGCTCGATATGCCGAGTCGACTGGTAAGGAATTGAATCTTACCTACCCTCAAGCGTGGCGTTACCGCGACTATGTTATTGACGCTTTCAATTCTGACAAGCCTTACAACGAGTTCATCGAACAACAAATCGCCGGTGATCTGTTGCCAGTAAAAACTGATCGGCAATGGTCTGAAAATCTTGTCGCGACTGGATTCCTAGCGCTCGGTCCGAAGACATTAACTGAACAAAATAGCCGTCAGTTCAATCACGATTTGATTGATGAGCAAATCGACGTTGCCACTCGCGTGATTCTCGGTGTGTCCGTTGCTTGTGCTCGCTGCCATGATCATAAGTTTGATCCAATTCCCCAAGCTGACTACTATGCGATGGCGGGGATTTTCAACAGCACGACAACGCATTATGGGACGATTGATACCTTGCAAAATCGGCACCCCAGCAATTTGCTGGTTTTGCCAACAGACGATCTGAATCCTTTTGACAAGCGGATTCCAAAGAGTCAGTTGGCTGAGCTAAAGTCTCAGTTGTCTGAAAAGCAGAGGGAGTTAAGAGAAGCACAGGCAGCCAGGCGGGCTCAGCGTCAAGGTGATAAATCAAACAATTCGCAGGCTTCCTTTGCCAACGTCGCCAGGCTTTCTGCGGTGGTGGGTGGATTGAGAGCGAAAATACAGCAATACGATGATCAGGGGAATCCGTATACCTATTTCATGGGAGTGCAGACAAAGTCGCGGCCTGAAAACGCGCGTTTGCTTGTGCGGGGAGAGTTTGACAAACCTGCTCAAGAAATCAAGCGAGGTTTTCCCCAAGTCCTGATTGATGAGCCAGCTTCGATTCCAGCCAAAGCTTCTGGGCGTTTGGAGTTAGGAAGGTGGATGGCAAGTGACGACAATCCTCTCAGTGCACGCGTGATGGTTAATCGTGTCTGGCAGCATATGTTCGGCAATGGAATTGTCAGGTCGCCAGAAAACTTTGGAGCCACAGGACTGGCTCCAACGCACCCTGAATTACTAGATTACTTGGCACTTGATTTTCAGAACAACGATTGGAGTGTGAAGACGCTGATTCGAAAAATCGCGACGTCGAGGATTTATCGATCTGATTCTGAATTCAGTGCGTCCAGTTTCCAAGTCGATCCAGAGAATCAATTCATTTGGAGAATGGAACCGCGTCGGTTGGAAGCGGAGGTTTTACGTGATTCAATCTTAAGAATTAGCGGAGATCTAGATCCCGATCGACCTCGGGGATCCTTAGTGTCAGAAATAGGAACTGCTTTGGTTAGGGATGGTGTATTGATATCCACGATTGGCTCATCCAATCCCGATGTCAAAACTGGACTTCCCAGTCGCAGTCCGGGTGGTCGTTCAAGGATGAAACGTAATGAAGGGATGCAGGGATCTACCTCGACAGCTTCCCCCTCACTCGCAAAAATTGACCAACCGGTACTGTATCGAAGTGTCTATTTACCTGTGATTCGGGACAACGTAACGCGGTCGATGGAGGTGTTTGATTTCGCTGAATCGAGCATGGTAATTGGGGTTCGGGAGACCTCAAATACGCCTGATCAGGGACTCTATTTTTTGAATAATCAATTTGTGATTCAACAAGCCGACAAGATGGCGACTCGTTTGATCAAAGAAGAAAGTCAAATCAAGGATCAAATTAAGTTGGCGTTTTTACTTGCTTTTGGACGGCGGGCCAATAGCACTGAATTGCGGGCGGCCGAGTCGTTTTATCGTAATTTTGAGACAAGTCGAAGTCGGTTTGGCCCATCGTCAAATGTTCAGAAGCTAAGTGCTTTGTGTCAGGGGATCCTGGCATCGGCAGAGTTTCGTTTTGTCAATTGAGCGCTTTTGATGAGAACGAGTTCAGTTTTACCTAGGTGAGTGGAAAGTAGAAAAGGAGAGACCGTGATGACTACAGAAATTAATCCTTCGCAGTTCCTATCAAGACGCGCGTTGTTGAAAACAGTATCGTCTGGATTTGGGTTCCTCGCTTTTTCGTCATTAGCAACTCTGGCAAAAGCGCGTGATGACAAGAGTGGGAACAGTAATCCACTTGCCACGAAAGATCCGCACTTTCCAACCAAAGCCAAACGCGTAATTTTTCTCTGTATGCGGGGCGGTCCGTCTCACGTCGATACGTTTGACTACAAACCTGAATTGATCAAAAACCATGGAAAAACAGGGAAGTTTCGCGGTTCAATTCTGAAGTCACCCTGGGATTTTCCTGCCTGTGGAGAAAGTGGTCTGCGTATTTCAGAGTTGTTTCCATCCCTCGGTAAACAGGCGGATAAGCTTTGTTTGTTAAAAGGAATGAACACTGATCTTCCAGTTCACCCACGCGCATTGACTCAAATGCATACGGGTAATGCACAATTTGTTCGGCCTTCGTTGGGTGCTTGGACTCTTTATGGTTTGGGAACGGAGAATGACAGCATGCCTGGTTTTGTTTCAGTTAATCCTGGAGCTGGAAATGCCCAAACTTATGGCAGTTCTTTTTTGCCCGCCATTTATCAAGGAACGAAGCTAGGCGGTTCTCGTGGGGGGGGAAGGATGCGTGGTCAGAGTACGGGGGGAGGCATTCCAGATATTGCCAACCCACGTCTGAACACGCGGCAACAGCGACAGCAGCTTGATTTTATTCAGAAGCTAAATCAAGAAAAGCTTCGTCGGGAAGAAGAGCACCCCGGTGTTGAGGGAGTCATCGAATCGTATGAACTTGCATTTCGGATGCAAGCGGAAATGCCAGACTTGCTTGACCTATCCAAGGAAGATCAGAAAACGCTTGACCTGTACGGAATTGGTCAAGGTGAAACTGATAAATTTGGAAAGCAGTGTTTACTCGCTCGACGTATGTCTGAGTCGGGTGTGCGATTTATTGAAATCTCACACGATAACTGGGACACCCATTTCAATATGACAACTCGATTACCTCAGCTCTGCAATCAAATTGACAAACCCATTGCGGGGCTACTTGAGGATCTTCAACGTCGCGGATTGCTTGACGAAACGCTGGTGATCTGGGCTGGCGAATTTGGACGCACTCCCTACGCGCAAGGTGGTGACGGCAGGGATCATAATAATAAAGGGTACACAACGTGGATGGCTGGCGGAGGTGTGAAAGGCGGCTTTAGCTACGGAGGGACTGATGAATTAGGAGCGGTCGCAGTAGATGGAAAGTGCCACATTCACGACTGGCATGCTACCATTTTGCATCTATTGGGGCTCAATCATGAAGAGCTGACGTATCGTTACGCCGGACGGGATTTTCGATTGACGGATGTTTACGGCAATGTGATTAAAGACATCATTGCATAAGTTGTTTGTTTGCGATTGAAACAAAACGATCAGTAAAATGGTTAGAGATTCTTGAAAACTCTTTTTCCAAATCGAATCTTAATTGAGCATTAATCGTCTTGATTAACATTTTCATTTCGAGGAAACCTGAATCAAATTTATTGGTTCTAAGGAGTTTTTGACAAGCAATTCCATCGCTCGATCCCAGAAACATTCAATTGCTGTGCAATTTCTTGAATGAATGGGAATCGGCTTCTTTCGAGATGAGATGATTTTTGTCTTTCAGCGCGAGCCTGTAAAAAGAGAAACAAAAACATCGCTACTGCGATGGTCTCTAATAGAAAAGCTCCCAAAAAATTTGTAATTCGTTTTGGTTTGGTTCGACGCGACATTGGCATTCCTTTCGGGGTGTTGTTGAACATCAATTCCTGACCGGGATTGGTCAGGCGCACTGATTAATTAAGCAAAAGAAGTGCCAATGAAGCTGGTGAGGAGAGGATTGTTGTCATTTATGCAATGATTCAATAATACTCCCGAAAATTTCGAGTCGAATCCGACAGCAGTTGCAACTGCTGGCAAGGTCGTAACAATCAGTTGTAATTGTTGACGCAATCAATTTGATAACAGCCTGATGTCAGTGGAGCCCGCTATTTCAACGGATGAATTACAAGACCGTCGCGACGAAATTGCAGAGTTGTATTTCGATCAATTGGTATTCGAGCCCTATCCGGTACAGGAAGAGGCGTTACTCTCGTGGTTCACATCGGATCAGGGGGTGCTGGTCTGTGCGCCGACGGGGACGGGGAAAACTCTAATAGCAGAGGCCGCCCTTTTCGAAGCACTCAAGCTTGGAAAAACGGCCTACTATACAACGCCTTTGATTGCATTGACGGATCAGAAATTCCGCGACATTCAAAAAACCGTTGTGGAATGGGGTTTTTCTGCTGACGACGTCGGGTTGGTGACCGGCAACCGTAAGGTGAATCCAAACGCGAAAATTCAGGTTGTTGTCGCGGAGATACTGCTAAACCGTTTGCTGCATCCGGAGGCCTTTGATTTTGATAATGTTTGGGCCGTCGTAATGGACGAGTTCCATAGTTTCAACGATCCAGAGCGAGGGATCGTGTGGGAATTTGGCTTGGGATTGCTGCCATCGCATATCAAGACGCTGTTACTTTCGGCGACAGTCGGAAACTCTCGAGAATTTGCGATGTGGTTGAACCGGGTGCATGGCCGCAATTTGAAACTAGTTGAGAGTAGTGATCGGAAAGTTCCGTTATCCTACCATTGGATAGAGGATAAGATTCTCCCGGATCAAATAGAGGCGATGTTTCAAGGCCAGGAAGATGCACGCTACACACCGTTGTTGCTGTTTTGTTTTAATCGTGAGCAATGCTGGACCGTTGCCGAAACGCTTAAAGGAAAGAAGTGCGTTGATCAAGAACAACGAAAATTATTGAGTGATCGCTTGAGCCAATTTGACTGGTCTCAGGGTGTTGGTCCTAAGCTGAAGCAAATTTTGGTGCGCGGCATTGGCGTACATCATGCGGGAGTTCTTCCAAGATACCGAAAAATTGTTGAAGAGTTGTTCCAGGAAAAATTACTCAGCGTGTGCGTGTGTACTGAAACGCTTGCGGCGGGTATCAATTTGCCCGCGCGGAGTGTCGTGTTGCCAACCTTGATCAAAGGCCCTCGGGGTAAAATGAAGTTGATTGAGCCAAGTTCGGTGCATCAGATGTTTGGCAGGGCAGGGCGACCGCAATTTGACGACCGCGGATATGTTTTTGCATTGCCTCACGAAGACGATGTAAAAATTCTAAAGTGGAAAGAAAAGTACGATCAAATTCCGGAAGACACCAAAGATGTTGGCTTACGGAAAGCAAAGAAGGCACTCAAAAAGAAGCAGCCGAAACGTCGCGAGGGGCAACAATATTGGTCGGAGCAACAATTTCAGCAATTGATCACTGCCCCTTCGGCTGATTTGGCGAGCCGTGGACCGCTCCCTTGGAGACTGTTGGTCTACATGCTTGATGCATCACCAGATGTTGCTCGAATTCGTAAATTAGTAGCGGGCCGATTGCTCGCGCCCAAAGAACAGATTTCAGCGCAAAAACGGCTGAATCAACAGTTGGTTACTCTGTGGCGGGGCGGTTATTTGACGCTCGAACCCAAACCGCCCTTGGCTGAGCTAGATGAAGGAAAATCGGTCGAGTCAGAGGTTGCGGATGAAACCGAGGTGGAGCAGGAACCTGCGTCTGCAATGACACTCGATTTAGGCCAGCGCCGCTCAGAGCCCGATCCCCAGCCGGTTGAGAAACCTTCGAAGAAAAATCGGGAGGCGGTTGATTCCGGTTCTCGGGAAGTGGAATACCAGCCGGATACCGCGACCCCGACTGAGAAGATGGCTGACCTCTTAAAGTTGCGAGGTGTGCATCCTCTTTACGCTCTGTTTTTAATGAATCATCTGGGGATTGCGGATACGAATGAGCGCATTATGGCTTTCGAAAGTATCCTCCAGCTTTCACGGTCATTGGGGAAGGCGATTCGGATCCCGCGTCCTGACGTATTGCCTCCAGGGCCACTGGCAACCACACGACTCGATTCTCAACTTCTAAAACTAGGTTTGGCGACGGCGGAAGAATTAGGAAGTCGAGAGCAGGATGAAGACGAAGATAAAAAACGGGGATGGTATGACGAGGATGATTACGTCCCTGTTTTGAGTTTGCCCCATAAGTTACAGCGCTTATTTCAGCATGATTTTCCCGGTGTCCACGATGTCAGAATCACGCCGGTCTGGGTGGTGGGGGAACTGCTGCAATACGGCACGGATTTTAATAAATACATCACCAGTCATAAGTTGCAAAAGCAAGAAGGCGTGATCTTTCGACATCTGCTCCGATTTATTTTGCTGATTGACGAAATGGCAGAGTTATGTCCTGCGGATGTTGAGCAAGACGTTTGGCGGGAAGATCTATTTGCAGTCGCTGACCAGCTAGAGGAAATTTGCCGCCTCGCCGATCCCAACAGCACTGACCAATGGCTTGCCGACACAAGAGAAGACTCAGAGAAATCGAAAGAACCAAATTCATGAAAAATGTAATTCAAACTTCACTGTTCTTAATTGCAATTGTGTTGAACGCGGTATCCGCTTTCGCTGTCCAGAACGATCCGCCAAAACAAGTATTGGAATTACCAGAGTGTGATATTTATTTATTCGATCTCGTGGCAGCGGGTGAATTAAGTTCGCTTGAAAATGGTCGGAATGTAACCAAACGCTCCGGTTACGATAATCAACCTTGGTTTACTCCCAGCGGAAAAACATTCTTGTTTACGGCAAATTATCAACCCGACCGGACGGATGTTTTTGAATTCGAATTGGCGTCGGGAGAGATTCGACAACTTACCGACAGTCCAGATCAAGAATATTCTCCGCAAGTCTCCGAAGATAACCAAACACTGTCGTTTGTAACCGATGGGAAAACCGCAAATCAGAGCATTTGGTCAAGTGATCGCGAGGGTAAAAACTTAAATTGGGTGTTGAAAAACCTTGGCGAGCGGGAGCCTGTTGGTTACTACGCTTGGAATCGATCGACAGAACAAATTTTATTTTGGTCACGGTATGGGTTTAGTTTGCAGTTAGTCGATCTTCAAAGCGATACTGCGCGATACGTGACGGGGGATGCCATTCCGGTATCACCACAAATCATTCCGGGAACTATTAATTTTAGTTTTGTGCATCGGCAAGGAAACGGAGAGGTATGGATCAAGGAATTGAATCCAAAGACTTTCGCGATTCGCCCGCTAGTCATGATTGAAGGTGCGAACCATCATTACGCCTGGACACCCGATGGCAGCATCTTGATGGCTCAAGGGACCAAGTTAGAGCAATGGAAGCCCGGCAGTAAGTGGCATTCCATCGCGGATTTCGCGGAGTATAAAATGCAATCGCCAACACGTGTGGCGGTTAGTCCCAACGGAAAAAAATTAGCGGTCGTTGCGGTCGATGATAAGTCGAGTAGATAGTTTTTATTGGATTTACGACTGGAGCGTTATTCAATTTTTGGTTTCATTTTCTTTTTCATTTGAGGCCAGGTGGTATTTTTGAATTGCTCGCGTTTTTCCGGTCGATCTGCATCAACGCTATTCCAAAGTGAGATGCCGGTTTGAACCAAGGGAGCTTCATTTTTAGGTAAGAACTCTGTCAATTTCTCCTTGATGGATACAGCTTCGGGAGATTCTGCGAGATTATTCCATTCGTTGGGATCATTCCTGTGGTCGTAGAGTTCTTCGGTACCGTCAAAATAGCGAGTGTAACGCCATTGGTCATCTCTGAGAGAATAATTCCCTCGTCCCCAAGTTGTGATTGCAGGGTTGTTGACTTTGGTGGCTGGGTCGCGAATTTGATTTACCAAACTGGTTCCATCGACATACTTAGGTACCTCAATTCCGGTTAGCTCACCGAGTGTCCGGTAAACATTGATGAGCGATACTGCTTCATCACAAACACCGGCCTTCATTTGTCCGGGGCGTGGGTCAAGGATGATAAATGGCACGCGGGTCGATTCTTCCCATAGAGAAAATTTTCGGAAACTGCGTTTTTCTCCCTGATGGAAACCATGATCAGACCAGAGCACGACGATTGTATTTTTGGCGTACTGACTACTTTGCAGTGCATCAATGACTCGCCCCACGTTATAGTCCGCCCAGGAATTACAAGCGAGATACGCACGATGAACTTTCTCCCAGGATTTATCTTTTCGGAATTTTAAGTCATCCCCCAGTTTGGCCATCGACCTACCAACCCAGGGAACGTCCTGTAAGTCATTTGCGAGAATCGGGGGCGGCTCAATAGTCTCATCCTGCATATCGAAAAAAGGTTGTGGGCAAATGAAAGGTAGGTGCGGTTTCACAATCCCAACCGCTAGGAAAAACGGTTGGTCGTGCTGTTGTTCAATCACTTTGATTCCATAATCAGCAACCTGGTAATCCGGGTGATCGGAGAGTGGATTGGTGGTTGGACAAAACGACATTTTAGAAGACTTGTTTTGCTGGTAGCCTTTTTCGACTGCTCGGCTAAGGCCTTGAGGAACATGGGTTCGGTAGTGATCCCAATCATCAGTGTTTTCTTTGACCCCGTGAAAAATTTTCCCTGCCCCAAAAGTTTGGTAGCCATTTTGTCGAAACAGCTTCGGTAGGCTCGTGTATTTTGATAAAACCGAAGCGGGGATTTTTGTCTGATCGTAGAATGGGTAAAGGCCCGAATGGAATGGCTCAATTCCCAGCAGCAAGCCTAGGCGGCATGGAGAGCAAGCGGGGGCGATGCAATGCGCGTTAGTGAAATTAACTCCGCGTTTAGCCAGTCGATCCATGTTGGGCGTTTTTGCTTGCGGGTGGCCATCGAGAAAGCCAACCCAGTCATTCATGTCATCGATAGCGATGAATAAAACGTTTGGCGCATTTTCATAGGCTTCTTCGTTCCCAAAAACTGGATTCACGAACAAAGTTAAGAGAACAAAGATGTGCAGGATCGAGAATTTCATAAAGGCAACAGTTTGAGATAATTCGTTGTGGTTGAGTCCAATGGAAATTGAGCACGAGTTCAATCTAGTGCAGTCGTTGGAAATTAAGAACGGGATAACTATTCGTCGTTCGCAATTTTTATAGCCTGCTCAGTAATGCTGGCCTGCTCGCTTGTTCTCTTCTGGATTGGTTGGAATAAAATCCGGGAGGTGACGATTTCGAATTCATTTTTTCCACGCGTTCCCGTTAGAAAAACCTGCGTTTGATTGGGTTTGAGTTGATTAACTGAAAACCCATTCATTGTGGCAAATCGAAACCCCAGCATGACTTGGATCTTTTCATCGTTCACGATCAAGTGCGGCTGTTTGTTTTCAACGGATAACTTGCCAGAGAGAAAGGGTTCGTCTTCGGTGGGTTTGTGCTGTCCCGTATCCTCGGGCGTCAATAAGTAGAAATTGAGTCGCTTGACTTCTTCGGCCATCGTGGATCGCATTGTTTGGGCATTCCCAAGACGAGATATCAAAAATAACTGCTTGGCTGGCAGTGGGACTCCCACTCGTTTTAAATCTGTCTGGGCGACGTTTTCGTCAATTGCATCGACCACCACCTGTTGGTTGTCCCAGTCGTACCAAGGGCGATTCATTTTTAATGCAATCGCAACGTCATCAGTCAACTTGACGTCGAATTCTTGATCATCCTGTCTGACTCGGATCGAGTACTTTTTCCTTTCAGTAACGATCCCTTCGATTCGAATTGCTTCAGGTGAGGACTTCGTAACCGTTGGTTTAGTTTGCGCCTGCAGTCGCGATTCCTGAACCGTCCAGCAGGTCAGTAGAGTGAAGAACAGGACGGTTGCGGTTTTCACGATTTGATTCCAATGCGGTTAGCGGTTTCGCGACAGCAAATTATTGTAATTCAGTTGATTTCAAATTGAAAAGACTTGCTATTAGGCGTGGAGTCCTTGGCAGATGAAATATGTCTTGATAATCGGAGGGAGTTCGTTTGTTGGAAAGAACATGCCGCACTGAGGAAGGACCCGCCGATGTCGTTCGGTACTTACTTCTTCGCAGGGCTGACCACAATTTTAGCCTGGTATTCTCCAGTCCACCGATACCCATTTACATTGCCTGCATAGCTGTCTCGCATGGCAATTCCTAAATATAAGATGCCACTCGACTTGGCGACGAAACTACCGTTGGTGCCAATTGCCACACAGCGAGAGTTGTCTTTGCCGACCCTGGCTGTCAGCTTGCCAGAATTGATGCCGTTCCATTGGCTACGGTTGGTCAGGCCCTCTGGTGAACTTGTGTTATTCCAATTGGTCCATTGAACGGTTCCACTTCCTCGGATGGTAATTTGATCACCTTTGTTGACTCTGATTTTTGTCGATTTAGGAGTCCGCTGAAAGAAAGCCTCTGCGGGAACCGCGACGGTCTTTTTTACATCCGGTCCGATTGTCTCGATACTTCGATCTGCGAATTTGATGTCGCTCAATTCGACTTTAAGGTCGCCAAATTTACTTTTTAAAGAAAACTGTTTCTGCTGAATTTCTCCAACAATGGAAAAATCGGGAGTGACAATCGTGTCCTTGAGCGCAGAGGGTTGCTCAATGGGAAGCATCTCATCTTCATTAAGTTCTGCTTCTTCTTCGAAGGTCTTCCAGATTTCAGCAAGCAATTTTTTCTGGTCTTCGTTAGCTTGAGATGCCAATTGCTCAAGCAACATTTGGTTCTTCACACCAAGTGATAGTATTTCTTTCTGCGCTGCAGTACGTGTCTTTTCATCCGCATCACCCATTTTTTCAAAAAGTGATGAAATGGACTCCACATAATCGGGGCGGGTGTTGAGACCGGGCTGGAATTTGATGATTCTTGAAATCGGAATCTTGAGCATTCCGTAGCTGGTTTTTACATCGATATCGACAGCTAAAAAATCACCACCAATGATTGAGCCATCCATTAGGTGAAGTTGGGCAAACTGTTTTCCAATCTTTTTCTGTTCGTTCGGTCGAGGTGTCGTACTTATTTCGGGCTCATCCTCTTCCTGAGCTGCTATGTCTGGTTTTACCTGAGCTGCTTCGATTTTCAGTTTCGCGACAGGAGCGATTTCTTCCTGTACTTCATCACTTTGCCAAGCGTTGGCCTGGGGAGTGATCGCAAAGGCGATTGCTAAGATAAGAAAATTTAGTTTGAAAGAGGCTCGCCCCTGAGATTTAAGATTATCGCCGCCGAACTTCATGGGTGAACTCTCCGAATAGTTGAAATTTCAACCTTTAGTCTAACGAGTTGGGCTTCAGTGTTCAAAACCTAATCTCAGTGTTGTGCTAAATGGTATCGCTCCTTAAAGGGGGGAGCTTGGTTTTTCGGGGAATTTTCAGCAAAGTCGATTTTCGGGGAAGGAAATCCGACGGTAGCTAGACAGGTGGTCAACACTTAGCTGGTGGCGAATCAAAGAAGGAAGGAAATTTTGATCCTGCGAGGGTGGTTCGTTTCCGTAGCGGTTGGGATGTCGCGAATTGCGAAGAGGCTGTAAGCGAGCGGTGTCGGAAGAGAGGACGGCAACCGTCACTCCAAAAAAAAATCTGGCCCGGGTAAAACCGGGCCAGAAATATTACTTTAATCTTCAGCAGCAAAACCTACTTAGGCATGATAACTGAATCGATGACGTGGATGACGCCGTTCTCGCACTCGATGTCGGTCTTAACAACGGTTGCTCCGTCGACCATGACTTTACCATCGACAACTTTGATCGCTACTTCTTGGCCGTTGGCAGTTTTAGCGGATGACAACTTGACTACGTCGGCAGCCATTACTTTGCCTGGTACAACGTGGTAGGTCAAGATTGATGCAAGCTTTCCTTTGTTCTCTGGCTTCAAAAGCTCTCCGATTGTCGCAGCAGGAATCTTCTTGAATGCTGCATCTGATGGTGCGAACACTGTGAAAGGACCTTCGCTTTTGAGAGTCTCGACCAAACCAGCAGCCTTGACTGCGGCAACGAGCGTATTAAATGCACCTGCACCGACAGCTGTGTCGACAATGTCAGCCTTTTTTGGTGGCAAGATAACTGAGTCGATGACGTGGATGACGCCATTGCTGCACTTGATGTCGGTTGTGACAACTTTGGCTCCGTTGATCATGACACCACCGTCGGTGACCTTGATCGAAACGGGTGAGCCTTGGACTGTCTTGGCAGATGAAAGTTTCACAACGTCTGCTGCCATGACTGAACCGGGAATGACGTGGTAGGTCAGGATTCCCTGAAGTGCCTTGAGGTTTTCTGGTTTCAGCAGTGTTTCTACTGTTCCTTTTGGCAGTTTCTTGAATGCGTCATCTGTTGGGGCAAGAACTGTGAAAGGGCCTTCGCCTTTCAGAGTCTCAACCAAACCGGCAGCCTTTACAGCGGCTACTAGTGTGTTAAATGAACCGGCACCGACGGCGGTGTCGACAATGTCTTTCTCGGCAGGTGCTGCAATAGACACATTCATGGTCTTGCGTGCTGCTGCCATTTTAGCTTGCTGGATGGGGCACTGATTTTGTGCACTGCTGATCGACGGGCTTGCGATCAATAGTAGGGCGGGAGCAACGAGTAGTTTTCCGGCGATCGTCAACGACTTCTTCAACATTTCCAAATTCCTATCTTGAGTTAAATTAATAACGCTGGTTGCGTCTGTTACGATTCGTATATCCGCAAAAACTTCGGCGATAGATTGGAAAAAAACCAGATTTTTAAAAATTGTTTTTGTCGGTTAAATGTCATTACTTCTGCCGGTTTGCGGCACATTTCCAGAATTCGAAAATCTGGCTTAAACCGACAGATCGGTTCGTAATGTGAGACACCAGTGCTGAAATTGATGTCGCAAAGACGTAATAAATCTTACGGTTCGCGCAAGCAGATACTGCGTGGAAAGAAAGTCCGATTGGATAACGAGCGGAAATTTTCCGACTCAGACGTCAATTTCGCTGGCTGTTTCAGCACGGTCCATGATAAACCGAAAGCGGGCTGAAGCATCGCGACCCATGAGGTCACTAATGACGCGGTCAGTTTCCAGTTGGTCATCGATTTCAACTTTTAATAACCGGCGCGTTGCCGGATTTAGCGTGGTGTTCCACAGAACTTTGGGCATCATTTCGCCAAGTCCTTTAAACCGGGTGATATCCGGTTTTGAGCGTCCATCGGCATGGTCTGCGAGGATTTTCGTTCTGTCCTCTTCGTCTGCCGCCCAGTAAGTTTGTTTACCGATGTCGATGCGGTACAGCGGTGGCAGAGCAATAAAGAGCCTACCGTCGGAAATCAATTGCGGCATGTGGCGGTAGAAAAAGGTGAGCAGAAGGGTTGTAATGTGGTGGCCGTCGGAATCGGCATCGGCGAGTAAGATAATTCGCTCGTACCTTAATCCGGAGAGGTCCAGTTTGGGCCCGATGCCGCAACCAATGGCAGTCACCAAATCCTGAATTTCTTTGTTCTCCATCATTTTTTTCAAAGTGGCACTCTCGGTGTTGAGAACTTTTCCCCGGAGCGGCAAAATCGCTTGATTGTTGCGATTTCGTCCTTGCTTTGCTGAGCCACCAGCTGAGTCACCTTCGACGATAAAGAGTTCTGAATCGCCCCTTCCAGAATTCAGGCAATCGCTTAATTTTCCAGGGAGCATCGAACGCTTACCACCTGTTTTTCGCGAGACTGCAGCGGAGGCGGCTCTCGAGGCAGCACGGGCACGAGCGGCAGCAATAATTCTTGCAATGATTCCATCGGCAACGCTTCGGTTGTTATTCATCCATTGCTCAAGTGCCGGACGAATGACACCGTCCATCGTGCTTTGTACTTCTGGATTGTTGAGCCGATCTTTGGTTTGCCCTTGGAACTGCGGTTCTGCAATGAACAGTGAAATAATTCCAACGAGCCCCTCACGAATATCGTCGGGAGCAATTTTTACTCCACGGGGCACTAGGTTGTGCATGTCAAAGTAATTACGAACCGCTTTGTTGAGCCCGGAGCGGAATCCGTTTTCATGGGTTCCCCCATTGCCGGTTGGAATTCCATTGACATAGGACCGTAGATGCTCGTCTGTCGATTCAGTCCACTGCAGCGCCAATTCGATTCGCGCTGGATCATCCACGCGGATTGTAAACGCTGATTCATGAATTGGTCGCGCGTTTCGTTCTTTGAGGACTTTGCCGAGGTAATCTACGATGCCCTGTTCGTGGTGAAATGTTTCTTTTGACTTGTTGGCGTCGTCGGCAAAATGAACCTTAATCCCCCGATGAAGGAAGCTGGCAATTTCGAGTCGATGCCGAATCGTTGCGGCGTTAAAGTCCGTTCGCGGAAAGATCGTGGGGTCGGGGGAAAAGGTTATCGCGGTTCCCGTTCCGCGGACAGTCCCTTTAAGTTTCTGGAGTTTTGATTGCGGATGTCCTTTGGAGAACTCCATTCTGTACTGGGCACCACCCCGTTTAACGATGGCAACTAATTTTTTTGAAAGTGCATTGACGACAGATGCACCAACACCATGCAGTCCGCCTGCGGTCTTGTAGTTGTTGCCATCAAACTTTCCGCCTGCGTGTAGGACCGTAAGAACAGTTTCCAGAGCGCTCTTTTTTGTTTTTGAGTGTTTGTCGACTGGAATGCCACGCCCGTTATCAGAGACGGTCACAGTCTCTCCATCCTTGTGGAGTTGAAGTGTAATTTCCGTTGCGTGCCCATTCATTGCCTCGTCGACTGAGTTATCGAGGATTTCCCAGATCAGGTGATGAAGGCCAGCGGTACCCACTCCACCGATGTACATGCCCGGGCGCTTCCGGACGGGTTCAAGCCCTTCGAGAACAACAATGTTGTCGCCGTCGTAGCGTTTTTTATTGGTTGCGGTGCTCATACTGATTTTGTGGCCGGTAGGAAATTTGGTTTCGTGAAGGGCGGATTTGAGTAGTGGAATCTATTTCTTTTTCAGAGGCTTTAGCTCACCGGGTGATTCCACGGGAGACCAAACGACTTTCGAGATTTTGCCATTTTTCTGAATTTCATTTCCTTTGCCACCTCTCGATGTGACTCGGTATTTAGCCGTGGAAATTGTCTTCTGCGCCCCGCGATTGGTTTCAACGAGGAGTAAATCACGGTCGCCTTTAGACGGCTTAAAGCCGACCAGACGGTCCGTTTTGGCCAGCTTAATGAGCATGACCCCTTTGCCCACGCCGGAAAGGTAATTGATATCTTCGGCTGGACAAACCATGGCCCGGCAATCTGCAGAAATAGCGAGAATGGTCTCCGTACCGTCGATCGGATACACCCCGATTAATTCTGCACCTGCTGAAGTTCTCGCGTATTTGCGTCCACTTCGAGTCGACGGTTCGACATAGGTTTCGAGTCCAAATCTCAATGCATAGCCATTGTTCGAGGCTGCAAGTCCATGCACCTCAGGACAGTAGTCCGGCTGTTTGGGATCAACAAAGATATTACCAATCACACGGGAATCGAAGGACATTGCACTGACAATTTTTTCCCCGTCTTTTAATTTAAACAACTTTTGAATTGGTTCGCCAAATCCGGTCGAAGCCGGGATGTCAATCATCCTTGCGGTGTAGCAGACTCCGGTCGATGAAAAGAAGCCGACGGTGTTGCGTGTGGAGCCAGCAACGCAGGCGAGTACCGCGTCACCTTGCCGTAATCGACTTTTGGCGGGAGCCGCAATATTACGCTGTCGTTTTACCCAACCATCTTTTGTAATCAAAACATGACAGTCTTCGGCAACGATGAAATCTTCCGCATTGATCTCAACTTCACGGCCCGCTGCTTGAATGATTGTTCTTCGCTTGGCTTCTGGTTGACTGCAGAAATCTTTAACGATGTCTTCTATTTCGGTTCTGACAATTTTCCAACAGCCCGAGGCGTTGGTATCGGCTGTATCTTCCTTGAGAAGTCGGCGAATTTCCCTCGCTCGTTTTTCTTTTTTCTTAAGCTCATCAGTCACCAAATTGATTTCCAGGCGTGCCAAACGATAGAGCTTTAATTCGAGAATGGCGTCCGTTTGTTCGGCATCAAGCCCCTGCTGTTTTCCCCGGCTTTCTTTCACTGGAAATCGTTTCATGATCTTGGCAGCAGCATCCGCTTTGCCATCACTCTTTCGAATGATCCGAATGATCTCATCGAGTGCATCAAAAATGGTTACAAAACCACGCAGGATATGGATTCGTTTACTCAACGTTTCCAGTTCGTTTTCCAAACGTTTGGTAACAACCTCGAGGCGGAATTGTAGGAAATACCAAAGTGCTTCTTTAAGGCCAAGCCGCTCTGGACGCCCAACATCCGGGTTTTCAGTGGGAACTAAACAGGTGAGGTTGACGTTAAAGTTAGTTTGAAACTGTGTGTTTTTATATAAAAACGCCAGAACCTTTTTCTCATCGGCGTCTTTTTTAAGATGTAAGTCAATTCGAATATCATCGGTAGAGACGTCGCGAATTTCAACGACAAGCGGAAGTTTACCGGTGTAGACCAACTCGGAAATTCTCTCAACAAGAACCGCTTTGTTGACGGCATAGGGGATCGAATTGATTTGTAAGATGCGACCTGTTTTCTTGTTCCCACCAATGAGTTTGCTGGTTCCTCGGATTTTGATCGCGCCTTGACCCGTTCGATAAATTTCCCTGAGCTCCTCCTTGGTGTTAATGACTTGACCGCCCGTTGGAAAGTCGGGTCCGTGAACTGCATCATTCGCAACCAATTGGTAAGGCTTGGTTTCCGGGTCTTTCAATAACTTCAAAAGAGCGCGACAGAGTTCTTTGAGGTTGTGAGGTGGAATATTCGTCGCCATTCCAACTGCGATGCCCGTTGCCCCGTTAAGCAATAGATTGGGGATTTTGCTGGGAAGAACTACCGGTTCTTCGCGACTGCCATCATAGTTAGGTCGAAACGCGACGGTTCGCGTTGCCAGATCAGAGAGTACTTCGCCAGCGATTTGTGTGCGACGGCATTCGGTGTATCGCATGGCCGCGGCATTGTCGCCATCGATGGAACCGAAATTCCCCGAGCCGTCAATCAGTGGCATCCGCAGTGAAAAAGGTTGCGACATCCGCACGAGAGCATCGTAGATCGAGCTATCGCCATGCGGATGGTAATTGGCCATCGCGTCACCGACAACCTTCGCACTTTTGCGATGTTTAGAATTATGATCGAGCCCGAGCTGACGGGTCGTGTATAGAATTCGCCGCTGAACGGGCTTGAGTCCATCACGGACGTCCGGAAGCGCTCGGGAGGTGATTACAGAAAGCGAATAATTTAGATAGCGTGTTTGTGCTGCCAGTCGCAGGGGCACAGGTTCATAACCTGCCAACTCCTTGTCATCAAAAAGTGAGTCATCGCCACCGCGGTTTGCTTTTTTTGATTTTGCTTTTCTAGTCGCGGTCTCTTTTGAGACTTTGCTCGTCTTCTTTTTCGCAGGCCGGCGTTTTGCCACGTCAATCCATCCTTTGTTGACTTATTAATTCTTTCCACTGGCGGCTTGATCAGCCGGCAAGTAGAGAAATTGGAAACCCGCTTGCCCCCACATCTTGATGGGCTCTAGTCGGATTTTTTATGGTTTGTATCGTTTTTTCGAGCTGAATGAACAGTGAGGTTCAATGAAAAAACGGGTGGTTTAGGAAGAGTATACCAATCAGGTCAAATCGGTTACAGACGGTTTTTAGGGTTGTATTATGGGCGATTCAGGAATGCACGAACACGGGGGCATTTTTGCTATCACTGAACAAGCCAGCACGCC